>NZ_JBVVQT010000027.1:0-70736 GCF_055811595.1 Mesorhizobium sp. WSM4814
CCCCCCCCCCCGCGCCCCCCCCCCCCCCCCCCCGCGCGGCCCCCGCCCCCCCCCCCCCCCCCCCCCCCCCGCGGCCCCGCGGTTTTCCAAACACACCCCCACAAAAAAAAACCGGGGGCCCCCCCCCCCCCCCCCCCCCACCAGCCTTGGGAGGCTTTAGCTAGCGGGCCGCGGTCCAGCCCTTATAGTCCTTCAGGTTCTCTGCCGTGATCAGCTGCGGGTCGAGCAGCACCGTGGCCTCGGCCGGCTTTTTGCCGGCGAGCACTTCAGCTGCCATCTGCAGCGATTGGCCGGCCATGACGTAAGGATCCTGCGAGGCCGAGGCCTTGATCATCGAGGTGCCGGAAGAGAGTTCCTTCTCGATGTCGGGCGCGCCGTCAACCGCGGTGAAGATGAACTCCGAGCGGTTAAGCTGCTTGGCCGCAAGCTGGGCGCCGATCGCCGTCGGGTCGTTGATGGCGAACACCGCGTCGATCTTGTCGAAGCGGGTCAGCAGCGACTGGAACACCTTCAGGCCGCCGTCGCGCGAGCCTTCGGCATTCTGGTCGTCGGAGAGGATCTTGATGTCCGGGTGTTTTGCCAGCACATCCTTGCAGCCGTTCACCCGCTCGAGGATCGACGACGATGCCGGCCCGTTCAGGATGACATAGTCGCCCTTGCCGCCGGTGTGGTCGACCAGATACTGGCAGGCCGCTTCGCCGGCCTTGACGTTGTTGGTCATCACGGTGACGTCGGCGCCCGGCGCCGAAACGTCGAATGCGGCAACCACGATGCCGGCCGCCTGCGCCTTCTTCACCGCCGGCGCGATCGCCTTGGCGTCGACGGCGTTGAGCATGATCACGTCGACGCCGGCGGCGATGAACGAGTCGACCTGCGAGACCTGCTTGTTGAGGTCGTAGTCGGCCGACACCGACGTCACCTCGACATTCGGGTTGATCTTCCTGGCGGCGTCCTCGATGCCCTTGATGGTGGCGACGAAGAACGGGTTGCCGAGCAGGCCGACCGAGATGCCGACCTTGTTCAGGTCCTTGGCCGAGGCCGGTGCGACGGCGACGGCGACGGCCGCGAGGGCTACGCCGCAGAGCAGTTTAGCGATGGTCTTCATTGTTTTCCTCCTGATGCCCCGCGCCTCTCACGGTGCGTTAAATGAAACCGGGTCGTTGACGCCGGCGACGAAGGTCAATCACGTTCTTGCTCCCGCCTGGAGCCTGTAGCGGTCGAGGGCGACCGCCACGATGATGACCAATCCCTTGATGATGTACTGCCAGATGTCCGAAACACCGGCCAGGATGAGCCCGTTGGAGAGCACCGCAATGATCAGGCCGCCGATCAGCGTGCCCCAGATCGAGCCGACGCCGCCGACGAAGCTGGTGCCGCCGAGAATGACCGCGGCAATGGCGTCGAGTTCGTAGGACTGCCCAAGCTGCAGCCCGTTGGCCGCATAGAGCCGGGCCGCCGACATGGCGCCGCCAAGGCCGGCGAGAAGGCCTGAAACGCCATAGACGAAGAGCAGCACCAGGGGCACCTTGATGCCGGTGAGGCGGGCGGCCTCGGCATTGCCGCCGACGGCATAGATCCAGGTGCCGAGCACGGTGCGCTTGAGCACCAGCCAGGACAGCACCACGACCGACAGAGCGATGATGACCAGCCAGGGGATGCCGAACAGCGACCCGTTGCCGATGAAGTCGAACGGCAGGTCCGAGTTGAACACCGTGGTGTCCTGGCCGAGCAGGCGGGCGACGCCGCGCACGGCGGTCAGCGAACCCAGCGTAACGATGAAGGGCGGCAGCTTGATATAGGCGACGAGCAGCCCGTTGATGACGCCGAAGCCGAGGCCGACCAGAATGGCCGCCGGCACGCCGAGCATGCCCCACTCCGGCACCAGCGACACCATCACCGCCACCATCGCCGAGGCGGCAAGAATGGAGCCGACGGACAGGTCTATGCCGCCGGTCAGGATGACGAAGGTCATGCCGGCCGCGAGCACGATGTTGATCGATGACTGCTGGGTGACGATCAACAGGTTGGTCTCGGTGAGGAAGCGCGGGTTCATGATCTGGAAGCCGGCCGCCAAAAGGATCAGGACCGGCAGCATGCCAAGCGCGGCGAAGGCGGTGCGCAGCCGCCGGCTCCTGCCGACCGCGTGGTCACCCGCGCTCATCCCGGCTGCCTTGTCGGTCATCCCCAGGCCGCTCTTGTCGGTCATCCCCAGGCCGCTCTTGTCGGTCATCCCTTGGCCGCTCCCGTTGCGAGTTCCATGATTGCCTCCTGTCTGAGCGGCTGGCCTTCGGATGCCGTCACCTCGCCAGCGATAGTGCCGTCGCGCATCACCAGCACGCGGTCGGCGACGCCGATCACCTCCGGCAGTTCGCTGGAGATCATCAGGATGGCGATGCCCTTTTTGGCAAGATCGTCGATCAGCCGGTAGATTTCCGACTTCGCCCCGACATCGACGCCTCGGGTCGGTTCGTCGAGGATGAGGACCCGCGGCTCGGTTTCGAGCAGGCGGGCAAGCAGCACCTTCTGCTGGTTGCCGCCCGACAGCGAGCCGGCATTGGCCTGCACCGACCTGCTGCGGATGGAGAGGTCGGAAACGGCCTTGGCGGCGCGCCTTTCGGCCGTGGCGAAGTCGCGCAGGCCGCCGGCCTGCGCGTCCCTGGCGAGCACGCCCATGCTGATATTGTCGGAAATCGACATGTCGAGGAACAGGCCGAGTTCCTTGCGGTCTTCGGTAAGATAGGCAATGCCGGCATCCAGCGCCTCGCGCGGCGAGCCGATGGCTACCGGCTTGCCGTCGAGTTCCAGCGTGCCTGATGTGTGCCTGTCGGCGCCGAAGATCAGCCGCGCGAGTTCGGTGCGGCCGGAGCCGACCAGGCCCGCCAGCGCCAAGACTTCGCCCTTGTGCAGGTCGAAGGAGCAGCCTTTCAGGAGATTGCCGTCCGACATGTCGCGCACCGACAGTGCGATCGCGCGTTTGCTGTCCGGCGGGCGGTGATCCTTCTTGTAGAAGGCGGACAGGTCACGGCCAACCATCATCGAGACGAGGCGCGAGGCGTTCAGATCGGCGCGTTCGAGCGTGCCGACATAGCCGCTGTCGCGCAGCACGCTGACGCGGTCGGCAAGCTGGTAGACCTCCTCCATGCGGTGGCTGATGTAGATGATGGCGATGCCCTGCGCCTTCAGCGTCGCAATCACCTCGAACAGCCTGTCGGTCTCGCGCGAGGTCAGCGAGGTGGTCGGCTCGTCCATGACGATGATGCGCGCGCTGGTCGACAGCGCCCGGGCGATCTCGACCATCTGGCGCTCGCCGAGCGACAGGCTGGAGACAAGGGCGCGCGCCGAGAAGGAGACGCCGAGCCGTGCGATGATTTCCTTGGCGCGCCGATTGCACTGGTCGCGGTCGACGATGCCGAACCGTCTCGGCTCGTTGCCGAGGAAGATGTTCTGCCCGACCGTCAGGTTGGGCGCCAGCGACAGCTCCTGGTAGATGACGGCAATGCCGTTGGCGCGTGCCTTGATCGGATCGCCGGTGGCGACCGGTGTGCCGTCGATCAGAATCTCGCCGCCGGGATCAGGCCGATAGGCGCCGGACAGCACCTTCATCAGCGTCGACTTGCCGGCGCCGTTTTCGCCCATCAGCGCGTGCAGTTCACCGGCGTGAACGGTCAACGATACGTCCTGCAAGGCGCGAATTGGGCCGAACGTCTTGGAGATGTGCCGCATCTCCAGCACCGGCTGGCGCACGGTTTCGATCCGGGCAGCGGCGGTCATCGCGCGCCTCCCGCTGCGGCATCAGCGACGCCTCGGTCGGCGGCGAGGCCGCGCCAGCTATCGCGATAGAAGGCAAGCCCGGTGAAGCTCGAGGCGCGTACCGGCTCCGGCGCCTCGGGGGCAAATTCGCGTCCAACACTCTCGAAGGCCAGAGCCGCCGCTCCGGTGGCGCTGCCCTCCAACGTGGCGCCCTGCATGAAGGCCTGGCCGGGACGCAGCTGCGCCAGCAGGCTGGCAAGCAGGCCGCCACTGTTCAGCCCGCCATCGACGATCACCGTGTTGTTCGAATGGATCAGGTCGAGACACAGATCGACCATCAGCGCGACGTAGAGCAGCGCCACGGCCGCGCGCTCCTCCGCGGTGGGTGCGCGCCCGACCAGTTCGCCGCGATGGCCAGGCATCGGCCCACCTGGCGCGAAGCTCGGCAGCGCCATGATGCCGGCGCCGATCACCTGCTGTACTGTGGAGCGGTCGATTGCGCCCTCCCAGCCGGCGCTAATCGTCGCGAATTCGCGGCCGCCCATGAAGCGGATGGTCGGCACCGGGCCGCCGTCGACATCGACATTGACCAGCATGTCGCGGTCGCGATCGAGCGCGTCGAGCGGGCAGTGCGGATTGAGCACGACGACCCAGGTGCCGGTCGAGACGACGGTGACCGGCCCAGGCGCCTGCCGGCGATAGGCATGGAGCGCGGCATTGCTGTCATGGACACCGTTGTGGATGGCGATCGGCCGTGTCGCCTCGCCGAAGCGCTGCTCGCCGATGACCGCGCCGGCACGCTCGAAGGCGGGCATCTGGCGGCGCCATCCCTCGGCGTCGACCAGCTTGGAGAAATCGCGCTTGCGCGGCGCCCACAGATGCGAGTGGCAGCCGAGATAGGACACCTCCGAGACCGCCCGGCCGCCAAAGCGCCAGCTCCAGTACTGGGGATAACCGAGGATCGATTTGACGGCGGCGAACACGCTTGGTTGCACCGTCTTCAGCCACAGCATGTGGCGACCATAGTTGAAGCCGAGCGGCAGGCGCGGCGAGAAGGTCTCGGCGAAATCCGGAATGCGGCGATCGATCTGCGCGGCAATCTCGGCCGGCGGCTCCTGCTCGTAGTCGAGTATCGGATGCGTCAGCGTCGCATCGTCGACCAAGGCAAAGGTGCAGCCATGGCCCGAAACCATCAAGCCCTCTATGCCATGGATGTCGACCGCTTCGCCGACGGCGCGCGCCGCCCAATCGTGAAGCGCGGTTTCGTCAAGCACGCTGAAGCCGCCTTCGCGCGTCCAGTTCGGCTGGGTCCGGCGCTCACCTAGAATCTGCCCGTCCTGACCGAAGACGAACAGCTTCGAGTTGGTCTTGCCGAAGTCGAGGACAGCCACCTTCACTGGACGGCTCCCGAGGCAGAGGCGATCCGCACCATGACGCCGGCGTTTTCGAGCATGCGTGCGTCGGCATCGGAAAGGCCGTCATCGGTCACCAGCGTGCCGATGCGCGACAAGGGCAGCGCGACGTTGCGCGCATGGATCGACAGTTTGCGGCTGTCTGCCAGCACCACGATCTGGTCGGCGCACAGGCTGAGCTCGGCGATGGAGCGGACCAGCAGCGGATGCGATTCCAGCACGCCCTCCGGGCCGATGCCCTGCGCACCAAGAAAGAACTTCGATGCGTAGAAAGGCACCGTCTGGGTGAGCGAATGGATGATGCCAGGCTCGCGATGCAGTTCGCCGCCGGCAACGGTCAGGCTGCAATGGCCGTGGTCGCTCAAATAGGCGATGAGCGGCATCGAGTTGGTATAGAGCCGGATGTTGCGGTCAGCGAGCTTTACGCCGAGATGGAAGCAGGTCGAACCGCCATGCACGATGACGGCGTCGCCATCGCGCACCATGGTCGCCGCGAGAGCGGCGATCTGCCGCTTGGCTTCGACCGCGAGATCGCGGTTCTCGTCGTAGGGCCGGGCATAGGCGACGCCCGCCTGCGCAGCGCCATCGAGCGCCGAGATGCCGCCATAGACCTTGCGTGCTTCGCCGGCCTCGTCGATCTTGTCGATATCGCGCCGCACAGTCGCCGCCGAGACACCGAGGCGCTCCTGCAACTCGCGCACCGAGGCGAAGGGGCGATCCCGCAACAGCTCGACGATCTGACGCTGGCGGCCGGAGTCGCTCAACGGATACCCTCCCGAAATGCCATTTTGCCACGGCAATTGGTGTAAGTTACTCAGCACGGATCAGATTGCAAGCTCGATTTGGTGGGACAAGATCACTCTTGACGTAACTTACTCGCATCTGCAATACCAGCGTCACTCGTCTGTCCCGGCTACCGGGATCCAAAGCCGTGGCCTAGGCGGCCGGTTTGTGAAGGAGTTTCGATGGCAATCAATGCGGATGCGCAGGAACTGGCTGCTTTGCGGTCGCTTTCGGCCAGCATCGGGCGCGACCCGCACTTGACCCAGGCCGCGGGCGGCAACACGTCGCTGAAAGCCGGCGACACTCTCTGGATCAAGGCTTCCGGCACCTGGTTGAAGGACGCGCTCGCCGAGGACATCATGGTCCCGGTGGCGATCCCGCCGCTGCTCAGGGCTGTCGAACAGCGCGACCCGGCCGCCGATCAGCCACAGGGTTTCGCCATCGAGGCGCTCAACGCCCGCAAGCTGCGTCCTTCGATCGAGACCACGGTTCACGCGCTGATGCCGCAGCGCGTCGTTCTGCATGTCCACTGCGTCGATACCATTTCGCTTGCCGTGCAGGCCGACTGCGAGGCTCAAGTCGCCAAGCGCCTCGATGGCCTCGAATGGGCGTATGTTCCCTATCGCCGGCCCGGCCTGCCGCTTGCCCAGGGCATTGCCGAGCGCCTTCGGCCTGGGGTCGATGTGCTGATCCTTGCCAACCATGGCCTGGTCGTCGCAGCCGAGACCGTCGCCGGCGCCGAGGCGCTGCTGCGTCGCATCACACGACTTCTGGCGCGGCAGCCACGCGAGGTGGCGGAGCCAGACATCGCGGCATTGACGGCGCTCATCGGACGCAGTGGTTACAGGCTGCCGGCGGATGGCGAAGCGCATGCTGTCGCGATCGATCCTGAAAGCTGCAGCATGGCGTCAGGAGGCAGCCTCTATCCCGATCACGTCATCTTTCTCGGCCAGGGTTCGGTCGTGGCGAGAGCCGGTGAGGACGTGATGCGTGTCACCGAACGGTGCGGCACGGCACCGGTGGCGATCCTGTTTCCCGGGCTTGGCGTGCTGATGCGCGGCGACGCCAGTGCCGGCGCCAATGCCATGCAACGCTGCCTCGCCGACGTGACGGCGCGGGTCGACGTCGAAGCGAAGCTGAACTATCTGACATCAGCCGAGAACGACGAACTGATCAACTGGGACGCCGAGCAGTATCGCCAGAAACTCAATGCAGCCGGCAGCTGAGGTGGCGTTGTCAACCGGCCCGCTTTCGATCGGAATCGACATCGGCACATCAGGCGCCCGCGCCGTCGCCATGCGGCCGGACTTTTCGATTGCCGCGCGTTCCGCCGTTCCACTCGACAGATTTGGCCAGAATGCCCGCGACCCGTCCGTATGGTGGTCAGCGGTCGGCGCGGCGCTGACGGAACTGCTTTCGAGCATCGATCGTGCGGCGGTTCGGTCGATCGCCGTCGACGGCACTTCCGGCACGCTGCTGCCGGTCGACGGCGCCGGGCGGCCGCTGGCCGAGCCGTTGATGTACAACGACAAGGTCGACGACGACGCCATTCTGGCGATGATCGCGCGCGAGGCGCCGGCCGCGAGCGCAGCCCGTGGGCCGACGTCCGGTCTCGCCAAGGCGCTGTTGTTCCTGCGCCTGCCCGGCGTCGCCGCGGTGCTGCATCAGGCCGACTGGATCGCGGGAAATTTCTCCGGCCGCTTCGATATCAGCGACGAGAACAATGCCCTGAAGACCGGCTACGACGTCGAGGCGCGGCGCTGGCCGGACTGGATCGCGGCGACCGGCATGCGCATGGAATTTCTTCCTCGTGTCGTCAAGCCGGGCGTCGTCACGGGAACGCTCACCGCGAGCGCCGCGGACCGGTTCGGCCTGGCGCGCGACGTCGCCGTGGTCGCCGGCACGACGGATGGCTGCGCGTCGTTCCTGGCGACAGGGGCTGCGGCTGTTGGCGACGGCGTCACCGCGCTGGGGTCCTCGCTGACCATCAAGATCCTCTCCGACCGGCCGATCTCGGCGCCGCAGTTCGGCATCTATAGCCACCGGCTGGGAGATGCCTATCTGGCGGGTGGTGCGTCGAATTCGGGCGGCAAGGTGCTGGCGCAGCATTTTTCTCTTGCGCGCATCATCGAATTGAGCGCGGCAATGGACCCCATGACCGAGACCGGCCTCGACTATTATCCGCTTCCCGCGGTTGGCGAACGCTTTCCCGTGGCCGATCCTGCTCTGCCGCCACGCCTGACGCCGCGGCCGGCCGACGACGCCGACTATGTGAAAGCCATGTTCGAGGGCATCGCGGCGATCGAGGCGCTCGGCTATCGCCGGCTTGCCGAACTCGGCGCCCCCAAATTGACGTCGGTCAGGAGTGTCGGCGGCGGTGCGGCAAACGCCGCCTGGACCGCGATCCGGCAGCGCAAGCTGGGTGTCGATTTTCTGCCGGCGCTTTCGGACGAGGCGGCCGCCGGCACGGCGCGGCTGGCGCTGATGGGCGCAATCGCAGCGGGGCTGTTGTGAGCACGAAACCAGTCGACCATCTCGACGGCATCGGAGCGCTGGTCGAGCGCTATCAGGTGTTCCTGCTCGATCAGTTCGGCGTACTGCACGACGGCACGAACCCCTATCCGGGCGCCGTGGAGGCGTTGTCGGCGCTGAAGCGAGCAGGCAGGACGATCGTGCTGGTCTCGAATTCCGGCAGGCGGGCGCGGCCCAACGAGGCCCGCTTGCTGAAGCTCGGCTTCGAACCAGGAAGCTGGGATCGATTTGTCTCTTCCGGCGAGATCGCGTGGCGGTCCTTCCACGAAATGGCGATATCCGGAAAGCTGCGCCCAAACACAAAGTGCCTGCTGATCAGCCGCGAAGGCGACCGCTCGGCGATTGAAGGCCTGCCTTTCGTGTTGACCGGGGGCGGCGACGATGCCGAGCTGGTGCTGATCGCCGCCAGTGAGGGCGATCGCTACGACATCGAGCACTATCGCCGGCTTTTTGCGCCGGCAGCGATGCGGCAGGTGCCGTGCTTCTGCACCAATCCCGACAAGATCATGCTGACGGCAGTCGGGCCTCGCTTTGGCGCCGGCCAGCTTGCGGATCTCTACGAGAGCCTCGGCGGTAGCGTCACCCGCATCGGCAAGCCCTACACGCCGATCTTCGACGCCGCGCTGGCGCTGGCGGGCAACCCGGACCGCAGCAGCGTGGTCTGTGTCGGCGACAGCGTCGAACACGATGTCGCCGGTGGAATTGGTGCCGGCGTGGCGACAGCGCTGGTCTTGTCCGGAATATTGGCGGATACCCGTGACCTGGCAGAGCTTTTCGACAGTCTGGATGCCTACCCCGATTACACCACGGACAGTTTCAGATTCGCTGATTGAGATCGGCAGCTTCCGAGGGTTGAGCGCTGCCATGGTGATCGTTCCGTCGTTGGTGCTGCTTTCGCTGGTGCAGCCCTTTGGCTGCTGTTGCCAGTTCACATCTGGTTGGTCGGAGGCTATTGAACTGCATGCGTGATTTCCAACTCCCCGGACGGTCGCCGGTTCGTGCGACGGAAGCGATGGCCGCGACATCGCACCCTCTGGCGACATTGGCGGCGATCGAGATGCTGCGGTCCGGCGGCAATGCAATGGACGCAGCCGTGTGCGCGGCGGCGGTGCAGGCGGTGGTCGAGCCGCAATCGACGGGTATCGGCGGCGACTGTTTCGTCCTCTATTGTCCCAACGGTCAAGGCGAGGTTCTGGCCTTCAACGGCTCCGGCCGCGCACCGGCAGCAGCTGAGGCGCAGTGGTATCTGGACAAGGGGCTCGACGAACTGCCTGAGTCCGGTCCGCATGCGGTCACCGTGCCGGGCGCCGTCGACGCCTGGTGCCGGCTGCTCGAGGATCACGGCAGAAAGGGCATCGACGCCGCGCTCGCTCCGGCCATACATTACGCCGAACAGGGTTATGTCGTCCAAGACCGCGTGGCCTTCGACTGGGCCGAAAGTGCTGCCTTGCTGGCCGCCGACGAACATGCCGCGCGGATCTTTCTGCCGGATGGAAAGGCGCCGCTGGCCGGCGAGCTGCACCGGCAGCCGCAACTGGCCGAGACCTTGCGCATCGTCTCGCGCCGTGGCCGTGCCGGCTTCTATGAAGGCGAGGTCGCCGACGACATGGTTTCGCGTCTGCGCGTGCTTGGCGGGCTGCATGCGCTCGAGGATTTTTCGGCGACGAAGGGCGACTATGTCAGGCCCGTCGGCACATCCTACCGAGGCTACGACATTCATCAGATGCCGCCGAACAACCAGGGGCTGACGGCACTGATCATGCTGAACGTGCTGTCGGGCTTCTCGCTCGGTTCGCTGGAACCGAACGGCGCCGAGCGCTTTCATCTCGAGATCGAGGCGGGGCGGCTTGCCTATCAGGACCGCGACAATTTCATCGGCGACCAGAACCAGGTCCATGTCCCCGTGCAGCAGTTGTTGTCCAGATCCCATGCCGATCAGCTTCGCGCCGAGATCGATCCGGCGCGCGCGATGACGCATCTGCCACGGCTGGAGCTTCAGCCGAGCGATACCGTCTACATCTCCGTGGTCGACCGCGACCGTAATGCGGTCAGCTTCATCAACTCGACCTTTGGTTCGTTCGGCAGCGGCGTGGTCGGCCCCAGGACCGGCGTCGTCCTGCAGAATCGCGGCAGCAGCTTCCGCCTGGCCGCGGACCACCCAAACCGCATCGCACCGGGGAAACGCCCGATGCACACCATCATGCCGGGCATGGTGACAGCCAAGGGCAGGGCAGTCATGCCGTTTGGCGTGATGGGCGGCGGCTATCAGCCGTTCGGCCATGTCCATTTGCTCACCAACATGATCGACTTCGGCATGGACCCGCAGGAGGCGCTGGATGCGCCGAGAGTGTTTTACCGCCAGAACGCAGTGGAGGCCGAGCGTGGCGTTCCGGCCGAGGCCATCGCCGGCCTGCGCGAACGCGGGCACGACGTGTCCATCCCAACCGAGCCGCATGGCGGCGGCCAACTGGTGCTGATCGACTGGGACAAGGGCACGCTTACCGGCGCGTCCGATCCACGCAAGGATGGTTGCGCGCTGGGTTACTGACGATCGGCCGCGTCGCCCTGCGTGCCGGTCCTGTTCAGTCTTGGCGCTGCCGCCACCAGCGCCTTGCCGATCGCCGACTGCGGGGCACCGATGACCGCACGGGCCTTGCCGCTTTCGGCGACGCGGCCGGCATCGAGAATGACGACACGATGGGCGATGGCGCTGATGACGCCGAGATCATGCGAAATGAACAAATAGGCGATCCGTTGCTCGCGTTGCAGATCGAGCAGCAATTGCAGGATCTGCCGGCGCACCGATACGTCGAGCGCGGACACCGCCTCGTCGAGGACGATCAGCGACGGGTTTGAGGCGATGGCGCGCGCGATCGCGATGCGCTGGCGCTGGCCGCCCGAGATCTCGTGGATGGCACGAGCGGCGAGATCAGCGCTCAGGCCGACGCGCTCCAGCAGAGCAGCGATACGGCGCGGGCGTTCTGATCGGGCTGCGATGCCATGGATGCGCAAAGGATCGTCAAGCACGCGCGCCACGCTGGCGCGCGGATTGAAGGCGGCGAGCGGGTCCTGGAAGACCATTTGCACGCGCGCGCGCCGGGCGCGCAACGCAGTATCGTTCAGGGACAGGAAATCGCCACCTTCGAACTCGATGCGGCCGGCGTCCGGTTCGATCAGCCGCAGCAGCAGCCGCGCGACCGTCGACTTGCCGCTGCCGGAAGGGCCGGCCAGCGCCAGCGTCTCGCCGGCCTCGATATGAAAGGAGACATCATCGACGGCGGCTATTGTTTTGCCGCCGCGGCGATATCGTTTGGTCAGGCCGGAAACAGCCAGCAATGGACTGCTCACCGCGACGCTCCTGACTGCTGCAGCAGCGGTTCGGCGTCGAGGCCGAGATGGGCGTTAAGCAGCGCTCTTGTGTAGGCGTGGCGCGGACTAGCGACGATCTGCGCCGTCGTGCCGAGCTCGACCAGCTCGCCGTGCCGGAACACGGCGATGCGCTCGGCCAGCTCGGCGGCCAGCGCGATGTCGTGGCTGACGAACAGCAGCGTCATGCCGTCCTCGGCCACCAATTGCCGGATCAGCGCGACGATCTCGGCCTGCACGATGGTGTCGAGCGCGCTGGTCGCCTCATCGGCGATCAGCAGTTTCGGGCCGGCCGCGATCGCCGCGGCGATCGCCACGCGCTGTTTTTGGCCACCGGAAAGCTGGTGCGGATAGGAGTGCAAGGCGGCGTCCGGGTCGGGCAGGCGGACGCGTTCGAGCAGGGTTTTTGCCTTGGCATAGGATTGCGACCAAGTAAGACCGAGATGCGTGTGCGCGACTTCCGCGATCTGCTCGCCGACTGCCATTACCGGATCGAGGCTGGCCGACGGGTCCTGGAAGACGAAGCCGATGTCGCGACCTCCGAGGGGGGTGCCTTGGCACCAAAGGATGGCAAAAACCACTCGATCGAGCCTCCAACCTTGGAAGAACCCGGCAGCAGCCCGGCAATGGCCAGCGCCAGAGTGCTCTTGCCCGAGCCGCTCTCGCCAATGATGGCGAAGCGCTCGCCGGCGTCGACATCGAGGCTGACATGGTTCAGCGCCGCCACCTCGCTGCCGTCGCGGCGATAGGTCACCGTCAGATCGCGGATCGAAAGCAGCGTCGTCACGACAGGCTCCTTCTCACCGCAGCCGTTTCGACGACGCCTTCGCCGGCGAGGTAGACGCCGAGCACGGTCAGCACGAGTGCTATGCCGGGAATGATCGACAGGAAGGGCGCGATGCGCAGCACGGCGCGGCCTTCGGCGATCATGCCGCCCCAGGTCACGCGGTTGGGGTCGCCGAGGCCGAGAAACGAAAGTGCCGCCTCGGTGAGGATCGCCGCGGCGACGATCACCGACGACAGCGCCAGCACCGGCGGCAAAGCGTTGGGCAGCACTTCGCGAAAGGCGATCTCCAGCGGATGCATGCCGATGACACGGGCGCCGGCGACAAAATCGCGCTCGCGGATCGACAGCACTTCGGCGCGCGCAACGCGCGCCGGCCCCGTCCAGGCGCCGAGCGCGATCGCCGCGACGACGACGCCGAGCGACGGCCCGACGACGCTGACGAAAGCCAGCGCCAGCAGGAAGCTCGGCACGGTCTGGAAGGCGTCTGTGATGCGCATCAGCACCTCGTCGACGAGGCCGCCGGCAAAGCCGGCCAGCGTGCCGACTATCGAGCCGACGGCAAGGGCTGCGGCTGCCGCCGCCAGCCCGACCGCCAGCGAGGTACGGGCGCCGTGAAGAAGCGCCGCCAGCACGTCGCGGCCGAGCCGGTCGGTGCCGAGCGGCAGCGACCAGTCCTGAAAGGGCGGCAGCAATGCCGGCCCGGCAATGGCTTGCGGATCGCCGGGAAAGAACAGCGGCGCTGTCAGCGCCATGGCGAACAGCGCTACCAGGATGATCGCGCCGGCGACCGCTTCCGGCGTGCGAAGAAAGCGGCGAAGCCGGCTCACGCGCTGGCCTCGCTGGCGCCGACGCGCGGATCGAGGAAGGCGTAGCCGATGTCGACAAGAAGGTTGATAACGATGACCAGAACGGCGCTGACCAGGATGATGCCGAGCAGCAGCGCCGTGTCGCGCGCTGCCACCGCTTCCTGCGCCAGCCGGCCGAGCCCGGGAACGGAAAAGACGCTTTCGATGACGACGCTGCCGCCGAGCATCTGCGCCGATTGCAGGCCGAGCATCGTGACGAGCGGCAACAGCGCGTTGCGGGCAACGTGGGCGAGCACGATGCGGCGGCGGGAGAGCCCTTTGGCGCGGGCGGCGAGGACAAAATCCTGTCGCCAGACCTCGGCCATGCCGGCGCGCATCATGCGCAGATAGAGTGCCAGATAGATGAAGCCGAGTGCCGACACCGGCAGCACGAGATGGCGGGCGATATCGGCCGAGCGGTCAAGGCCGGTCTTGCCCGACGCGATGCTCTCGATGCCGCCGATCGGGAACCAGCGCAGGTCGACGGCAAAGACGATGATCAGCACCAGCCCGAGCCAGAAGCCGGGAACGGCATAGAGCGCCAGCGAGCCGATCGACAGCAAGCGGTCGCGAAAGCCGCCGGGCCTGGCGCCGGCATAGATGCCGAGCGCCGAGCCGAGCCCGAAGGAGAGCGCGGTGGCGCTGCCCATCAACAGCAGCGTGTTGGGCAGGCGCTCGAGGATGACGTCGCGGATTGGCCGCGAAAAGGTCACCGACTGGCCGAGGTCGAGATGCAGCAGCGCCCAGAGATAGGTCGCCAGCCGCGTCAGCGCCGACTGGTCGAGGCCCCAACGATGGCGCAGCAATTCGATCATGCCGGCGTCTCCGCCGGTCGAGACGATGTAGGCGTCGACCGCGTCACCGGGGGCGGCTTCCAGCAAAAGGAAAGTGCCGATCACGACAATCAGCAGCACGAAGACGCTGCCGACGAGCCGACGGCGAAGGAGGAGAAGCGCGCGGGTCATGGCGGCACCGGCTGCTTGGCGATGTGCCGATCGTGAGAAATGCCCCGCCCAGGCACCCCCCTCTGTCCTGCCGGACATCTCCCCCGCAAGGGGGGAGATTGGCTGGCCGCAACGTCGGCTCGTCTGCCTGCTGCGTTGAAGATTGGCGAAATCGCCGATGACATCCGATCTCCCCCCTTGCGGGGGAGATGTCCGGCAGGACAGAGGGGGGTGTGAAGGAACTCGGCATCTGACCAAGTTTCCACACAGACTTCGCTGCGAATTCTCATCCGAGCGAGTGTGTCACGATTCCAAATAAGTGTCCGCCCAGTTCGACACCGCCCAGCGTGGGTTGTTGGCGACATTCCCAACCGTGTCTCTGACTACGCTGATGAAGCTCCATTCGGCGACGTTGATCAGCGGCAGATCGGCTGCGACCTTTTTCTGAAACTCCTTGTAAAGTTCCGTGCGCGCGGCGGGGTCGAGTGTCTCGGACGCCTTGGCGATGAGGGCGTCGAGTTCGTCGTTCTTGTAGCCGCCCTGGTTGGAGAACGGCACCCCGTCCGGGATGCCGCTCTGCACCAGGATGGTGGTCGAGATCGCCGGATCGCCGCGGAACACCGGCGGCCCGACCGCAAGGTCGAAGGCGTGGTCGGTGTAGACGGCCTTGATATGCGCGGCCGAGTCGTTGTTGACCAGCTGGGCTTCGATGCCGATGGCGGCGAGCGCCTGGCGCAGATAGTCGCCGAACTGCCTGGTCTCGTTGAAATAGGGCGCCGGCAGCAGCTTCAGCGAAAAGCGCTTGCCGTCGTCACCCTTGCTGTAGCCGGCTTCGTCGAGCAGGGCGTTGGCCTTGGCCACGTCGAAGGCATAAGTCGGCACATCGGCCGTATAGAACTGCGGATCGTTTTTCGGCACCGGGCCGGTGGCGGTGGCGGCATAGCCGAGGAACACCGTCTTGACGACGAAATCCTTGTCGATGGCGTGGGCGATCGCCTGGCGCACCTTCAGGTCGGCCAGTTCCTTGCGGCGATGGTTGATCTCGACGACGAGCTGATAAGTCAGCGCCTCATAACCCTTGGTGATCACCTTGAGGCCAGGCACTTTTGAGATGCGGTCGAGATCGGCCAGCGGCACCGCGGAAAAGGCGGCGAGCTGGATCTCTTCCGCCTCGAGCGCGCTTGCCGCCGAGGTGCGGTCGGGCAGCACCTGATAGATGATCTCGTCGAGGTAAGGCTGGTCCTTGCCCCAATAGTCCCCATTCTTCTCCAGCCGGTAATATTCGCCTGGCTTGTGTTCGGCGAATTTGAACGGGCCGGTGCCGATAGGCGCATTGTTGGCCGGGTTCTCCTCGATCTTGCCTGTCTCGTAGATGTGCTTCGGTACCACGCTGGTCAGCGCCGGCAAGGCGTTGCGGATCAGCTGGAATGGTGTCGGCCTGGCGAATTTGAACACCGCCGTCAGTTCGTCCGGCGTGTCGACCGTCTCCAGATCCTTGAACACGGTGCGGCCGAGATTCTGCAGCGGCTTCCAGATCTGCAGCGCCGAGAACGCGACGTCGGCGGAGGTAAAGGGTTTGCCGTCATGCCATCTGACGCCTTCGCGCAATTTGAACGTTACCGACAAGCCGTCGGCGGCGCCCTCCCAGCTTGTCGCCAGGCGCGGGTCGAGCCCGTCCTTGCCGTCAAAGGACGCCTCGGCCAGCGGTTCCACGATCTTGCTCGAAATGAAGAAGACGCCGTTGGACGCGACGATCGCCGGATTGAGGTTGCGCGGCTCGGAATCGGCGGCGACGACCAGTCGCCCGCCTTTCTTCGGCGTCTGTGCCCAGCCGATCGTCGGCTGCGCCGTCGAAGCCAGCAGGAGTGCCGAACCGGCAAGCACGCTGCGTCTGGAAATTGTGACCTCTGACATGATCGAACTCCGTCCCTCTCAGCCACTCGGCCGCGTGGCCACTACCCTCGGACGCCGGACGGCATCCTTGCAAGGGTGATTATGAGCCTTGCCGAGGGTTTCGCCAGCGACGGATTTGGCGCATCCTCATGTGGCTTTGAAAATTTTGTCCGCTGGACCAGTTACAGGGAAGCGGTTCAATCCGACCTTATCTGGTAGGACCAGACTTGTCTCGGCAAGACCAGACTGGAGACTGCCGCGATCCGATCGGCCGGTCAGGGAATTCAGGGAGAGAAAGATGTACGTCGTTCCGGGCAAGAATGCCGTCAGCACCATCCCGTTCGATCATGCCAGGGTCGACCGGCTGATGGAGGAAGCCGGCATCGATGTGCTGCTCGCCACCTCCAAGCACAACACGCAGTATCTGCTTGGCGGCTACAAGTTCATCTTCTTCGCTGCCATGGATGCGATCGGCCACAGCCGCTATCTGCCTATCGTGGTCTACGAGAAGGGCGGCCCGGACCACGCCGCCTATATCGGCAACCGCATGGAGGGCGCCGAGCACCAGAACAACCCGTTCTGGACGCCGACCTTGCACGCCGCCTGCTGGGGCACGCTCGACGCCGCCAATCTCGCGGTCGAGCACCTGGCGAAAATCGGCAAGGGCGACGCCCGCATCGGCATCGAGCCGGCTTTCCTGCCGTCGGATGCCTACACGCTGATCCGCAAGGCGCTGCCGGATGCCAGGCTGATCGATGCGACCGATATGCTGGAGCGGATGCGGGCGATCAAGACGGATGCGGAGCTGGAGAAGTTGCGCATCGCCTCCGAACTGATCACCGATTCCATGCTGGCGACCATTGCCTGGGCCCGCGAAGGCACGACCAAGACCGAGATCATCGAGCAGCTGCGGCGCGAGGAGACCAATCGCGGCGCGCATTTCGAATATTGCCTGCTGACGCTCGGCTCCAGCCACAACCGCGCCGGCTCGCCGCAGGCCTGGAAGAAGGGCGAGGTGATGTCGATCGATTCCGGCGGCAATTATCACGGCTATATCGGCGACCTCTGCCGCATGGGCATTTTGGGCGAGCCGGATGCCGAACTCGAGGATCTGTTGGCCGAAGTCGAGGCGGTGCAGCAGGCGGCCTTTTCCATGGTGCGCGCCGGCACGCTGGGTGGTGAGATGATATCCTACGCGGAAGGCGTGCTGAAAGCGTCGAAGGTCGCGCCGTATACCGATTTCTTCGCCCACGGCATGGGGCTGATCACCCATGAAGCGCCGTTCCTGATGACCAATCATCCGGTGACCTATGAGGGCACCTATGCCGAAAAACCGCTGGAGAAAAACATGGTGCTCTCGGTCGAGACGACGATGCTGCACCCGACGCGCGGCTTCATCAAGCTTGAGGACACGCTGGCGGTCACCGATAGCGGCTACGTCATGTTCGGCGACCGGGGCAGGGGCTGGAACCGGGGCGGGGTTTGACAGCACTGCAATGAAGGCGCTGCCCCCTCACCCGGATTGCCAACCGAATTGCAAAGGGCAATTCGGGACAATCCGACCTCTCCCCGGAGGGAGAGGAGATCGCCAGCGACGGCGTCTATCTCTTCTCCCCTCGGGGAGAAGGTGGCCGCGAAGCGGCCGGATGAGGGGGCAACTACAAATGCGATTAGCCCTGCCGCAAACAAGGAGGCGGGTGTGCAGAGATCACTTCCCACCCGGCGGCAGCAGCCTGAAGTCCGGCAGGTCGCGCAGCGCCAGTTCCGGCCCGGCCGGCGAATAGACGACGAAAAGCTGCATGGGCGCATCGCCGGTGTTCAGTGTCGAGTGGAAGCGGCTTTCCGGCACATAGATGGTGCAGCCGGGGCCGACCTTCTCAACGACCGGATTGCCGTCCTCGTCCTCGACCATCTGCTCGCCATTGCCTGATATGACGAAGATGATCTCTTCCGCGCCCGGATGGTTGTGGCGCGTGTGGCCCTTGCCGGACGGCAGGTCGACGACGCCGCCGGAAAAGCGCGCAGCACCATTCACCTCGGGAGCCACCGTCAACGACAGCCTGCCCCAGTCGAAGCCGAAGGCGCTGACATCCTTCGGGTAGACAAACACCTTGCTCTTGTCGGTCATCGTCTCATCCCTTCTTTTTCTTCGCGGTCGTCTTGGCGCCGCTTTTTTTCGTTTGCGCATCGGATTTTCCCAAAACCGGTTCCGACTTTTGGGTCCGATGCTCCAGCGAGACCGCCTTGAAATCGGCAGTCTGCCTGGCGATCGCCGCTTCCGCCGGCAGCCGCTCCATCGAGCTTGCCCCGTAAAAGCCGTGCAGGCCCTTGCAGCGTTCGAGGATATAGCGGGCATCGTCCGGCATCGAGATCGGCCCGCCATGGCAAAGCAGGATGACATCCTTGCGTACCGCACGCGCCGCTTCAGCGATGGCGTCGATCTCGGTCACGCAGTCGTCGAGCGATTTGGCCGACGTCGCACCGATCGAGCCGCCGGTGGTCACCCCCATATGAGCGACGACAATGTCAGCACCGGCCTTGGTCATGGCGCGCGCCTCATCGGGGTTGAATACATAGGGCGTCGTCAGCAGATCGAGTTCGTGTGCCGCGGCGATCATGTCGACCTCGAGCCCGAAGCCCATGCCGGTTTCCTCAAAACTCTGCCGCATCTGGCCGTCGAACAGGCCGATGGTCGGAAAGTTCTGCACGCCGGAAAAACCCATCGTCTTTAGCTCGGCCAGCAGCAGCGGCATGATGACGAAGGGATCGGTGCCGTTGACGCCGGCCAGCACCGGCGTCTTCTTCACCACCGGCAGCACCTCATAGGCCATTTCCTTGACGATCTCGTTGGCGTTGCCATAGGCGAGCAGGCCGGCAGCCGAGCCGCGGCCGGCCATGCGGTAGCGGCCGGAATTGTAGATGATGATCAGGTCGATGCCGCCGGCCTCCTCGGCCTTGGCCGACAGCCCGGTGCCGGCGCCGCCGCCGACGATCGGCACGCCGCCGGCAATCATTTTGCGGAACTTTTCCAGGATCTTCTTGCGCGGTATGGCGGGCATGGCTTCGTCTCTCACTGTCTGGCGATGTCGAGAAAAGCCGCAACCGCAGCCTTGGCGAATTCGGGATCGTTGACGTGCAGCGGCAAGCGGACCACGCGACGTGTGTTATCCGGCATGATCGTGCGCTCGATGGCCTCGAAGAGTGCTGCATCGGCTTCAGGGTCGAAGAAGGCGCCGCCTTCGATGTCGAGCGCCGAAACGCCTTTTTCGGGAATGAGGAAGCGGACCCGACCGTCGCAGAGGCTCAGTTTGGCGCCGATCCATTCGCCGATCCTGCGGCTTTCGTCAGGCGTCGTGCGCATCAGCGTCACGTTCGGATTGTGCTCGTAAAACAGCCGTCCGCTATAGCGTTCCGGAATGGTCGGCGGCGCCCAGAAATTCACCATGTCGAGCGCGCCGACCGAGCCGACATAGGGCAGTTTCGTGCGGGCGATCGCGTCGAAACGGTCTTCGGTTGCCGGCAGAACGCCGCCAAACAGGAGGTCGCAGACTTCTGTCGTCGTGATGTCGATGACGCCGGACAGCAAGCCGCTGTCGGCCAGCTTCTCCATGGTGCGGCCGCCGGTGCCGGTGGCATGGAAGACCATGCAGTCATAGGTCGAACGAAGCTCGTCGGCGATCGAAGTCACGCACGGCGTGGTCACGCCGAACATGGTGAGCCCGATCGATGGTTTGCCGTCGGGCGGCGGTGCCGGTTTTGCAGACATGGCTGCTATCGCCTGGGCAGCGTTGTGCAGCACCACGCGAGACAGCCGGTTCAAGCCGGCCATATCGGTCACCGACGGCATCATGACGATGTCGGAGACATCGACATAAGGCGCGGTGTCGCCCGAGGCGAGCGTCGAGACCATGATCTTGGGCATGCCGAGCGGCAGCGCGCGCATGCCTGACGTGATGATCGAAGTGCCGCCACCACCGCCGATACCGATCACTCCTGATATATCGGTGCGCGACTGGACAAACAGGGCGAAGGCGATGGCCATTGCCGCCACCGCGGTGCCGCGGTCGTCGACGCCCAGCACGGCGGTGCTGCCGTCGGGATGGTGGCCGGCGACCTCTTCGGCCGAGACATCGACCGGCACGGTCGCGTTGCGCGTTCCGACGTCGACGCGGGCGACAGCAGCTCCGGTGGCGGCGACCGCATCGGCCAGAAAGGCAAGTTCCTCACCCTTGGTGTCGGCGGTGCCCACCACATAGACGCGCTTCATTGCGTTTCCCCGGTTCGAGGCGCACTCGGCGTTGCTGCCGGCCGCTCTTTTGCCCCGGCCGTTCGGCAGCGCGAAAGGCCATTGCAATTTTTTGAGACGTGCGTATCATATTGACATGAATGTCTCACGTCAACCAGCCGCAGTGCCCGACGACGCCGGTTCTGGAGCAGCGCGCGGGCCGCGCGCCCGCACAAGGCGGCTGATGCTGGAGACGGCGACAAGGCTGATGCAGGCGGGCGCCACGCCTTCGGTCAGCGAAGTCGCCGAAGCGGCGGAAGTCTCCCGCGCCACCGCCTATCGGTATTTTCCAAGCCAGGCGGCGCTGGTGCAGGCGGTGGTCGACGAAGGGCTCGGGCCGATCCTCACCTGGAAATCGGCCTCAGCCGATCCCGAGCGCCGCGTCGTCGAACTGTTCGACACGGCCATGCCGCGCATCGAAGCCTTCGAGGCGACGTTCAAGGCGGCGCTGAAGCTGTCGCTCGATCAGTGGGCGCGACGGCAGGCCGGCACGCTGGACGGCGAGCCGGCCTTCACGCGCGGCCATCGCATCGATCTGCTCAAGGACGCGATCGCACCGCTCAAGCACCGGCTGCCGCCACGCGAATTCAACCGCCTGGCACAAGCCCTGTCGCTGATCTTCGGCGTCGAAGTGCTGATCGTGCTGAAGGATATATGGGGACTGGACAGCCGCAAGATGATGTCGGTAGCGCAATGGGCAGCCGGCGCGCTGGTGCGGGCTGCAGTGATGGAATCGATGGCTGGAGGAAACAGACCTGCGCCGGCGACAGCTGCGGAATAGTATCGATCTGGTTCGACCAGATGGGGATGCCTACTACTGACAATAGTCGGCGTTTCGTAGCGCGAACAAGGGCCTTGCGTATCAACGAGTAGGAAAATTTAAGAAAAACAGACAGATGTTGCTGAAATCTGCTTGTCTGAGGCCCCGCCATCGTCCAAGAAAGAGCTTGACGTGCGTCCGAAATTGGTAATACCAGATCAGGACGATATAGCGGGTCGAATGTGGGGGCTGCGAGCCATTTCCGGTTGGGCGAGGAGGCTCGAAAACCGGAACGGCGCCATCACGGAAGGAACTACCAGGGCCGGCCTCGCCGCCGGCTCGGATGATACGGTAGAATGCGCACAAGGGAGGAAATCATCATGCGCAAGACAATGACCAGCATGCTTGCTGGTATCGGCTTAGTGCTCGCCTGCGGAACGTCCGTCTACGCGCAGGATAAGGAACTCACCATATTCTGGGCTGAATGGGATCCGGCGAATTATTTGCAGGAACTGGTCAACCTTTATGAGGCCGAGAGCGGCGTGAAGGTCACGGTCGAGACGACGCCGTGGGGGGATTTCCAGACCAAGGCGTTCACCGAATTCAACGCCAAGGGCAGCGCCTACGACATGGTCGTCGGCGATTCCCAGTGGATCGGCGCCGCCTCCGAGGCCGGTCACTATGTCGACCTCACCGACTTCTTCAACAAGCACAATCTGAAGGAAGTGATGGCGCCGGCGACGGTGAAATACTACGCCGAATATCCATCCAACTCCGGCAAATACTGGTCGATCCCGGCCGAGGGCGACGCGGTCGGCTGGTCCTATCGCAAGGACTGGTTCGAAGATCCGAAGGAGATGGAGGCCTTCAAAGCCAAGTACGGCTACGATCTCGGCGTGCCTAAGGACTGGAAGCAGCTGCGCGACATCGCCGAATTCTTCCACCGTCCCGACGAGAAGCGCTACGGCGTCGCTATCTATACCGATAACTCCTACGACGCTCTAGTGATGGGCGTCGAGAACGCCATCTTCTCCTTCGGCGGCGAGCTTGGCGACTATGCCACTTACAAGGTCGACGGGATCATCAACTCCGAGCAGAACGTCAAGGCGCTCGAGGCCTACAAGGAGCTCTATTCCTTCACCCCTCCTGGTTGGGCCAAGAGCTTCTTCATCGAGGACAACCAGGCGATCACCGAGAACCTGGCGGCGATGAGCATGAACTACTTCGCTTTCTTCCCAGCGCTGATCAACGAAGCCTCCAACCCGAATGCCAAGGTCACCGGCTTCTTCGCCAACCCTCCTGGACCGAACGGCGACCAGTTCGCCGCGCTCGGCGGCCAGGGCATCTCCGTCGTCTCCTATTCCCAGAATCAGGAAGAGGCGATGAAGTTCCTGGAATGGTTCATCAAGGACGAGACGCAGAAGAAATGGGCGGAACTCGGCGGTTACACGGCAAGTGCCAAAGTGCTCGAGTCGCCTGAATTCCAGAACGCCACGCCATACAACAAGGCCTTCTACGAAACCATGTTCAAGGTGAAGGACTTCTGGGCGACGCCGGAATATGCCGAGCTGCTCATCCAGATGAACCAACGCGTCTATCCCTACATCACCGGCAATCAGGGCACGGCCAAGGAAGTGCTCGATGCGCTCGCCGCGGATTGGAACGCGACGTTCAAGAAATACAACCGCGTGAAGTAAACGGCACTAACGCTCGGAGGGGGCGGGAGCCGCCCCTTCCGTTTTCTTTTCCGGACAAGGAAGGAACGGGCCTTGGCCACTGCAGTCATGACCACGCTGGATCCCAACTCGCGCTCCGCCGCCCGCGGCATGAGCGACCTCACGATCCGCAATCTCTTCATCATTCCGACGATCGTTTTCCTGATCGTCTTCAACATCTTTCCACTGCTCTATTCGCTCGGCTATTCGTTCACCGACTTTCGCGCGTCGAGCCCCGCGGCGGCCAATTTCGTCGGACTGCAGAATTACCGCGAGCTGCTCAACGACCCGTTCATCTGGTCGAATTTCGCCATCACCGCCAAATATGTCATCGTCTCCGTAGTCGGCCAGGTCATCGTCGGCTTCGGCGTGGCGTTGCTGCTCAACCGCGATATCCCGTTGAAGGGCCTGCTGACGACACTGCTGCTGTTGCCAATGATGCTGTCGATGGCTGTCGTCGGCCTATTCTGGAAACTGCTCTACGATCCGTCCTTCGGCATCATCAACTATACGCTTGGCCTCGGCTCCTTCGAGTGGCTGTCCAACCCCGACATGGCGCTCTACGCGGTTGCCATCACCGACATCTGGATGTGGTCGCCCTTCGTCATGCTGCTGTCGCTCGCCGGCCTGTCTGCAGTGCCGAAGCACCTCTACGAGGCGGCCGCGATCGACCGCGCCGGGTCGTTCTATACCTTCTTTCGCATTACGCTGCCCCTGGTCGCGCCGATCCTGATGATCGCGATCATCTTTCGCACCATGGAGGCGTTCAAGACATTCGATCTCGCCTACATCCTGACCAGCCAGCCGACCACCGAGGTGATCTCGATCCGGCTCTACAAGATGGCGTTCCAGGAATGGCAGACCGGGCGCTCCTGCGCGCTCGCGTACATCGTGCTGATCATGATCCTGGCGATCACCAACATCTACGTCAAATACCTGAACAAGGTGAAGGAGCGCTAGCATGGCCGCTGTCACCACCTCTGCCGAGCGTTCGCTCAACAAGCTCGCCATCGTCGGCGTGCTGATCGTCACGATCATCTTCCTGGCGCCGATCTACTGGATAGCCTCGACGGCGTTCAAGCCGCGCAACCTCGCCACCACCATCCCGCCGACGGTGGTCTTCCAGCCGGAGATATCGCCCTTCGTCAAGCTGTTCACCAAGCGCTCGCAACTGCGCACAGCGCCGACGCCGGAACAATACGCCGCCGCCCCGTGGTGGGAGCGGCTGGTGTTTGACGGCGGCGAGAAGGTGGTGCGTTCGGGCAGGGGCGAGGTGCAGTGGTCCGGCTATCCGAGCCGCTTCATGAATTCGCTGATCGTCGCCATCACCTCGACGATCCTCGCCGTCGGCATGGGCACCTTCACGGCTTACGGGTTCTCGCGCTTCAAGATAAAGGGGGAACAGGACCTGCTCTTCTTCATCCTGTCGACGCGCATGCTGCCACCGGTAGTGGTGGCGATCCCGATGTTCCTGATGTACCGGGTCGTCGGCCTCAACGACACGCATTGGGGCCTGATCATCCTCTACACCGCCTTCAACCTCAGCTTCTCGGTCTGGCTGATGAAGGGGTTCATGGACGAAATTCCGAAGGAGTACGAGGAGGCGGCGCTCGTCGACGGCTATACGCGCATGGAGGCCTTCTTCAAGATCGTGCTGCCGGAGGCGGCCACCGGCATCGCCGCCACCGCCGTATTCTGCTTCATCACCGCGTGGAACGAATATGCCTTCGCGCTGATCATGACCAACCGGCGTGCCCAGACGGCGCCGCCGTTCATTCCCAGCCAGGTCGGTTCCGGCCTGCCCGACTGGACGGTCATCGCCGCCGGCACCTTCCTGTTCCTGCTGCCGGTCGCCATCTTCACCTTCCTGTTGCGCAAGCACCTCCTGCGCGGCATGTCCTTCGGAGCGATCCGCAAATGATCCGCCACGCTACAATCCAGCGCACGGCCGAGATCGTGATGGTGCTCGGCATCATCGCGCTCTGCCAGCCGTGGAACCTCTTCCTGCACCGTTACGGGCTGACGATCATCATCGTCGGGCTGCTGACGTTCATGATGACGGGCTGGGTCGGTCCAAGGCAGGAGCCGAAGGCGACCGGCGCACCGGAAAAAGAAGGTCACGCATGACCCAGATCGAGCTTCGTGGTGTCCAGAAATTCTTCGGCGCCGTCCAGGTCATCAAGGACCTCAACCTCAAGATCGACGACAACGAGTTCATCGTGCTGCTCGGCCAGTCGGGCTGCGGCAAGACGACGACGCTTCGCGCAATCGCCGGGCTGGAGACGATCGACGGCGGCGACGTCCTCATCGACGGCAAGCCGGTCCAGCATCTCAAGGCTGCCGACCGCGACATCGCGATGGTTTTCCAGTCGTTCTCACTCTATCCTCATATGAGCGTCTACGAGAACATCGCTTTTCCGTTGCGCGCCATGCGCAAGAGCAAGGCGGAGATCGACGGCGAGGTGCGCTCGGTCGCCAAAGTGCTGCAGATCAACGATCTGCTCGGCAAGAAGCCGTCGGCGTTGTCGGGTGGCGACATGCAGCGGGTGGCAATCGGCCGGGCGCTGGTGCGGCGGCCGAAGGCGATGCTGATGGACGAGCCGATCGGCGCGCTCGACGCCAAGCTGCGCGAGGAGATGCGCGCGGAGATCAAGCGGCTGCACATCAAGCAGGGCTCGACCACCATCTACGTCACCCACGACCAGATCGAGGCTATGAGCCTTGCAGACCGCATCGTCATCATGCATGAGGGCGTTCTGCAACAGGTGGGCAGCCCATCGGAAGTGTATAAGCACCCGGCCAATCTGTTCGTCGCGCAATTCGTTGGCTCGCCGGTGATGAACGTTGCCAACGCAGCGGTGACGATGAACGGCTCGGGCGCCAGGGTCACCGTCGACGGTGCCGCGGAAGGGTTCGTTTTCCCGGCCGAACTGGTCGGCCAGCTCGACGCCGCGAACGCCGGGCAGGACCGCCTCTCACTCGGCATTCGCCCCGAAGGCGTGATGGTCTCGCGCGACCCGGCGGACGGTTATCTGCCGGTCGAGGCGCGCATCATCGAACCGCTCGGCTCATACGATATCGTCGACCTCAAGGTCGGGACACAGATGCTGCGCGCCCGAACCCGTTCCGGTTTCGTCGGCAAGGCGGGGGTCCAGGTCTTCGCCAAGCTCGACCCGGCGCAGGCGCATTTCTTCGACACGGCAAGCGGCAATTCGCTGGGGGTGAGACTCTGATGGCCCATATCCAGCTCAAGAACATCTCAAAGGCATTCGGCAATCACACCGCATTGACCGGGCTCAATCTCGACATTGCCGACGGCGAGTTCTTCGTGCTGCTCGGCGAGACCGGCGCCGGCAAGACGACGACGCTGCGCATGATCGCCGGCCTGGAAAAACCGGACGAAGGGCAGATATTCATCGACGGCGCTGATGTCGCTGACTGGGGTGCGGCCGAGCGCGACGTGGCGCTGGTTCTGCAGCAATACTCGCTCTATCCGCGCTACACGGTGCGCGAAAATCTCGAATTCCCGCTGAAGCCGAAAATCCGCCGCATCGAGCCCGACGAGATCAAGAGGCGTGTCGACCGCGTTGCCAAGACCTTGCGTATCGAGCATCTGCTCGACCGCAAGACGGATCGCCTCTCTGGCGGCGAGATGCAGCGCGTCTCGATCGGTCGCGCCATCGTCAGGAAGCCGCGCGTGTTCCTGATGGATGAGCCGCTGTCTGCGCTCGACGCCAAGTTGCGCGAGGCGCTGCGCACCGAGCTGAAGAACATCCAGATGAACCTTGGCCAGACCTTCCTGTTCGTCACGCACGATCAAATCGAGGCGATGTCGATGGGCGACAAGGTTGGCGTGCTCAACCATGGCCGCATCGTCCAGACCGGCACGCCCTATGAGATCTACAACAATCCGCGCGACACCTATGTGGCGAGCTTCGTCGGCTCGCCGCCGATGAACCTCATCGACGGCAAGCTCGTCAATGGCCGCGCGGTGATGGCACCGCTGAATTTCGAACTGCCTTTTGCAGGGGGGGCCAGGACGAGCGGCGAGACCGACGGTCGCCCGCTCGTCTTCGGTATTCGTCCCGAGGATCTCTATCTCGAGAGCGGGGCGCCGGTGGAAGCGCGCGTCCATGATGTCGAGAACCATGGCGTCGAAAAGATCCTGACGCTGCGGGTCGGCGACGCCATGTTGCGGGCCACGGTGCCGGCCAGAACCGATGTCGAGATCGAGCAGCCGGTGCGCTTTGCCTGGGATCCGGACAAGGTGGTGCTGTTCGACAAGGGTACCGGGATAAGCCTCCGTCACGCAGGCTAAGCCGCGTCGCGCAAAAATGCGCGTCTGTTGGGCGGCAAATTGCTACGCGGCTTGAAGCCTGTGGCCAGGTTTAGCCGGCTTGGCGGGTCTCAGCCTGCTCCTCGGCCCGGAAATGGCTGGGAGCCGATCCGATGACGCGCTTGAACGCCCGACTGAACGACGCGTCGGATTCATAACCCAGGCGTGCGGCGACGACGGAAATCTTCAACCGGTCGCGGACCAGCCATTGCCGTGCCTGGTGCATTCTCACCTGGGTGACATATTTGGCCGGCGTTTCGCCGACGATCGTCGCGAAGCGCTCGGCGAAGCCCGACCGAGAGGCGCCCATCATCCTGGCCAGGGTCTCCACCGTCCAGTCTCGGTCTGGTTCGAGGTGGATCGCGGCCAGCACGCGCCCGATCTCGCGGTCCCTCACTGCCGCAATCCAGCCGGACGAGTCGCCGCAGCCGCGCTCGACCCATGAGCGGATGACGGTGGCGGCCAGCACATCGGCCAGCCGTGCCAGAATGCCGCCGGAGCCGACGCGCTCCATCGTCACCTCGCGTGCCATGGCCTCCAGCAGATGCGGGATACCAGGTTCATAGGCTTCCAACTCGTGCGCGCGCATGACGTCCGGCATCATGCCGAGCAATGGGTGCAAACCGTCGAGATTGAAATACATGCTGCCAAAAAACAGCAGCGTCCCCGGCCGGCAACCTTCATTGGACAGGCAGTAGACGTTCTTGCAGAGTTCCGCGACCTTATAGCCCTGGATCGGCGAAGTCTCGGTGCCCGGCTCGCTCGCCAGGACGTGTGCGGCGCCGCGCGGCAGCAGCACCGCGTCGCCCGCCTTGAGCTCGACCCATTCGCCGGACGGCTGCAGCAACCAGCATCCCTTGCGGCCGATGAAATGAAACCGCGCCGCCGTCTGGGCCGGAAACTGGAGGCCCCAGGGCTCCTGCATCTCACAGCGGCCGTATTCGACGCCGTCGAGCCGTAAACCGCGCAATATGTCTGTCAGCGGATCGCCGGTGACCGGAATTTTGGACGAATGGTCAAGCATGATGGTGTTTCTAGCATGGAAACGCCAGGCGGTCACTCCCTATGTTGCACTGCAGCCAAATGTTGCGCTGCAACCAGATCGGAGATCCCATCATGACCGAACCCGCGACAGGCGTCATGCCAGCCGTTCTCGATCCGGCGGAAACCGACGAACGAGCCGAGCCGGCGTGGGGAGCGGTCGTATCTCTCGCGCTCGGTGTGTTTGGGCTGGTGACCGCGGAATTCCTGCCTGCCAGCCTGTTGACGCCGCTGGCGCAGGATCTCGGTGTGACCGAAGGCACGGCCGGCCAAGCGGTGACGGCAACCGCCGTTGTCGGCGCGATAGCCGCCCCGACCATGGCCATCATCACCAAACGGCTGGACCGCAGGCTCGTCATGTGGGGACTGAGCGTGCTGCTGATCCTGTCGAACCTGTTGGCGGCGTTTGCGTCCTCGCTTCCCGTTCTTCTGATCGCCCGCATCATGCTCGGGATCAGCCTCGGCGGCTTCTGGTCGATGTCGGCGGCCATGGCGATGCGGCTTGTCCCGATGCGGCTGATGCCGCGCGCCATGTCGATCATCCTCACCGGCGTTTCGGTGGCGACCGTCTGTGCGGCCCCGGTCGGTGCCTATGTCGGTGACGTCTGGGGATGGCGAACGGCCTTCATGATCGCAGCTGTTGTCGGCGCCCTGGCGCTGCTGGTGCAGATCGCCACCCTTCCGAAGCTGCCGCCGGCGGGCGTGGCAAGCTTTCGGACCTTGCTGGAGGTGATAAAGCGGCCGATGATCAGGGTTGCGCTCCTGGTGGTCCTGTTGGTCGCCTCGGGACATTTTGCCGGCTTCACCTATGTCCGCCCGTTTCTCGAGAAGGTGCCCGCGCTGGACATCGAGACGATCTCGCTTGTGCTGCTCGCCTACGGCATCGGTGGCTTCTTCGGCAACTTTGCCGGCGGGTTCATGGCTGAACGAAGCCTCAAGACCGCGGTAGGCCTGGCGCCACTGCTGATTGCGGTCGCGGCACTTCTGCTGCTGACCATCGGCGCTTCGCCCGCGGTGGCGGCGATAGCGGTGGCCGCCTGGGGTTTTGCCTTTGGCGCGGTGCCGGTCGGGCTGCAAACCTGGCTTGTGCGAGCCGCTCCCGACCAGGCAGAAAGCGCTGGCGGGCTGATGGTCGCCACATTCCAGGTGGCCATTGCACTGGGCGCCGTTTTCGGCGGCCTGCTGGTCGACAATGCCGGCGTTGCCAGCGCTTTCGCCTATTGCGGGATCGCGACGTTGCTGGCGGCCTTGGCGGCGTTTTTGCTTGGCCCGAGGAGCGCATCCTAAGCACGTAGGAAGCCTCCAACAAATGGCCCGAAGACGTTATGGTTTTCGGGCCGTGGCGATTGCGGCGACAAAACGGCCCAGACTGTCTTCGACATAGGTTGCAACTTCGACTTTCGGGTCGAAACTCCACCAAAGCAGCGAACCCTGCCAGTGCGATGCCATCAGCAGGCCGATGTCCAACGGCGTGTTGACGACCGAAGCAAAGCAAGAGTCGAGGATGCTGCATAGCGATGTCTTCCACGACGCCCCCCGCGCGCGAAGCACCGGATCGCGGAGATCTTCGCGCAGGACGAGCAGGCCTTCGGCATAGGATTCGATGCCGCCATAGTCGCGTGACAGCGCCACCAGCAATTCGATCGCGCCAAAAGGGGTTCTCGGCGTCGCGTCTGCGAGCTTTGTCGTCTTCGCGTCCAGCCTGTCCCATGCCTGCAGCAAGGTTCTTTGCCTGAGCGTGGCCTTGTTCTTGAAACGCTGCACCAGGGTCGAGCCGGAGAGCCCGCAAGTTTGGGACAGCCGTTCAAATGTGAGTGCCTCCGGGCCATGCCTGTGGATCAGCCGGTGTGCCGCTTCCAGCACGACCTCGTCGGATTGCGTTTTTTGCCGAGGCATCTTGACATCCATTTATAACCGAATGATCATTTATATATCTTAACTTTGAAGAAGGCCAGCATTGGTTGGTCAGAGCATTGGTTGGTCAGAGTCTGGGGAGGTTCAATGACGCTTGAGGGAAAGGTCGCTTTGGTCGCTGGCGCCACGCGCGGTGCGGGGAGAGGCATTGCTGTCGAACTGGGTGCCGCGGGCGCGACGGTCTACGTCACCGGGCGGACGACACGCGCGCATCAGTCCGAATACGCCCGCCCGGAAACCATCGAGGAAACGGCGGAGCTTGTTTCAGCGCAAGGCGGCCATGGCATCGCTGTGCAAGTCGACCATCTGGTTGCCGAAGACGTGCGCAAGCTGGTCGACCGGATACGTGCCGAACAGGGCCGCCTCGATGTGCTGGTCAACGACATTTGGGGCGGCGAGAAACTGTTCGAATGGAACAAGCCGGTCTGGGAACATGATCTCACGAATGGTTTGCGCATGTTGCGGCTGGGCATCGACACGCATCTGATCACCGCACACTACGCGCTGCCGCTTCTGATCGAGCGCCCGGGCGGCCTGCTGGTCGAAGTCACCGACGGCACCGCGGAGTATAATGCCGAGCATTATCGGCTCTCGCCGTTCTATGACCTCGCCAAAGTGTCGGTGACCCGTATGGCCTGGGCCCATGCCAAGGACCTCGCCCCGCACGGCGCCACCTCGATTTCGCTGACACCCGGCTGGCTGCGTTCGGAAATGATGTTGGAAGCTTTCGGGGTGACCGAGGACAACTGGCGTGATGCGACAGCAAAAGTGCCGCATTTCGTCATTTCCGAGACCCCGCGCTTTATCGGGCGCGCAGTGGCGGCGCTTGCGGCGGACCCGGACCGTTCGCGCTGGAACGGACAGTCGCTGTCGAGTGGCGGGCTGGCGCAGGTCTACGGCTTTACTGATCTCGACGGCTCGCGGCCTGACGCGTGGCGCTACGTTCCCGAGGTTCAGGACGCCGGCAAACCAGCCGATGCGACTGGCTATCGCTAGAGCCATCGACGTCAGTGTGCTGGGCTGTTCGGGCGACAATAAAAAAGTAGACTGTGCCATGCAATCAGCCCGCGACCGCCTCGAAGCCGTCCTTTCGCGTCTCGCCGTCCGCGCCGACAATGAAAGCGTATTCGTAAAACTCTATCCGGAAGCCGCACGAGCAGCAGCCGACGCCGCCGATGCCAGGCGCAGAGCCGGCGTGACGCTCGGGCCGCCCGACGGAACAATTCTGTCGATCAAGGACCTGTTCGATGTCGCCGGCGAGCCGACCACGGCCGGTTCGTTGTTGCTCTGCCCCGCAGCGCCGGCGCTGCGGGATGCCGTCATCGTGCGGCGGCTGCGGCAAGCGGGCGCGGTGATCTTCGGCAAGACCAACATGACCGAATTCGCCTTCACCGCAATCGGCGTCAACCCGCATTACGGCACGCCCGGCAATGCGACCGACGCCAGCCGGATCGCAGGCGGCTCTTCCTCCGGCGCCGGTGTTTCCGTTGCCGAAGGCACGAGCGAGATCTCGATCGGTTCCGACACCGGCGGCTCGGTGCGTATTCCGGCGGCGCTGAACGGTGTCGTCGGCTTCAAACCGACGGCGCGGCGCGTGTCTCGCGTTGGCGTCTTCCCGCTGTCCGACACGCTCGACTCCATCGGCCCGCTTGCGCGCACCGTCGCCGAATGTGCGGCAGCCGATGCGGTGATGGCGGGCGAGCAGCCCGTGGCTCTGGTTCCGCTTCCGTTTGCCGGACTGCGCATCGGCGTTCCCCACGGCGTGCTCTTCGAGGATACCGAAGAAGAGGTCGCGGCGGCGTTCGAGCGATGTGCTCGCAAGCTTGAACTCGCCGGTGCACGCCTCGCCGATCTGTCCATCGATGACCTGCTTGCCGATTTGCGCGCGGCAACCAGGCGGGCCTCGATCGCGGCAATGGAGGGCGCCGCGGTCCATGCAGATTGGCTGGCGACAGGTCCGACGACGCCGGTCGATCCGCGGGTGAGTGAGCCGTTGTCGCGCGCCGCCGCCGTTCCGGCCACGGCCTATATAAGGGCAATCCGCCGCCGCACGGCGCTTGTCGCCGCCATGGACGAGCGGCTGGCGTCTGTCGATGTGCTGGCCCTGCCGACCACGCCGGTCACCGCGCCGACCATCGTGTCGATGACCAGCGACGAAGCTCTGTGTGAGCGTACGGAAGGCCTTCTGCTGCGCAACACGCAGGTCGCCAACCAGTTCGACCTCTGCGCGATCTCGCTGCCGATGCCGGGAATGGCGCGCCCGGCCGGGCTGATGCTGGTGGCACGCCACGGCGACGACCACCGTCTGCTGCGCATCGCGGCGGAAGTCGAGGCACTGCTTGGCCGCTGAAGATGTGAACGTTATTGCGACGAACAGTGGCCGCGTTCGCTGTCCCTGGACGCGCGTTCGATACCGGTCGCGACCAGCCATGGCAGAGTGTATTGCTTGCCGTTGAGGGTCTGGGTTCGGTTCTCGACGGAGCCAACAACGACAACCTTGCCGGCGTAGAGCTTGTCCGAAAGATCGAGCGCCTTGTCCTGCGGCGGCAATTCCTCGATGTCGATCGACACGCCCTTGATGATCTTGCCCGTGGCAAGATCGAGCGCGCTGTTCGACGGACAAGGCGCCATCACGCACCGCAGGCCGTTGTCGCAATAGACATAACTGCTGTCGGCTGCAGCGACCGAGGGCAGGACGCAGATCGAAACGATCGCAACGAGCAGCGGGGTGCGGCGAAAAACGAGCATGGGTGCAGCGTCGTGGAGAAATTGGGCGAAACGGCGGTAGCGTTACGCGTCGGCCGGGAACCGCCGCCGGTAATGCTCGACGACTTCGGGATTGCGCAGGTTGACCGGCAATTTGTTGGCCAGCACCAGCAAGGTTTCAGCAGCCGAACCGACGCCCATGCGCATCATCGACTGCTCGGTGATGCCGGCCATATGGGGCGTGACAATGACATTGTCGAAGCCGAAATAGGGGTGATTGGGCGGCAGCGGCTGCGTCGCAAAGACATCGAGCGCGGCACCGCCGATACGGTCCTTCTGCAGGGCTTCGATCAGCGCGTCGTCGTCGATCACCGGCCCGCGCGAAATATTGATCAGCAGCGCGTGCGGCTTCATTCGACCGATGCGCTCGCGGTTGATCAGGCCGCGCGTCTCCGCTGTCAGCGGGCAGCACAGAACGATGATGTCGCTCTGCTCGACCAGCGCATCGATCGACAGGAACCCCACCCTGTCCGGCGCCGGCCTCATGCTGCGCGTCGTCGCCACCACGTTCAGATCGAAACCTTGCGCCGCGATGTGGCCGACTGCCTGTCCGATGGCGCCGAAGCCGACGATGCCGATGGTCTTGCCGGCGAGCTCGCTGGCGAGAATGGTGTGATCGCGGCCGGCCAGCCAGCCCTTCGCCCGCAAGTCGCGGTCGACTATACGGAAGCGCCGCAGCAGTGCCAGCGCCGCGAACATCACGTATTCGGCGACCGAGCGCGCATTGACCGCCGGCACGTTTGCCACCAGCACGCCGGCTGCCGTGGCCGCTTCCATGGGAACCATGTCGAGCCCGGCGCCATGGCGGATTGCGGCCCGAAGCTTCGTCGCCCCTTCGAAAAGCGCTGATGGCAGCGGGGCGCGAACGATGATGATATCGGCATTCCCAGCCTCAGTCGCCAGTGTGTCGGCATCGAGCGCGGAGGCGACGACGAGTTCGCCGGCGCCGGTCAACATGGCGGAGGCGCGCGGGTGCAGCGTGTGTGTCGTCAGGATTTTAGGCATATCAGACCGCCTCGAGCGCTGGACCGTGAGGCTCTGCCCCACCCTCGATCAGGCCTTTCCAATAGCTTTCCGCGCCTTGCAGATGGGCGCTCATCAGCGCCTGGGCGAGGTTGCCGTCGCGGCGCAGCAGCGCCTCGTAGATCTGGATGTGCTCGGCATGCGAACGCACGTTGCGTTCGGGATCGTTGAAGTAGATCGGCAGGCGTTGCTCGCCCATCAGGTAATAGAGGCTGCATATGTTGTGAAAAACGCTGTTCTTGGTCGCCCGCACGATCTCAAGGTGAAATTCGCGGTCCTCCTTGGCGAGGCCCTCGCCTGCCGCAATGCGCTCTTCCGAAGCTTTCAGGATTTCGCGCAGCCGTTCGAAATTTTCCTCGGTGGCGCGCGAGCAGGCAAGCTCGGCCGCCTTGATCTCGTGGATCTTGCGCAACTCGACGGTCTCGTAGATTTGGATCGGGTCGAGCGGCAGGCCGGCCCGCGCAAAAAGCGCCATCGCCTCGACACTGGCCTGCTTGGTGTCGATGTAGATGCCGGACTTGGCCCGGCGCTCGACGATGCGCATGGCTTCGAGGATGGCCAGCGCCTCACGGATCTGGCCGCGGCTGACGGCGAAATGCTCCGCCAGTTCTCGCTCCGACGGCGTTCGGCCGGTCGCCTTGTCGGAGTGCGAGAACAGATAGGCGGCGAGTTCCGCGAGAAGGTTCTTTTCTTTCATGATCAGCCGCGTAGCGCGTGCGCCTCCAGGAAACGTTCCGAAAGGGTGAATCCCAGTCCAGGCTTCTCGGGGATCGCTATCATACCGTCCTTTGCTTCGACAGTCTCCTCGATCAGATCGTGGATCATCGGATTGGCGCCGAGCGAATATTCGACGGTAAAGCTAGCCGGCGAAGCAGCGCAGACATGCAGCCCGGCAAAGAAGCAGGGCGCGCCGGCCCACAGATGCGGCGCGAAGCGCAGATTGAAGGCGCTGGCGATGGTGCCGATCTTCATTGCCTCGCTGATGCCGCCGCAGAAGGCCGGGTCAGGCTGGAAGATGTCGGCAGCCTTGAGCGTGGCGAGGTCGCGGAAGGCGTAGCGCGTCGCTTCGCTTTCGCCGGTGGCGATCGGGATGGAACCGGACGCCCGCACTTCGGCCATGCCGGGCTTGTCGTCGGCGATGACCGGCTCCTCGAACCAGGCCAGATCGAGATCCCCGGCGAGATGGATGAAGCGTTTGGCTTCCGCCACCGTATAGGTGCCGTGCGCATCGACCATCAGGTCGACTTCGGGGCCGAGCGCCTGTCTTGCGGCGCGGACGCGGGCGGCAGAATGGTGCGGAGCGCCGTCCATCGCGCCGATCCGCATCTTCAGCGCCTTGAAGCCGCCCCTGGCGATATAGGATTTCAACTGCTCGCCGATCGCCTCGCTGGAGGCCCAGCCGCCGGAAGCATAGGCCGGCATGCGGTCAAGCTTGCGGCCGCCGAGCAGCCGCCAGACCGGAAGCCCCAACGACTTGCCCAGAATATCCCACAACGCGATATCGACAGCGCTGATTGCGGCGACGCTGATGCCGCGCCGCGCCAATTGCGGCATGGCGTGGCCGTTTTGCGCGGCGCTGTCGTGGCGCACGCCATTGTAGAGCATCTCCCAGATCACCCCGATGTCGGCCGGATCGCAGCCGATCAGCTGCGGGCCGACCTCGTGGTTCAGCATGTGGACGAGGGCGCCATAGCTGCCGGTGCTGCCGGCGGCATTCTTGCCTTCGCCCCAGCCGACCAGCCCATCGGCGGTCTCGATACGCAGGATTGCGGCGTCGAACGTCGCCACCTGACCGAAGTCGCTGCGGTGCTGCCGCGCGGCTTCGATCGGTATGCGGACCCACCAGGCTTGGACCGTCTTGATGCGCATGTTCTTCCTCTGCCTTGCCGCCGTTAGGGGCCGCCGTCGGAAAGGCTCGTTTCCAGAGATCGATTACTTGATCAGCGGCAGCAGCGTTTCGGCGGTGATGCGCATCTGGTCGGTGTAGAATTTTTCCGTGAGCACGCTGGAACCGTGGTCCTGGATGAATTTGAGCTGCTCCGGCGAGATGTCGACCGGGTTGCGATCGACCATGTCGGGATAGGGAGCAGCCGGCGTGCGGTCGACAGGGGCGACGAACTCGTTGGTCAACGCGCCGTCGTAACCGGCCTCTTTCAGGGTGTCGACGATCTTCGGCCAGTCGATCTGTCCGAGACCGGCGGCGAAGCGGTTGTTGTCGGCGACGTGGAAATCGAACAGGCGGTTTCCGACCTGCCGGATGGCATCGTAGACGTTGAACTCCTCCATATGGAGGTGATAGGCGTCGAGGCAGACACCGCATTCAGGGCTGACCGCATCGGCCAGAGCCAGCGCCTGGGCGCCGCGGTTGAACAGGTAGGTCTCGAAGCGGTTGAGCGGCTCGACCGCGATCTTGACGCCCACTTTCCTGGCATGGGTAAAGCATTCCCTGGTGGCGTCGACGACCCATTTCCATTCTTCTTCCTCGGTGCCGTCCGGCACCACCTTGCCGACGGTGGCGGGAACGAGCGTGATGATCTCGCCGTCGAGCTCGCTGACCATCGTCAGCACCTCTTTGACATACTGCACCGAGCGCTCGCGTTGGCCCTGGTCCCTGGCGGCCAGATTGCGCTCGCCCAGCATCAGCGTCACCGCCCCCCAGCAGCGGATGCCGTGCTCCTTCAAGAGCGTGCGCGTCTCGTTGGTCTTGTATTGCGCGGGCTCGCCGGAAATCTCGATCGACTCATAGCCGAATTTCTTGATGCGCTTGAGCGTCGTTTCCAGCGGTTCCGCCCGCATCCAGTTGTGCGTTGAAAGATGCATGGTCTGTCCTTCCCAGAATTCGCCTGTAACAATTCGCCTGCGACGCACCCCAGATTGCGTTGCATGGGTCCTCCCCAAGGCGCTCCAGCATTCGTCGTAACTGGTTCGACCAATTGGGCGTGAAAAGAGGTCTACAGCAATTTCATCTGGACGGCAAGAAATCCTGCAAGGCAGCCCCGGCCCATGATTATTTCTTTGATTAAACTGGCATATTTGCCCGCTGACCGGCAATTTTCGCAGCGCCGGTTGTGCGCGGCGGCGCTTGACCAAATGAGCATATTTGGTAATACCAGAATGGCGGTGCGCACCAGCGCCTGTCGAGAAAAGACCAAAGAGGCTGGCCCTGCTTTCAATCGGCGCTATGCTTGGTCGTGGATAATTAGGGAGGATGCCGATGCCGTCGACAATGAAAGGTCCTGGGCTGTTTCTGGCGCAGTTCGCGGGCGATGCCGCACCGTTCAATTCGCTGCCGTCGATCACCAGATGGGCGGCCGGGCTGGGCTACAAGGGCGTGCAGATCCCGACCTGGGACAGCCGGCTGTTCGACCTCGAGAAAGCGGCGTCTTCCCAGGCCTATTGCGACGAGGTGAAGGGCATCTGCAGCGATGCCGGCGTCGAGATCACCGAGCTGTCGACGCATTTGCAGGGGCAGTTGGTGGCGGTGCATCCGGCCTATGACGCGCAGTTCGACGGCTTCGCACCGCCTGCGGTGCACAACAATCCGAAGGCCAGGCAGCAATGGGCGGTCGAACAGATGAAGTTCGGCGCCAAGGCTTCGAAGAACCTCGGGCTCAAGGCGTCGGTGTCGTTTTGTGGAGCGTTGGCTTTTCCCTACCTTTATCCGTGGCCGCAACGGCCGGCGGGATTGATCGAGGAAGCGTTTTCCGAATTGGGAAAGCGCTGGAAACCGATCCTCGACGTCTATGAGGACAATGGCGTCGATGTTGGCTACGAGATCCATCCGGGCGAGGACGTCTTCGACGGCGCGACATTCGAGATGTTCCTTGACGCGGTCGGCGGCCACAAGCGCTGCAACATCAATTACGACCCGTCGCATTTCCTGCTGCAGCAGCTCGACTATCTCGAATTCATCGACATCTATCACGAGCGGATCAAGGCCTTCCACGCCAAGGATGCCGAGTTCAATCCGACCGGCCGGCAAGGCGTCTATTCCGGTTATCAGAGCTGGACGAACCGGGCCGGGCGTTTCCGCTCGCTCGGCGATGGCCAGGTGGACTTCGGCGGCATCTTCTCCAAGCTCGCCCAGTATGACTACGATTCATGGGCGGTTCTGGAATGGGAGTGCTGCCTGAAGCACTCCGAGGATGGCGCGGCCGAAGGCGCGCCCTTCATCCAGCATCACATCATCAGGGTGACGGAAAAGGCATTCGACGACTTCGCCGGCAGCGCGACCGATAAAAAGGTGCTGCGCGCCATGATGGGAATCTAGCACCGCTTTCCCTCCCCCTCGAGGGGAGGGTGGCCCGAAGGGCCGGGTGGGGTCGGTTCATCCCGAGCTCCACGCCCGGCGACCCCACCCCGGCGCTACGCGTCGACCCTTCCCCGCAAGGGGGAGGGTAAGAAACAACGAGGGAGAAAAATCATGGTCGGCGCATCGAAGTCGGAAACGGGAGGCGGCCCGATCCGCTACGGCATGGTCGGCGGCGGGCAAGGCGCCTTCATCGGCGCCGTGCATCGGATCGCGGCGCGCATGGACAATGAGTTCGTGCTGGTCGCCGGTGCCCTGTCATCCGACCCGGCGCGTGCCAAGGCCTCGGCCGAGGAGCTCGGGCTCGATCCGGCGCGCAGCTACGGCTCGTTCGCCGAGATGGCCAAGGCCGAGGCCAAGCGGCCGGACGGTATCGAGGCGGTGGCCATCGTCACGCCCAACAATGTGCATGTGCCAGCGGCGAAGGCGTTTCTCGAAGCCGGCATCCACGTTATTTGCGACAAGCCGCTGGCGACGACGTTGGCGGAAGCGAAGAAGCTGGCGGCACTGGTTGAAAAGACCGGCAAGGTCTTTGTCCTCACCCACAACTACACCGCCTATCCGATGGTGCGGCAGGCGCGCGAGATGGTGGCCAAGGGGCAGCTCGGCGACATTCGCATCGTGCAGTCGGAATATCCGCAGGACTGGCTGACCGAGGACCTTGCCGCCACCGGCCAGAAGCAGGCAGCGTGGCGCTCGGATCCCAAACAGGCCGGCGCCGGCGGCGCGCTGGGCGACATCGGCACGCATGCCTACAATCTGGCACGCTTCGTCTGCGGGCTTGAGCTTGATGCGCTTTCCGCCGATCTCGACGCCTTCGTGCCGGGGCGGCAACTCGACGACAATGTCAATGTGATGCTGCGCTTCAAGCCGGTCGGCAAGTCGCACCCTGCCAAGGGCATGTTGTGGGCGAGCCAGGTGGCGCCCGGCCACGAGAACGGGCTGAAGCTGCGCATCTACGGCTCGAAAGGCGGGCTTGAATGGGTGCAGGCCGATCCGAACTACCTCTGGTACACCCCGTTCGGCCAGCCAAAGCAGTTGATCACCCGAAATGGCGCCGGCGCGCTGCCCGTCGCCGGGCGCGTCAGCCGCGTTCCGTCAGGCCATCCGGAAGGCTATCTCGAAGGCTTCGCCAACATCTACCAGGAGGCGGCCCGCGCCATCCGCGCGGCGCGCCGGAAGGGTGGCAAGCCGGCTAAGGATGTCATCTTCCCGACCATCCAGGACGGTGTCGAAGGCATGGCCTTCATCGAGGCCTGCGTGAAATCGTCGAAGAAGAACGCAGCCTGGACGAAGCTTTGATCGCTGCGCCCCCTCACCCGGATTGCCAACCGAATTGCAAGGGCAATTCGGGGCAATCCGACCTCTCCCCTCGGGGAGAAGGTGGCCGCGAAGCGGCCGGATGAGGGGGCTTATGGCGAAGTCGGCGGAGGAGCCAGCCGGCCGTCAAAAAGGGAGGGGGCGTCGATGAAAATCGGCATGTGCATGTTTTTGTGGACGACGGCCGTGTCGAAGAAACACGAGCCGCTGCTCAGGGATATCAAGGCGACCGGCTTCGACGGCGTCGAGATACCGATCTTTGCCGGCACGCCGGACGATTACAAGAAGCTCGGCACGCTGCTCGACCGCATCGGGCTAGAGCGCACCGCCGTTTCGGCGATGGGCGATCCGGCGATGAATTTGATCTCGGCCGATGCCTTAACGCGCAAGGCCGGCATCGATTATATGAAATGGGCGATCGACTGCACACATGCGCTTGGCGCCAGAACGCTGAGCGGCCCGCTGCATTCGACGCTCGGCGCCTTTTCCGGCAGTGGGCCGACAGCGGCGGAGAAAAAGCGCTCCGTCGCCTCGCAACGCGCCATCGGCGACCATGCCGGCAACAAGAACGTCACCATCGGGCTGGAGGCGCTCAACCGCTTCGAGTGCTATCTGCTCAACACGATGGACGATCTGTCGGAGCATGTCGACGCAATCGGCCGGCCGCACATCAAGGCGATGTACGACACTTTCCACGCCAATATCGAAGAGACGGACGCGATCGGCGCCTATACGCGCAACCGCAAAAATGTCGTTCATATCCATATTTCGGAGAATGATCGCGGCGTGCCGGGGCGCGGCCATATTCCGTGGCAAGAGACGTTCTCGGCCATCCGCAAGAGCGGCTATGACGACTGGCTGACGATCGAGGCCTTCGGCCGCTCGCTGAAAGATTTGGCGGCGGCTACCAAGGTGTGGCGCGATTTTTCGGAAAGCCCGGAAGCCGTCTACCGCGACGGCTACAAGCACATCAAGAGCGGCTGGAAAAAGGCTGGTGCCTGGACGCAGCCTTTCTCTCAGGCGATCTGAACTGCCGGCGGCCGGGCGGAAACGCGCCGCTCATCATTGCTGTTTGCGACGGTCCCCATCAGCTTGCGGCGGAGATAGCTGGAGATGCTGTCGAAGATAAAAACGACAAGCAGGATCAGCAGAACCATGTAGAAAACATTGGCCCAGTTGGTGTTGGTGCGCATGGCCTCCCACAATTTCAGGCCGATGCCGCCGGCGCCGACAGCGCCGATGATCGTCGCTGACCGGATGTTCGATTCCCAGAAATAAAGGGATTGGCTGAGGAATACCGGCAGAACCTGGGGCAGCACGCCGTAGCGCTGCACCATTGCCGGGGTGGCGCCAACCGAGCGGATGCCCTCGCGCTGCTTGTCGTCGATGTTCTCCAGCGCCTCGGAATAAAGTTTGCCCAGGGTTCCGGTGTCGGTGAAGAAGATAGCCGACATGCCGGCCAGCGGCCCAGGACCAAAGCCGCGCGTAAAAAACAGCGCCCAGATCAGCATGTCGACCGAGCGCAGGAAATCGAAGAAGCGCTTTGTCACCTGGTTGGCTATGCGGCTCGGTGTGACGTTGCGCGCAGCCAGGAATGCGAGTGGAAAGGCGACGATCGAGGCCAGCACGGTGCCGACGAAAGCCATGACGATGGTCTGTAAGAGTTTCAGCCAGACGTCGCCGTGCTGCCACTCGGCGTTGTTCAAAATGTTGTCCCAGGCGAGCGCCGCGTTTGACCGCGACGGGTCGATGCGTGCCCCGGAAACGATCAGTGAAGCGACCTCGCCGAACGGCTTTCCCCAGAATGGCGAGTTCGTGTCAAACACGAAATTGGCCCAACCGAAGAAACGTCGCCAGGCGACCACCTCGTCGTTCTGCACCTCAGCGCGGCCGAGAAATCCGAACGAGACATAGGCTGTCGAGCCTGGCCTGCGTTGCTCGATCCAGTCAGGCAGCGGTGTGCGCGGTGTCACAGAGCTGCCCTTGGCGATGTCAAAGACGACGCTTTCGGCGCCGCGCGTCACGGTGACCAGGTTTGGCGTGACGGCGATCCGGCCATTGCCAAGGGTGACGGTCGCCGCCACGACGGCGTTTTCGCGCACCGTTTCAGGCACCGCAGGAGCGGATTGGCCCGAGGGGGCGGTCGGGTTCTCGGCAGTTGGCGCACCAGGCGCCATGAACGAATCCTGCGACGACTTGTTGGTCGCGGTCGCCGGTGCCGGCGCTGCCTCGACCTGCCGCTCGATGACGGCGATCTGCTTGGCCACCCAGTCGGGATCTGGATTGGATCCCAGCTTGGAGAAGCGGGAGTAGTCGATTGTCAGATGATTGTCCTTGAATTCGATGTCGGGCCGGATTTCGTAAGACACCCAGTCGGCGAGATAAGCGCCGGCAAGGTTCCAGTTCGCCTTTTCCAGAACGGCGGCGACCGAGAAGAACCAGGCGCAGTAGAAGGTGTAGAGAATGCAAAGAAGGATGCCGATCGGGGTGGCATAGCGCTTCCACAGCGAGCGCCGGAACGCGTCCGGGTGGCGAGCGGCGATGTCGTTGATGGCATCGGCTTTCATTTTCTTATTCTCCGCGCCCGTACGCGAACGCCTGCCGGCCGACAAGACGATGTCTCAGCCATGCCGAAAGCTGGTCGACGGCGACAATCGTGCAGAACAGCAGGAAGACGATGGCGATGGTCTTGGCCTCATGGCCCCGGCCGATCGAAAGACGCAGGGATTCGCCGATGCCGCCGGCGCCGACGGCGCCAAGTATGGTCGAAGCGCGCACATTGATCTCGAAGCGGAGCAGGAAATAGCTGATGAAGTTGGGCAGGACCTGGGGCACGATGCCGAACCACACCCGCTCGACCCAATTGGCGCCCACGGCGCGCAAGCCTTCCTCAGGTTTCATGTCGGCATTTTCGACGACTTCGAAGAACATTTTTCCGAGCGCGCCGACGGTATGGATGCTGACCGCAATGATCGCAGGAATCGGCCCTAGCGAGAAAATCGCCAGAAAAAAGCCGGCAATGACAATTTCCGGAAACGCGCGGACAATTTCAAGGAAGCGGCGGATAGCGAAACGGAGCCAGCGGCTGGCCGTGATATTGCCTGCAGCGAAGAAGCAGAGCAGGAAACCGAATGTGGCGCCCACCAGCGTCGAAAACAGGGCGATGTTCAGCGTCTCGATCATCCGGTGGAAATACTCCGGAATGTAGATGCCCTGGGTCAGGTAGACCCGGCCTTCCGGGTAGTCGAACTTGAGGCTGCCGTCGTCATAGGGGGACGGCAGGTCGAACAGCGCACGCGCCGGGTCGAACCAGTCGCGCGGCTTCAACTCGGCGAAAAAGTCGGCGACGTAGGGAAGGCGGTCGAAGAACTTTCCGGCGTTGGTTTCGTTGGCAAACCAGAGCGAGCCGGAGAGTGCAAGAAACAGGAAAACCAGGCCGCCGATCGTGTAAAGGCGCCGGCGGGCGGCAAGATCGCGCCAGTGCCGCTCAACGGTGGCTCCCTCCGGTGAAAGCGCGGGCGCGCGGTAAATTTCGGTCGCACTCATCGATGTTTTTCCCGGCCCCTGATGCGGCAACGCCGCCGGCGGCACATGGCCCCGGCGGCGTTGTGGCAGTTTGTTTCTACGAGCCGATCTTCGCCTTACGGGCGTCGATGATCGGCTGGTAGAATTCCGGGGTGACCGGTGAATAGCCCTTGTAATCGCCGCCTTGAATTGCCGAGAAACAGGCCGGATCGGTTTCCGGAAGCTTGGTCAGGAAATCGGTGATCTTCTGCCTGGTGCCGGCGTCGATCGACGTACGCAATACCAGCGGGCCGTTCGGGATCAGGGGCGACTGCCACAGTTCGACGAGGTCATCCATCTTGAGGACGCCCTTGTCGACCATCTTGCGCAGATTGCCCGAGCTGTAGCCGTCGTTGAAGTCGCCGACGCCGGAGGCCCAGGTGGTGCCGGCATCGAACGTGCCCTTCAGGACTTCAAGGACAAGCTGTTCATGGCCGCCGCCGAAACCGGTCGACGCGAAGTAGCTCTTCACATCCATGCCGATGTCCTTGGGCAGTGACGTGACCGGGATCAGGTAACCGGAGGTCGAATCGGGATCGGCGAAACCGAGTTTCTTGCCCTTCATGTCGGCGAGCGTCTTGATGCCGGAATCAGCCCGAGCGACCATGACCGCACGGTAGCCGGTCGAGCCGTCGGTCTGGATCGTCGTCAGGATCGGTTGAACCGCGTCCTTGTTTTCGAGATAGACCTTGGCGTAGGCGGAAGCGCCGAGTTCGGCAAAGTCGAGCGTGCCGCCGAGCAGGCCCTGGATGACGCCGTCGTAGTCGGCGGCCGGGAACAGCGAAACTTTTTCGACGCCGAGGACTTGCTTGATGTGGTCGGCGAAGCACTGGTAGTTGCGCAGGCGGTCGGCTTCGTTCTCGCCGCCCAGAATGCCGACGCGGAATTCTTTCAGGTCCTGTGCCTGGACTGCGCCCATCGCCATGGCGAGGATGGAAACGGCACCGAAAAGTATTTTTCTAAACATTTCGCGTCTCTCCTGTTGGTTCCGGCATCGCGCCGGCAGCGTTCGAATTTTGACGGCGCTTTGTTATGCCCGGCCTTGATGCGGACTGGCGGTCCAGGCGCTCTTTCGTCGTCTGCTTTCGTATACTCGTATACCGGTATCCATTTGCCGGATCGTGGACCTAGTAGCCGGGAAATGCGGGCTCGAGCGGTCCGGCGGATGCGACGATCTTTTGCTTGATGGTGACGCTGGTCGAAGTGATCGCCTCGGAGATTTCGCCGCCATTGCTGTCGGCGCCATAGACCATGCGCACGGCCTCCCGATTGAGCTCTTCGGGCGGGCCGTCGAACACCACCTTGCCGGCGGCCATGCCGATGATGCGGTTGCAATAGGTGCGCGCGGTATCCAGCGTGTGCAGATTGGTGACCACGGTGAGGCCCTCGCGCAGATTGATGTCCTGCAGCGAATCCATCACCACCTTGGCGTTGAGCGGGTCGAGCGAGGCGATCGGCTCGTCGGCGAGGATGACTTTCGGCTGCTGCATCATGGCGCGGGCAATCGCGACGCGCTGCTGCTGGCCGCCGGACAAGGTGCCGGCCGGCTGCAGCGCCGTGCGGGCGATGTCGAGACGCTCGAGCGCCGCGATCGCCTCGGCCCGTTCCTCGCGGGAGAAGACACCGAGCAGATTGACAACGGTCGAGCGGTGATTGAGCCGGCCGAGCAGCACATTGGTCAGCACGTCGAGGCGCGGCACCAGGTTGAATTGCTGAAAGATCATGGCGCAATCGCGCTGCCAGCGCCTGAGCAGCGAGCCGCGCAGGCTGGAGACTTCGGCGCCGTCAAAGAAAATCGAGCCCTGGCTCGGATCGATGAGGCGGTTGATCATGCGCAAAAGCGTCGACTTGCCGGCGCCCGAGCGGCCGATGATTCCGACCATTTGGCCGTGCGGGATCGAGATGTCGACATTGCTGACGGCGGTGTTCCTGCCAAACCGACGGGTGACGCCGCGGATTTCGAGCGTGGCTGAGATTGCTGGCATAGAGCAGGTTCCAGTCCAGTCGCAGTTGAAGGTCTGTTAACCTTGGCTAGCGCAGCCGCGTGAAACCGCGGTGTCGGATTGATGTCAGTTTTGTTACCGTCCACAGCCTGGAAGGGGCGAGCCGGCGGACGCGGTTCGATCAAGTGAATGGTGAATGGTGAATGGTGAATGGTGAATGGTGAATGGTGAATGGTGAATGGTGAATGGTGAATGGTGAATGGTGATAAGAACGGCTTCCCTGCCGCCATTCACTATTGACCATTCACCAACTGCCGTATTTTTCCAGAAATGCTTCCGCCGAAAGCGCGCGAAAATCGTCGAGCGCGGCGCGCAGGCGGGCGTGGTCCCAATCCCACCAGGCAAGTGCCCGATAGCGTTCCGCAGTGCGGCGGTCGAAGCGTTCGCGGATCGGTTTGGCCGGCACGCCGCCGACGATGGTGTAGGGCGCGACGTCTTTCGACACCACGGCGCCGGCGCCGACCGCCGCACCGTCGCCGACGCTGACGCCGGGCAGGATGGTCGAGCCGTGGCCAAGCCAGGTGTCGTGGCCGATGGTGACCCGTTTGGCGCGGCGCTGGGCAAAGAATTCGCTCTCGTGCTCGGCGTCGTCCCAGTAGTCAGAGGCGCGATAGGTGAAATGGTGCAGCGTCGGCCGCCAGGTCGGATGGTTGGTGGCGTTGATGCGCACGCTGGCGGCGATGTTGGCGAATTTGCCGATCGTCGCGCACCAGGCGCTGCAGTCCTGCATCATGTAGGAATAGTCGCCGAGCGTACTTTCCGAAAGCCGGCAGCGTTCGGCGATCTCGGTCCAGCGGCCGAGCGTCGAGTTGTCGACTTCCGCTGTCTCGTGGACAAGCGGCGTTTCCGACAGTTTTCTGGTCATGCGGCGATTTTCCCGGCGGCAAAAGCGGTCACGTCGATGACGCGGTCGGCCACTGCCTCGCGCACGTCGTGGTCGTGGAAGATGCCAAGTAGGGCGACGCCGGCCGCCTTCTTGGCCGCGATCAGCGCAATCACCACGTCACGGTTGCTGGCGTCGAGCGAGGCGGTCGGTTCGTCGAGCAGCAGGATCGGGTGCTCGGTGATGAAGCCGCGCGCGATGTTGACGCGCTGCTGCTCGCCGCCGGAAAAGGTCGCCGGCGGCAGTGCCCAGAGCTTTTCCGGCAGGTTGAGTTGCGCCAGCAAGGCGCGTGCCTTGCCGCGCGCGACCTCGCGGTCCTCGCCGCGCTCGACCAGCGGTTCGGCGACGACATCCAGCGCCGAGACGCGCGGCACTGTGCGCAGGAACTGGCTGACATAGCCGATCGTGAGCCGGCGCACGGCAAGCACGGTGCGTGGGCTGGCCGTCGCCAGATCGATGAGCCCGTCCTCGTGCTGGACGATGATCTGGCCTGCATCGACGGCATAGTTGCCGTAGAGCATCTTCAGGATCGAGCTCTTGCCGGCGCCGGAGGGGCCGCCGAGCACGGCGCATTCGCCGCTCCTGATCGAGAACGACACGCCGGCGACGACCGGCAGTCTGATGCCGTCGCGCAGATGCATGGTGAAGCTCTTGGCGACATCGGAGACGACGAGCGGGGTTGCCATGATCACACCTGCAGAATGGAAGAAACGAGAAGCTGGGTGTAGGGCGCGCGGGGATCGTCAAGCACGCGGTCGGTGAGGCCGCTTTCGACGACGCGGCCGTCCTTCATCACCATCATGCGTTGCGACAGCAGACGCGCCACCGCAAGGTCGTGGGTGACGACGATCGCCGCCAGGCCGAGATCGGTGACCAGGCCGCGCAACAGGTCGAGCAGGCGCGCCTGCACGGAAACGTCGAGGCCGCCGGTCGGCTCGTCCATGAACACCAGCCGCGGCCCGGTGACGAGGTTGCGGGCGATCTGCAGGCGCTGGCGCATGCCGCCGGAAAAGGCCCGCGGTTCGTCGTCGATACGGTCCTCGTCGATCTCGACGCGCGACAGCCAGTCGACGGCGGTAGCGCGGATTTTGCCATAGTGGCGATCGCCGACCGCCATCAGCCGCTCGCCGACATTGGCGCCGGCCGAGACCGTCATGCGCAGCCCGTCGGCGGGGTTCTGATGGACAAAACCCCAGTCGGTGCGCATCAGGAAGCGGCGCTCGGCCTCGCTCATGCGGTAAAGCTCGCGGAACTGGCCGTCGCGCATGCGGTAGCTGGCGGTGCCGGAGCTCGGCAGCAATCTGGTCGACAGGCAGTTGAGCAGCGTCGTCTTGCCGGAACCGGATTCGCCGACCACCGCCAGCACCTCGCCCGGCCACAGGTCGAAGCTGACGTTCTCGCAACCAATGCGCGAGCCGTAGAACTTGGACAGCGCGGAAACGCGCAGCAGCGGTTCGTCGGTCATTGCGCCGGCTCCCTTTTTTCCAGGGCAGGAGGGGTCTCGGGCGCAAGGTGGCCGCGATGGCCTTGCTCGCGCCGCTTCTCGCAATGGTCGGTATCGGAGCAGACGAACATGTGGCCACCATGGTCGTCGAGGATGACCTCGTCGAGATAGACGTTCTCGGCCGCGCACAGTGCGCAGGGCTGGTCGAAGGTCTGCACCTCGAACGGATGGTCCTCGAAGTCGAGGCTGACTACGTCGGTGAAAGGCGGCAGCGCATAGATGCGCTTTTCGCGGCCGGCACCGAACAGTTGCAGGGCCGGCGAACGGTGCATTTTCGGGTTATCGAACTTTGGCGTCGGCGACGGGTCCATCACATAGCGACCCTCGACCTTGACCGGGTAGGCATAGGTGGTGGCGATGCGGCCATGCCGGGCGATGTCTTCGTAGAGTTTTACATGCATGAGGCCGTATTCCTCCAGCGCATGCATTTTGCGCGTTTCCGTCTCGCGCGGCTCGAGGAAGCGCAGCGGCTCGGGAATCGGCACCTGATAGACCAGCACCTGGCCTGCGGTCAGCGGGTGCTCGGGGATGCGGTGGCGGGTCTGGATGATGGTCGCCTTCGCCGTGTCGGTGGTGACGGCGACATTGGCGACCTTCTTGAAGAAGGCGCGGATCGAAACCGCATTGGTGGTATCGTCGGCGCCCTGGTCGATGACCTTCAGCACATCGTCGGGGCCGATGATCGAAGCGGTAACCTGGACGCCGCCGGTGCCCCAGCCATAGGGCATCGGCATTTCGCGCGAGGCGAACGGCACCTGATAGCCGGGAATGGCGATGCCCTTGAGGATCGCGCGGCGGATCATCCGCTTGGTCTGTTCGTCGAGATAGGCGAAGTTGTAGGTGGCGATGTCGGTCGGTTGTGCGGTCATTCCGCGGCCTCCCTTTTTTCTTCCATCTTGCCATTCTCGCGGGCGTCGTGCTCGGCGCGCATGCGGCGCACCAGGTCGAGCTCGGCCTGGAAGTCGACATAGTGCGGCAGCTTCAGATGCTCGACGAAGCCGGTCGCCTGGACATTGTCGGAATGCGAGATGACGAATTCCCCGTCCTGGGCAGCGGCGACGACATCTTCGCCGAATTCGGTTGCGCGAAGCGCCCGGTCACATAGCGCCATGGCCATCGCCTTGCGCTCGCTCTGGCCGAAGACGAGGCCGTAGCCGCGGGTGAATTGCGGCGGCGCCTTGGCCGAGCCCTTGAACTGGTTGACCATCTGGCACTCGGTGACACGCGCAGTACCCAGCGGTACGGCGAAAGGCAGCTCCGGCACGTCGAGTTCCAGCTCGACCTCGCCGATGCGAACCTCGCCGACGAACGGATGGTTGCGAGCATAGCCGCGCTGGGTGGAATAGCCGAGCGCCAGCAAAAAACCCTCGTCGCCGCGTGACAGCGCCTGCAGGCGGATGTCGCGCGCCATCGGGAATTCCAGCGGCTCGCGGGTGATGTCGCCGGGGATATGGTCCTGCGGCATGTCGCCGTCGGGCTCGATCAGGCCTTCGCGGGCGAGGATGGCGGAGACGCGCGGCATGGCTTCCGCGTCGCTGGCGCGCTGCAGCGGCTCGGCGACATCGCCGCCGGCGGCAAGCTCGGGATCGAGCAGCCTATGCGTGTAGTCGAAGGTCGGGCCGAGCAACTGGCCGCCGGGCAGATCCTTGTAGGTCGCCGACACGCGCCGCTCGACCAACATCGCCCCGGTGTCGATGGCCCTGGTGTAGCCGAAGCGCGGCAGCGTGGTGCGATAGGCGCGAACCAGGAAGATCGCCTCGATCATGTCGCCGCGCGCCTGAACGATGGCCAGCGCCGCCAATTCACGGTCGTAGAGCGAACCTTCGCTCATCACCCGGTCGACGCCGAGCGCCAGCTGCTCGACGATCTGGTCGAGGCGCAGCGCCGGCACGGAACGGTCGCCGCGGCGGCGGTCGGCGAGCAGGGCGTGGGCGTTGGCAATGGCCGCTTCACCGCCTTTTACCGCGACATACATATCACGCCTCCATCGTCTTGATGCGCGTCGTGCGCGGCAGGCAGGCAACGCCTTCCGGGGTGGCGAGGATAATGTCGACACCACGGGGGAAACGCTGATTGTTCTGCTTCCATTGTTCGACGAAGTGGCGCGGCATCTGCGCCGGCGCGATTGTCGCGGTTGTTTCGATGCCGGGACCTTCGAGCAGCAGCGGGGCGCCTGAGACAAGATCGCTGACCTGCAGGATCAGCGTCGTCGAGCGGTCGGGATAGTCCTGGGTGCCTTGTGAAAAGCCGTCGAGCGCCATCATCTCGGCCGGCGTGGCGATCAGCGCGAAATGCGCATCGGCTGGCGTGTGGGCTAGTGGCGCGCCGGTGTGGAAGCCGAGCCAGGATTTCACCGCTGCCGGGGCCTGCAAGACGAGGTCGAGCCAGAGCGGCGTGTCGTTGTCGCACAGCGCCAGCGCGATGGCGCCTGCGGTGGCCGACAGCGGCGCCGGCGGGCGGGCAAAGACCGGCAGAGGCTGCAGGGTGCCCGGCCGCGCCATTGCGTCCATCACGGCGCGGAACACCGTCTGGGCGTCGAACACCGGATCGGCAAAGCCGCCCTCGATCGCCTGGGTTGCGATATCCATCAGTCTTCTCCGCGTACCATCGTGAAGAAATCGACCTTCGTTGCCGCCGTCTCGGCGCGCCGCCGCTCACGTCGGCTGGCCAGTGCGGCCTGCAGCGGCGCAATGAGTTTGGTTTCGACCTCGTTGCGGCGGGTGGGATCCTGCCAGAGCGCGTCGGCGATCGCCGCCAGTTTTGCTTTCTGCTTGTCACGGCCCAGCGCGTAGCAGTGGCCGACTTCTCCCGAGGCAAGCCGCACCGTCGCGCGGGTGACTGTCGCCTCGCCGACGTTGAACGGCGCGCCGCCGCCGCCGATGCGGCCACGCACGGTGACCAGGCCGGTTTCGGGGCCGCGCAGGAGCTCTGCTTCCGAAGGCAGGCCGGCTTCGTTCCAGAGGCGGACGATATCGTCGCCGGTCGATTGCGCCAACGTCGCCATGACGGCCTTGCGCTCAAGCTGCTGATCGCGCGCTTCCTGTCCTCGCATGGTTAACATTCCCTTGCATCGAAAATTCGTCTATTGATATAGACAATTATACAAATTATAACTATTTTCTAAAGCGTGTCCATGACGGATGGATGACAGCGCGAAAAAGATCGGGGCAAAGAGATGATCGGTCAGCAGATGGCCAGCAGCTTGGAGCGGCGCAGCGGCGTCGCGCTGTGGCGGCAGATCGCCGACCAGATCCTGCAGTCGATCGCCGTCGGCGACTTTGCCGAGAATGCTGCGTTGCCACCGGAAGTTGCACTGGCCGAGCGCTATGGCGTCAACCGCCATACGGTGCGCAGCGCCATCGCCGCACTGGTGCAGGATGGCGTGCTCAGGGCCGAACAGGGGCGCGGCACTTTTGTGCTGTCGCGCAAGCGCCTGTCCTATCCGATCGGAGCGCGCACCCGTTTTTCGGAGGGCTTGCAAGGGCAGGCGTCGGAGCGCCGCAGCGTGCTGCTCGAATCGGCGGTCGAGCCGGCGAGCCGGCGCGTCGCCGAAGGGCTGGGGCTTGCCCGGGGTTCTGATGTAATTCGCCTCGAGACACGCGGCGAAGCCGATGGACAACCGGTCTCGCGTGCCACCGGCTGGTTCGATGCGGCTCGCTTCGCCGGCATCGATGCCGCCATGGCTGAAACCGGATCGGTGACCGCCTCATTCCAGCGTTTCGGCATCGGTGACTATCTCAGGCAATCGACGGTGCTGTCGGCCCGCCACGCGGACGCCGCCGACCTTGCCGATCTCGATCTGCAGCCCGGCGCCATCGTGCTGGTAACGGTCGCCGTCAACGTCACGCCGGACGGCCAGCCGATCCAGTTCGCCGAAACGCGGTTTCCGGCCGAGCGCGTCGAGCTCAAGATATCGGCGCTTTAGGTCCGGTCTTATCCGACCTGGATGACAGCCTTGATCAGGCCCGATTTCTCGTGCGCCCAGCGGGCGAGGTCGCGCGGCGTGTCGCCAAGCGTCGTGCGATGGGTGACGAGCTTTGCCAGCGGCACAGCACCGTCGCGGATCGAGGCGGCGACATGGTCGAAGTCGGCGCGCAGCGCGTTGCGGCTGCCGATCAGCGTCATCTCACGCTTGTGGAATTCGGGATCGGAAAAGACGATGTCATCCTTGACGACGCTGACCAGGACCAGCGTCCCGCCATGCGCGACATGGGCGAAGGCTGACTGCACGGACTGGGTGTTGCCGGTGGCATCGAAAATCACGTCAAAACCTTCGCCGTTGGTCGCCTCGCGCACCAGATCGGTCGCAGACTGCCGCGAACCGTCGAGGGTGGCGAAGCCGAGTTCGCTTGCAGCAAAACCCAGCCTCTCCGCACTCATGTCGAGCAACGTTACGTCGAGGCCGGCGATGCGGGCAAACAGCGCTGTGCCGAGGCCGATCGGCCCGGCGCCGATGACCAGCGCGCGCGCGCCGGGATCAGCCAGCGAGCGCCGCACGGCATGCGCCCCGATCGCCAGGAATTCGACGGCGGCGGCATCGGCCAGCGACAGGCCGTTGGCCGGATAAAGATTTTGCGCCGGCACCAGGATCCGTTCGCACATGGCGCCGTCGCGGTGGACGCCGAGCACTTCGATCCCGACGCAGCAATTCGGCTTGCCTTGCCGGCAGGCGATGCATTTGCCGCAAGCGAGATAGGGATTGATGATCACCGGCTCACCGACGGCCAGATCGACGCCTTCGCCGGCCTCGATCACGGTGCCGGAGACCTCGTGACCCATGACGCGGGGATAGGCGAGGAACGGATGCTTGCCCTCGAAGATGTGATAGTCGGTGCCGCAGATGCCGACATGACTGACCGCGACCAGCGCCCAGCCCGGCGGTGGTGTGCTCGGCGCCGGGCGGTCTTCCACAACAAGATCGCCGGGCGAACGGCAGATGACGGCTTTCATGCTTTGATCCAGTCGGTTCATGGCGCCGCCGGCCCGATCGCCGGGCCGGCGGTTGTTAAGATGGTCTATTTGCCGCGGCGGCGCAGGCCGTCGAAATAGACGATGACGATGATCAGCACGCCGGTAATGATGCGCTGCCAGAAGGCATTGACGTTCAAGAGATTGGCGCCGTTGTTGATAGTGGCGAGGATGAAGGCGCCGAGCAGCGGCCCGTGCACCGAGCCGACGGCGCCGAACAATGAGGTGCCGCCGATCACCGACGAGGCGATCGCCTGCAACTCCCAGCCCTCGGCCTGCGTCGGATTGCCGATGCCGATGCGCGAGGCAAGCAGCACGCCGACAAAAGCCGCGCAGAGGCCCGACAGCGTATAGGCCATGTAGATGGTGCGCTGGACGTTGACGCCGGACAGACGCGAGGCCTCGGCGTTGGAGCCGACCGAGAACAGATACCGGCCCCAGCGGCTGTGATGCAGGAAGATGTAGGCGGGGATGCCGACCAGGATCACCATCCAGAACAGATTGGGGACGCCGAGGAACGAGCTGCGCGAAAACAGCTGGAAGGCGTCGTTGTTGATCGAGATCGAGTTACCGTTGGTCATCAAAAGGCCGATGCCGCGCAGCGAGGTCAGCGTCGCCAGCGTGATGATGAAGGGCGGCAGGCCCATCTTGACGATGCCAAAGCCGTGGAACAGGCCGATGGCGACGCCGACCAGCAAGGTGATCAGGATGGCGAGGTAAATCGGCACGCCGGCATTGATCAGCATCGCAACGATGACGGTGGCGAAGCCAACCACGGCGCCGACGGAAAGGTCGATGCCGCCGGTGATGATGACGAAGGTCTGGCCGACTGCCAGGATGGCGATCATCGAACCTTGCCGCAGCAGGTTCGAGATGTTGTTGGCGGAGGCGAAGCTCGGCGTCGCCACCGACAGGATAACCCACAAAAGAACCAGCAGCGCCAGCAGTGTCAGCCCGAACAGGGCGTTGTAGTTGCGTTTCGGCCTTTCGGCCGCGATCGCCTCGGTGCTCATATCTGTCCTCCCGTTTTTTCTTGTTTCTCGGCCAGCGCCTGGGTGAGGATCTCCTCATGGTCGGCAGTGTGGAAACCATGAGTGGCCACCAGCTTGCCGCGCCGGAACACATGCAGCGTGTCGGCGAGTTCATAGACCTCGGGCAGGTAGGACGAGATCAGGATGATGCCGGCGCCCTTGGACAACAGTTCGCCGAACAGGCGGTAGATTTCTGCTTTGGTGCCGACATCGACGCCCACTGTCGGCTCGTCGAAGATGAACAGCTTGGCGCCGTGCGCCAGCCATTTGCCGATGACGATCTTCTGCTGGTTGCCGCCGGACAGGCTGGAGGCGAGCGCGTGACGCGTCGGCGTCTTGATCCTGAGATTGGCGATCTGGCGATCCGCCTCGGTCTTCTCCTGTGCGCTGGAGATCAGCAGATTGCTGGAGATGCGCTTGTAGATCGGCAGGTTGAGATTGAGGCCGACCGGCAGGTTGAGGCAGAGGCCCTGGTCGCGGCGGCTTTCCGGCGCCAGCGCCATGCCGAGCCTGATGGCGTCATGCTCGGAGTTGACCTGAACCTCCTTGCCCTCCCAGAGGATCTGGCCGGCCGACTTGCGGTGACGGCCGTAGAGCGTGGTGACGAACTCGCTGCGCCCGGCGCCGATCAGGCCGTAGAGCCCGACGATTTCGCCGGCACGGACCGTCATCGAGACATTTTCGAAGCCCTTGCCGGAAAGATTCCTGGCTTCGAGCAGCGTCGCGCCCGGGGTAAAATGCTCCTTGTGATAGACTTGCTCGATCGAGCGGTTGATCATCATCTTGACCAGCTCGGCGTCGTTGGTCTCGGCGATGTTCCTGGTGCCGACAAGCGTGCCGTCGCGCAGCACCGAGACGCGGTCGGCGAGCTCGAACACCTCTTCCATGCGGTGGCTGATGTAGATGATGGTGACGCCTTCGCCCTTCAGCCGGCGGATCAGCGTGAACAGCTGGTCGGCTTCCTTGCGGGTGAGATAGGCAGTCGGTTCGTCGAAGATCAGGAACTTGGTGCCGCGCACGGTGGCGCGGGCGGCGGCGATCAGCTGCTGCTGGCCTATGGTCAGGTCACCCAGCACGACATGCGCCGGCAGATCGAAGCCGAGATCGTCGATGATCTTCTGCGCTTCCCTGACCATGGCCCGCTGCTGCAGGATGCCGAAGCGGGAATCCTCCTCGCCGAGGAACATGTTGGCCGCGACAGTGAGATGGCGGCACAGAACGACCTCCTGGTGCACGGCATTGATGCCGAGCGCCATCGCCTCATGCGGCGTCGCCAGCGCTGCCGGCTTTCCCTCCCAGATGACATCGCCGGAGGTGCGCGGCATGACGCCGGTCAAAAGCTTGATCAGGGTGGATTTGCCGGCACCGTTCTCGCCGACAATGGCGTGGATTTCGCTGGCCTTGAAGGCGAGGTCAACCGGCTTCAGCGCGTGCGTGCCGGGATATCGTTTTTCCAGTCCCTTGAGTTCGAGGATCGTCCTGCCCGGTTCCAGCGTTGGGGCGGGATGCAGTTCCTGCGCCGTCGACGTCATGACGTTCCTCCCAATTGGCCTCCCAGATTGGCCTCCCAGATCGGCCTCACGAGTGGCACGCGTGTAGGTCGTTTCCGGGGCAAAAAGCCCCGGAAACGGTGCGCCAATGCCGGTGCTCAGTCGAGCTTCGGATTGAGCAGCGCGTCGATCTTCGGATCTTTCATGTTAGCCTTGGTGACGAGGTTGGCGCCGGTATCGACATTGGCCTCTACCTTCTCGCCCTTCGAGGCAGCGAGCGCCGTCTTGATGCCGTCATAGCCCATCCGGTACGGATCTTGGACGACGAGGCCGGAAATGACGCCGTCATTGAGGAACTTGACCAGCTTCTCGTCGCTGTCGAAACCGATCAGCCCGACCTTGCCGGCAAGGCTGTTCTCGGCGATCGCCTGACCGACGCCCTGCGCCATGATCAGGTTGGAGGCGAAGATGCCCTTGAGGTTCGGGTTGGCGGTGATCAGGTCGGTTGCGATGTTGAGGCCGGTGGTGGCCTGGCCGTCGGCGTATTTGTCGGCAATGAGCTTGAGGCCGGGATATTTGGCGGCAAGCTGTTCCTTGAAGCCCTGGGCGCGCTGCTCGAGCGAGCCTGCACCCGGAAGCGCGGTGATCAGGGCGACGTCGCCCTCGATTTTGCCGCCATTGGCTTCGCCGATCGCGGCCGCCAGCCCGTCAGCGGCGACGCGGCCGCCCTGGATATTGTCGGTGGTCAGGAACGAGGTGAAGGCCTTGGAGTCGGCGCCGGAATCGATGCCGATGATCTTGACGTTGGTGGCTGCCTCGTCGATCGGCTTGCCGAGCGCCTTGGCCTCGGTCGGTGCGATGACCACGGCAGCCGGGTTGCCGGCGACGGCGTTTTCAAGGATCGAGATCTGGCCGTTGACGTCGGTCTCCGCCTGGGCGCCGAGTTCCGGCACGTTGACGCCGAGGTCCTTGCCGGCCTTGCGGGCGCCGGCCAGCACGATCTGCCAGTAGAAAGAGGTGGTGTCCTTGACGATGATCGGAATGGTTACGTCCGCCGCCGAAGCCGGCGCCGAATGCATCACGCCGGCAAGCATCGAGGCGGCGGCGAGCGCCACGAATACGCGGCGGTTGAGAATGCTGGTCACGAATTTCATTTAGACTTCCTCCCTAGGTCGCCCGGTGAACGTAGCGGAAGCTCGGTTTGGATAGGCGCTGGCCAAACGGAACTTTATCAATAAAAAACATTTACCGCATTTTGATAGTGCATCGGTCCGGTCGACGCAAGCGGTGTTTCATATCGTCCTGCGTATGCCTCGACCGGAAGGGAGTGCCGATCCTCATTGCCAAACCCCTCCCCGAAACGGCATGGAATATTAATTCCATCTGCCAGTCAAGATGGAATATTCGTTCTTTTTTGAGGCGTAAGGTGGGGCGCCTCCTGATCGCACCGTCCGCCGTTCAACCGGCGAAGGCCGCAGCGCATCAGCCGAGCTTCTGAACGACCGTGTAGGGATCATATTTGGCGAATGCTGTTTCGGGCACCTGGATGTCGAGCAGTTGCAGATTTCGTTCCAGATTGGCCGGCTTGGCGGTGCCCGTCAGCACAGAAGCCACCACAGGCTCGTGCAGCGGGAACTGGAATGCCGCCGCGGCAAGCGGATAGCCGCCCTCGGCGGCGATTTTTTCCATGGCGCCGACGCGGTCGAGAATGTCCTGGGTGGCCGGCAGGTAGTCGAAATGCGCACCCGGCACCGGGCCGGTCGCCAGGATGCCCGAGTTGAAGACGCCACCGATGATCAGCGAGGTCTGCCGTTGCCGGCAAAGCGGCAGCAATTCGGCTTCGGCGGTGCGGTCGAGCAACGAATAGCGGCTGGCGAGCAGGATGCAGTCGAGCGGCGCCTGGCGCAGCACATCGAGACAGATCTGAACCTCGTTGACGCCAAGGCCGTAGGCGGAAATGACCCGGGACGACTTCAGCTCTTCCAGCGCCTTCAGCCCGCCATCCATCAACTGGCGGAAATGCAGCTTCGTTTTCTCGACGCCATGCGTATAGACACCGACGTCGTGAACGAACAGGACGTCGATTCGATTGAGGCCAAGCCGCGCATAGCTGAACTCGACCGAGCGCATGATGCCGTCGTAGGAGTAGTCGTAATCGGGCGCAAAGGGCAGCGGATCGACATAGGAATGGTCCGGAATCCGGTCTTCCGGCACCGGCCGCAACAGGCGCCCGACCTTGGTCGACAGCACGTAGGAGTCCCGCGGCTTGTCGCGCAGGAAATCGCCGAAGCGGCGTTCCGAAAGGCCGAAGCCGTAGAACGGCGCGGTATCGAAATAGCGCAAGCCAGCATCCCAGCCGACCTGAAGCGTCTGCATCGCCGTGTCGCGTGGACAGGCTCGGTAGAGCCCGCCGATCGCCGCGCCGCCGAAGCTGACCTCGGTTATTTCGAGCGCGGTGCTGCCGACACGGCGTTTCTTCATGCAAAGCCTCCCACCGGCCATTTGCCGGCCCGTCCATGTCTTAAATCAGTTAATGGCTGGTCTAGAGGGTCGCGCCGAGGTGCCACGGCACGAACTCGTTGTCGCCGTAGCCGAACTCCTCGCTCTTGGTCTTGCGGCCGGAAGCCGTCTCGACGATCAGCTCGAAAATCTCGCGGCCCATGCCGGCAATGGTCTTTTCGCCCGAGGCGATGACGCCGCAATTCACGTCCATGTCCTCTTCCATCGTATGGTACATGGTCGAGTTGCTGGCGACCTTGATCGACGGTGTCGGCCGGCAGCCGAAGCAGGAACCGCGGCCGGTGGTGAAGACGATGACGTTGGCGCCGCCTGCCACCTGGCCGGTGGCGGAAACCGGGTCGTAGCCGGGCGTGTCCATGAACACCAAGCCGTGGCCGCCGACCTTCTCGGCGTAGCCAAAGACGCCGTTGAGCGGCGTCTGGCCGCCCTTGGCGACCGCGCCAAGCGACTTCTCCAAAATGGTGGTCAGGCCGCCGCGCTTGTTGCCTGGCGACGGATTGTTGTCGATGGAGGCGCCATGCTTGGCAACATGGTCTTCCCACCATTTTACATAGCCATCGAGCTTGGCGGCGATCTCCGGGGTCGCCGCGCGATAGGCCAGAAGATGCTCGGCGCCGTAGATTTCCGTCGTCTCGGAAAGGATGCCGATGCCGCCGACGCCGGCCAGGATGTCGACGGCGGCGCCCAGCGCCGGATTGGCGGTGATACCGGACATGCCGTCGGAGCCGCCGCATTGCAGGCCGACGACGATCTCGCTGACCGGGATCGGCTCACGCTCAAGCTTGCCGACCTCCTCTGCTATCTCGGCCAGCACGACCAACGCCTTCTCGACAGATTTGCGCGAGCCGCCGGCTTCCTGGATGTTGAAATGGCGCTTTCCCGCGGCGACGCCCTTCTGGCCATAGAGGGTGAGCTGGTTGACCTCGCAGCCGAGACCGACCATCAGCACACCGCCAAAATTCGGGTGACGGGCATAGCCGGCAAGCGTGCGGTGCAGCACCATCATGCCGTCGCCGGTGGCGCTCATGCCGCAGCCCTGGCCGTGAACGATGGGAACGAAGCCGTCGATCCCCGGATATCTGGGCAGCAGCGTCCGGTTCGCCTCGTCGGCGATGGCGTGGCAAACGGTGGCCGAGCAATTGACGCTGGCGAGAACGCCGATGAAGTTGCGCGTGCCGGCACGGCCGTCGGCGCGGCGGTAGCCCATGAAGGTGCGGGCGCGATCGGCCTCTGTGGCGTGCACGGCCTCGCTCGGCGGCACCACCGGCAAACGCCCGGATTCGAAGACCAGATTGTGCGAATGGACATGCTCGCCGGGCGCAATGGCTTCAGTGGCGCGGCCAATCGCCTGGGCGTATTTGACCACGGCCTCGCCGGCGGCAATCGGCCTGATCGCCACCTTGTGGCCGGGTTCGATCAGCGCCGTGGCAACGGCGCCGCCCGGCAGCACCGCGCCGATCTCGATGCGGCCGTTGGCGACCGCGACATTGTCGGCGGGGGACAGAAGAATGCTGTTTGCGGTGTTCACGGGCAGTTTCCTGGGTGTTCCTGGGATCGGCAAGCGATTGACACGCGCCTGTTAACAGTTAATGTCTTTTATCGTGAAAAAACAGTTTTGCGTCAATTGTTTTTTCGTGACGAAGCCGCGCGTTCTCGTGAATGCGCAGAGGACCGGACACTGGAACCAGGCCTGACTTCCGAAAAGCGATTCCGCTTCCCGGGAGCCTGCGCCAGAAGCATCTGCATATCGCGCTTCAAGCCGGCCGCCGCAAGCGCCGGCGCGCAACGGGGCAGGGGATGTCGAAGAGCAACAACGTCTACAAGGACGCCTACAATCGCGGTTTGCGGCTGCTCGACGAAACGAAAAGCCTGCCGTCGGAGCCCGAGCTGGGCACCCTGCTTGGCGTCAGCCGCACGACGATCCGCACCATCCTTGCGCGCATGGAAGAGACCGGGCTGATCGCCTGGAACAAACGCAGCAAGACGGTTTTGCGCGTGCCGCGGCCGGACGACTTTTTTCCCGAAGAAGAAACCGACACGCTCTCGCAGATCATCGAGCGCTCCTTCATGCGGCGGCTGCTTGCCGGCGGTGCTGAACCCGGCATGCAGATCAACGAACTCGAGCTGGCGCGCGAGATCGGCGTTGGCACCACCAGCGTGCGCGAGTTCCTGATCCGCTTTTCCCGCTTCGGGCTGATCGAGAAGCGCCGCAACAGCCATTGGGTGCTGAAAGGCTTTACCCGCGCTTTCGCGCTGGAACTGACCGAAATCCGCGAGATGTTCGAACTGCGCTCGGCCGCCGCCTTCGCCGCCCTGCCGGAAGACAGCCCGGTGTGGGCCGACCTCGACCTGCTGGAGGACGAGCATCGCCTGCTGGCGCGCGAGATCGCCACGCGCTTCAACGAATTCTCGGAACTCGACGAGCGCTTTCACCGGCTGATCCACCGCGCGTCGCATAATCGCTTCATCGTCGATTTCTACGACGTCATCGCCATGATCTTCCACTACCACTATCAGTGGAACAAGGCGCAGGAGCGGGAGCGCAACGAAGTGGCGGTCGCGGAACACCTGGCCTATATCGCGGCGCTCAAATCGCGCGATCTCGGCAAGGTCGACGCCGCCTGCCGCAAGCATCTGAAGTCCGCGCGGCACACGCTGCTGACGTCGATTCCAGAAGGCCAGCAAGCGTAGCGAGCTTTAGGTTGTTGTTTTATGCATGTCGTTATCGCAAAACCGCTGCACACCCTCGGGTCAGGGCCCGAGGGCATGCTTTTGCGCGACATGCATTAAAGCGCCGCGTTGCCGCAGTGGTGATTTGGCGATTTTCCGACCGCCGGCCGCGTGCTAGATATCTTGCCGTTGCTGCGTGAGGAGGCAGGTCTTTGAACATCCGGCAGAGACGATGGAGCATGCCGGCGACATTCGCCGCGGCCTATTTGCTCGTGCTCCAGTCGGTGCTTGGCGCATTCGCCTTCGGCATCGGGCCGGATGCTTCGCAACGCGACGCTTTCGGCAACGTCATCTGCACCCAGCAGGGCGCGGCCCAGCTTCCAAGCGGCGATCCGCACCAGCAGCACATGCCAGCCTGCTGCGTGCTCGGCTGCGGCATGGCCTCGGCTGTCTACGTGCCGCCGCCCGCCGCCGCCACGCTGCCCGGCAATTTTTCCGTCGAAACCGTTGCGTTTAAGCTGCCGGCGTTCAGGCATCTCGACTTTGCCCGCGACCGCCCTCCGTCGAATCCGCGCGCGCCTCCGGTGACGGCCTGATCCGTCCCAGTTCGCCTTGCGGAATTTTTCGCCGGCGAATTCGTTCAACATCGAAACTGTTCGCGACCGGCCGACGGCGCGATTTCTCAGTTCCTGGAGCTATGGAGCTATCATGTCTCACACTTTTCGCGCGCGGCTCGGCCGCAACAGCCGCTTCCTGCGCAGCTTCGAGGAGCGACTCGGCGTCACCGTACTCGTCCTCGCCCTGCTGTTCGTCAGCGCCCAGGCCGTTTTCGCGCATGAGTTCAGGGCTGGCGACCTCGAGATCGTGCATCCCTGGTCGCGCGCCACACCGCCTGGCGCCAAAGTGGCCGGCGGCTACTTCACCGTGACCAACACCGGCAGTTCGCCGGATCGGCTGCTGTCGATCTCCTCGGAAATTTCGGCCAAGGCCGAATTGCATGAGATGGGCGTCAAGGACGGCGTCATGACGATGCGGCCGGTCAGCGGCCTCGAAATCCTGGCCGGCGGCAAGGTCGCGCTGGCGCCCGGCAGTTATCATTTGATGTTTGTCGGCCTCAAGCGTCAGCCCAAGCAGGGCGAGACGTTTCCCGCCACGCTGACTTTCGAGAAGGCCGGCACGGTCGCCGTCGAGTTCACGGTGGAAGGCATGGGCGAAACGGGCGGCATGCACGACCATGCCAATTGATCCGGCCAGATCCGCTCAATTCAAACTCGAGGAACCATCATGAACAATTATCTTCTGTCGGCCGGCGTGTTTTTCGTCCTGGGGACAAGTGCTGCCTTTGCCCACATTACGCTGGAAGCGCAGGAGGCGGCAGTCGGTTCGACCTACAAGGCCGTCCTGCGCGTGCCGCATGGCTGTGAAGGCAAGGCGACGACCGCCGTGCGCGTGCAGATCCCGGAGGGAGTGATTTCAGTGAAGCCGATGCCGAAGGCCGGCTGGACGCTGCAGGTCAAGAACGGCAGATATGAGAAATCCTATCAGCTCCATGGTCAAGAGGTGTCCAGCGGCGTCAAGGAAGTGAATTGGAGCGGCGGCAGCCTGCCGGACGAATTCTACGACGAATTCGTCTTCCGCGGCACACTGGCGGCGGATCTGCCGGCCGGCCAAACGCTCTACTTCCCGGTGGTGCAGGAATGCGACGGCGCCGCCGAACGTTGGATCGAGATACCAGCGGCCGGCCAGGATGCGGACGCGCTGGAATATCCGGCGCCCGGCCTCAAGCTTGCGCCGAAGCAATGATTATTTGGCGGCGCGCCTTGTTCGAAAAAGTGCGCCGCTGTTTTGTGCCGTGACATGAGTGCTGCATCCCTGCTGCGAACGGTCTGCGCAACCGGCCGATTTGCGATCTGCCTGCTGGCTGCGATCGTGCTGCTTGCCGCCATTGCCGCGCCAGGTCAGGCCTTCGCCCACGCGGCGCTGGTCACAACCGAGCCGACGGACGGCGCCGTGCTGGCGCAGAGCCCGGCGCAGTTCTCGCTGACCTTCAGCGAGCCGGTGTCACCGCTGATGCTGACCTTGGTGCGGCCCGATGGAACGCCGGTTCCGCTGACATCCTTTCGGCTCAATGGCCAGACGCTCGACATCGACAATCCGCAACGGCTCGGATCCGGCACGCATGTGCTGAGCTGGCGGGTGATCTCCGCCGATGGCCATCCGGTCGGCGGCTCGGTGCTGTTTTCGATCGGCGCGCCGAGTGCGGCGCCGGCCGTCGCCGAAGCTGTCGACCGGGGTCTGAGGTCGGCGATCTGGATCGGCAAGGTCTTTCTCTATGTCGGCCTGTTTCTCGGCGTCGGCGGCGCCTTTGCCATCGCCTGGCTGGCGAAGGGCGGGCGTTCCGGCCGGCGCTTCGTCATCGCCGCGATCCTGTGCGGCCTCGTCGCGGCGCCGTTGTCGCTCGGCTTGCAGGGACTGGACGCGCTCGGCGCACCGCTCGCCCGGCTGGCGCAGCCAGGCGTCTGGCAGGCCGGGCTCGCCACCAGCTTCGGCTGGACGGTGCTGGTCGCGCTGGTGGCGCTCGGGCTTGGCCTGCTGTCGCTGGTTGGGCCGCGCGGCGGCGCAAAGCTGTTTGCCCTGGTCGGCCTGGCCGGTGTCGGTGCCGCCCTCGCCGCCAGCGGACATGCAAGTGCCGCCGAACCGCAATGGCTGACAAGGCCGATGGTGTTTCTGCACGGCGCCGGCATTGCATTCTGGGCCGGGGCGCTGGCGCCGCTCGGTCTCACTATCAGGCGGAAGCCGGCCGAGGCCGCGCCTTTCCTGCATCGGTTTTCCCAGGCGATCCTGCCCGTCGTGGCCGTGCTTGCGGCCACTGGCTTCGTGCTGGCCGTCATCCAGGTGCAGGCGCCCACAGCTGTGCTCGAGACCGCCTATGGCCGGCTGCTGCTGGTCAAGCTGGCGCTGCTGTTGTTTCTGTTCATTCTGGCCGCCATCAACCGCTGGAAGCTGACCGGTCCGGCGGAAGCGGGAGAGACGAAAGTACAGAAGAGGCTGGTCCGCTCGATCGGCATTGAGATGCTAATCGTTCTGGCGATATTCGGCGTTGCCGCCGGCTGGCGCTTCACGCCGCCGCCACGCGCCCTGGCGATCGCAGCAGCGCAGCCGGCGTCGGTGCATATCCACACGCCGAAGGCGATGGCCGACCTCAGCATCACACCCGGCCATGTTGGACCGGTTGCCGCCTCGATCGTCATCATGACCGGCGATTTCGGCCCGCTCGACGCTGAACAAGTGACGCTGGTGCTGTCAAAACCCGATGCCGCGATCGAACCGATCAAACGCGCGGCGACAAAGCGCGCCGATGGTACTTGGCGTGTCGACGATCTCGTCGTCCCGATCCCGGGCCGATGGACGGCGCGGCTCGATATTCTCGTCTCGGATTTCGAGATCGTGAAGATAGAGGCGCCGATCGATATCAGGCGGTGAGGACCAGCCGGCAGTCTGCGCAACACATTTCGGCGAGGCGGTTGACGCGGCCTTGAAGGCCCGTCATTCATTTCGGCAAGATTGGCATTTCGGCAAGATTGGCATCTCGACAAGAATGGCATCCCAAGAAAAATGGGCACCGCTACAAATCGCGCCTCAACAAAAGATCCGAAAGCAGGGAAGAAACGATGGAAAAAGCCGAAATCGGTCTGATCGGCCTCGGCACGATGGGCTCCAACCTGGCGCTCAACATCGCCGAGAAGGGGCACCGCATAGCCGTTTTCAACCGCACCGCGGCACGCACCGACGCCTTCATCGAGAATGCCGGGACGCTCAGGGATATGGTCGTGCCCTGCTACAGCCTGGAGGAACTCGCCGCCGCCATCCGGCCGCCGCGACCGATCATCATCATGGTGCTGGCCGGCAAGCCGGTCGACGAGCAGATCGCGGCACTGCGCGGCGCGCTGTCGGCCAACGACATCGTCATCGATGCCGGCAATGCCAATTTCCGCGACACGATGCGGCGCTTCTCCGAGCTTTCCGATTCGGGTCTCACCTTCATCGGCATGGGCGTGTCCGGCGGCGAGGAGGGCGCGCGCCATGGACCGTCGATCATGGTCGGCGGCACCGAAGAGTCCTGGAAACGCGTCGAAAAGGTGCTGACCGCCATTTCTGCCAAGTTCAGGGATGAACCCTGTGCGGCATGGCTTGGCACCGATGGCGCGGGGCACTTCGTCAAGACCATCCATAACGGCATCGAATATGCCGACATGCAGATGATCGCCGAGATCTACGGCATCTTGCGCGACGGGTTAGGCATGGGGCCGAAGGAGATCGCACAGGTGTTTGCCGGCTGGAACAAGGGCCGGCTCAACTCCTACCTGATCGAGATCACCGCCAAGGTGCTGGACGCCGACGATCCGAAGACAGGCAAGCCGGTGGTCGATATCATCCTCGACCGCGCAGGCCAGAAGGGCACCGGCAAATGGTCGGTCATCGAGGCGCAGCAGCTCGGCATTCCGGCCACCGCGATCGAGGCCGCGGTGGCGGCGCGCGTGCTGTCGTCGATCAAGGACGAGCGGCTGGCCGCCGAAAACGCCTATGGCAAAGGCGGCGTGACCACCATTTCCGGAGACAAGGACGCGCTTCTTGGCGATCTCGAACTGGCGCTGTTCGCCGGCAAGATATCAGCCTATGCGCAAGGCTTTGCGGTGATGAGCGGCGCATCGAAGGAATTCAACTGGAACCTGCCGATGCCGACCATCGCCAAGATCTGGCGGGCAGGCTGCATCATCCGCTCGCAATTGCTGGACACGATGGCGGAAGCCTTCGGCACCGGCGGGGCGGCCACCAATCTTTTGATGGCACCGGCCTTCATCGCGATGATGCAGGAAACGCATCCATCGCTGCGGCGCATCGTGGCAAGGGCGTCGGAAGCCGGCTCGCCGGTGCCGGCGCTGTCGTCGGCGCTTGCCTATTTCGACAGCTACCGCCAAGGCCGCGGCACCTCGAACCTGATCCAGGCGCAACGCGATTTCTTCGGCGCGCACGGCTTCGAACGGATCGACGGGCCGGGTGCATTCCATGGCCCGTGGGGAAGCGGAGCGGGCGGCTAGCGCAGCGACTTGGACCTAGAGACCAATTTTGCGGTTGCCAGAAAGCAGATATCTCCAGCGACCAACTGGGTGTCGGGTCGCGCCAGGAACCTGCTATGCCGGTAGAGACGATTGACGGTCTCATCGGTATCGGCGGCGCCGCAAAACTGTGGTAAGCCGCCGCTCAATCAACCAAAGGACGACATCTGTGAGCGAACCGACCGTGGCCCAGGCAACCGAAATATCTATGCCTCGCTGCGGGCGGACAATGCCGACATCGACGCACATATCGCGACGCTTAAAGCGGCGCTGACACGAGAAGGGATAAAACAGGCGGTGTTCGATCCGACCAAGTTGGCGCAGAACAACCGCTCGGGCCGCAAGTTGATGCAGGCCTATTTTCGGCAGCGCGGTGTGAGCGTGAGGTTTTCGGACCAGTAGAGCCGCGCGCGGGTGATCTCAAGCGCGCTGTTGGGAGTTCTCGGGCCGGGCCGGCGGTTCGCCATCTGGACGTCGGGACTGCGCCTGAATTCCGGTCATTCCGAACCGAGGCTCGATCTCCCAAGAACGGACGTCGCAATGAGATCTCTGGCATCGATCACCGAATGTCCCCTTGCGACAAGAGCCTGGAGTTCATCCCGCATGCGGATATGACGGCTCGGGTCCCTGCGAAGTGCTTCCGGCACTTCATTCCCATGACGGAATGCTGTCCGGGTTGGGCCTCCATCTGTGTCGCGCCACTCGAGATGAGGGTCTGGAATAAACTCAAACCTGTTCGGCGCAGGCACCAACTGCGGCGTCAGGCAAATCCACTGGTTTCCAATAACGGAGACCGAGTGAAGGATCAGGTCTTCTCCATAAGGAAGCCATCCAGATACGTGCATACTTTTGCCGCTCGGATCATTGACTGCTTGGTCACCGCAATTGCGATGACAGTCGTAGTGCACAAAGCTTGCAGCCAGAAGATCCTCCGCAGCCGGCCGGGAAACAATTACGCGCGGCATCGCGCTCACCTCTGCATAGGTGACCGTTTCCCTTTCCGATGGCGGAAACGCCATGGATTCCACGTTTCGTCGGATCAAAGCTGCCAGATCACTGTTCATCATTTCCCCAGCGGTCATCAGTTTCTCGCCCCCGTTCGTGTTGTAACTGCAACGGACCGCTGGCCAAGTGTCGCTTGTCCTGCACAGGAAGCAGTTTGCGAGAGTCAGCTCGGTTTTTTCGCACTTAACTCCAGCAAACCGAAAGGCCCAATGGGCTGAGAGCGACAAATTACCACCATGACGATGGGTCTTCAGGCCAGATGATAGCCGACAGCGGCGCGGTCAAAGACTCGCGGCTAGTCGAGAGGCATTTCCGGCCAGTCGTCCGGAACCAGCGCAGGCGGCTTCGTCCATGGATTCTCAACAAGAGCATCTTGGAACCAGCCATCCCTGAGATTGGCATGCTCCGTTACGATCAACTGAAAGCCCGGCACATCTTTTGTAGCGTACTTATAAAGCACTTCAAAAAGGCGGCGAACGGCGTTCAGATCTGCGTCCTGCTGCTGCTCAGTTTGCTCAACCGATCCCCCTACCGCCTTGTACGCACTCTCGGAAGGGAAATAGACCTGGGTTGGTTGGTCAATGACCATGAACCGAGGTATCGGTTGCTGATAGTCGGCAGCGAACCGATGAAGCGAAAGCAAAGCGGCGAGATGGTAAGCAAGGTGGCTGGCTCCACCTCCCGACTTGTTCATGTAGACGGGCCGGCCAGGCCGGTCGATCACCACCGTCAAGTTATGAAGGTCCAGTCTGGCGGGGAATTCATTGAACTCGCCGCTCAGGTCCTTGATGTAGGACGACATATGCATGGCGATATTGGATAGCGTTGCCACCAGGCGGGACTCACTGTCGTCAGCTCCAAGACGGCCTTCGATGTCCGCGATGACCGCCTTCAATCGACGCTGCTCGACGAGTAGCCGCTCAAGCTCCTCGTCTGTTGCGAGGTTCTCAAGAAAAAGACTGATGCGACCGACGACACGTGCGGCGGCATTGTTTCGGCTACTCATTTGGGCAATGACTTCATTGCTGGCGATTGCCGAAGACAGTTCAAGTTCCTTGGTTCGAATCTGATCGGACAGCGCCGTGACGTCCCTGTGTTGCGCCGCAAGGTAGGCCTCAAGGGCTGGCCTCTCACCGGTAACCGCTTCGAGTTCCCGGTCAAGATTCGCCAATTCCGCCAGCATTGCCGTCGCGATAGGTGTCTCTAGCCCCAGGTTTGCTGGTGCGAATGGCCATTGCCAGTCACCGGTGGCCTTGTTGAATGGCAGCGCTTTGATCGAAGCCAAGCGGTCGCGTTGTTCGACAACCTCTCCCTCAAAGCCGTTGGCTTGCCGGGCGAAGTGCTGAGCGCTTTCAATCTGTCGCTGGGCTTCGCGACGGCGTTCTCGAATGTCCGATAGTTCGCTTTCGATGATCGACAAGCGATCGCCGTCCTCATCAGGTATTGACTGAGGCTGCCAGTCCATGGCCTGACGCAAGAGGTCAACGACATCCGTGCCACTGTCGGCCCGGATGGCTATGCCGACTGCGCGGGCTTCGGATAGTAGGCCGATTGCCCGCTGTTCCGAATTGTCGATGGCATCCTGCGCCTGTGCGACGAGCTTTGCGTTGAGGCGCAGGTCACGGTTCGCCGTGCGCAATTTGGTTTGTAGCGTGAACTTGTCGCGACCGGACACGCCCAGCAGGATGGGCAAAGTGTCCTTGATAGTCTGCGGTTGGTGGTCCTCGTTCTGGCGGTAGAACAGCTGATCCTTGTTCGCGACAATCCCCTGCTTCTGAAACAGGTAATAGTAGGTGTGCTTGATGTTGGCGTCGTAGCTCTCACGGCTGCTCTCGAGAGGCACGTCCGTGGTGTTCTCAGGAATACCGAGCAGTGACGATAGAAGCGCAACTACGCCATCATCGTTGTCATTGACGATGAGCTCGTCGAAGGCGGGCGCGTTTACCTCAGCCCCGCGCCAGACCATAACGCTGCTTGATGACAGCGCGCCCGGACCGGGCGCTGGCTTGGCGATCAGAACTTCCTGACCGAGGAAACGGTAAATGACGGCATACCACCTCACCTTGTCCCTGATTACGCCTTCTGGGACGTTGAACGTGGATCTGCCCATGCAGAACTCAATGATTTCTGAAAGTGCGGACTTACCAGTCGATGAGCGGCCGGTGAGGATGTTCAGCCCATCGTGGAAAGTGACGTCGCGACGGCGACCATCATCGCTGTAGATATGAAGCGACTTGATCTTCAAGGCCTTATCCCCATCGTTGTGTAGACAGTGCTGCTGCGGCCTATGCTCGCGAATTCCTTGCCGATGAAGGTAGCGACGCGTTGGGCCTGCTTAGACTCATCTGTACCGCTCACCGTTTTCTTGACACCTTCTGGCTTGGTAATCAGTCGGCCTTCATCTGAAACGCTTAACGTGCCAACGCTGTGGAGGACACCAAGCGCCTCGAGCGTGAAGGGCAACATCTCCGTGCACCGTTGGGCAAAGCCAATCCGTAGTTCTGGGTGATCTGCCATCACTCGAAGCAGATAATTCCGATTGCCGCGCTGGATCACTTCACGCGAATGCCGTTGCAGGGCCAGCGGCAAAATCAACAACGACATGGAGAAAGGCATTCCGCGAGGGTCGGCTTCCTGGAACGCTACAAATGCCCGATAAAGGATCAGCCCGCAAAACGCGGGGTTGAACAGGTTTCGGACCTCAATTGGTCTGCGTCCCCAATCCTTCATGCTGCAGTTCCCAGAATACTGGCGAGGCTTTCGAGGAAACGGGGATGCCAGTGGACCCGCGGCGACGGCCGGTCATTGGCCAGAATCTGGAAAGCACCACGGACAACATAGGGCTCCGTTACCCGTTCACGGATGCGCAGGTGACCGGTATTTTCCAACGCCCAGCGATAGAGTGCTTCGCCGGCGGCAATGCACGCGTCATCGTGGCTGGTGTCGCTTATCTTCTCACACAATACGGCCTTGTGCCTGTCCCATTCCTCTATGAGCAGGTCTTCATAGTCTTCCAGTTCGCTGGCTATTATCAATCGCTCACGCGCCCATAGGGACCGCTGCTCATAGGCTCGGTAATAGTCGATGATGGCATGCTGAATGCGTTGCTCTGACAACTTCAAAGCCCGAAGCTGGGAAACAAACATGCGGGGGTCTTTCGACACATCGATTTCGTCGGGTTTCTTCCCTCGAAAGTCGATCGGCAAGTTGTCGGCTTTGAACTGATCGCTGAGCATGACGAGCTTGTCAGTGACGTCCTGAACCTTGATGGCGGGTCCCGCTTTGCCCGTCAGGACGCGGATAACCAGATCTGTCCACCATCCTTCGAGCCGGTTGAACAGCGCCACTCGGTCTTCTTTCCGCGTGGTCCTGAGGCGCTGGTTGATCAACTCCGGAATGTCATCAATTCGAGCTGTCTGGGCTGAAATTGTGATGCGGGAATAAAAATCTTGAGCATCGGTGTCACTCAGTTCAGCCAGGTCGGCTTTCACCTTGGCGATTTCCTTGGACGTACTCGCTGAAAGAGCTTCGCCGGCTTGATTTGCACGTTGTTCGGCTGAACCACCGGTACCGACAAACAGTTCAAGAAAGGAGCCTGACGACACGCTGGCGGTAGTGAATAGAATGAACCGCGCGGTCGACGCTACTTTCCCCGAGTTCTTGTACTGAGCGACCCAAACCCGCACGGATTTCCAGAAGTCCACCGACAGATCGGTCAAGCGATCTCCAGAAGCCTTATGCTTCAGGGATGCCAAAGTGATACTGCCGTCGAACTGCACGAACTCGACATCGTCGTTTCGCTCGATGTAGACCTCGCCATCTTCGGGCAGGTCAAACATTCGCAACAAGGCGTACCTGGACTGGAAAATATAGCCTAGTCCCGGCTCGGCGGCAGAGAACAAAGACGTGCTTTGAGTCATGCTTTGACGGCAGCGCTAGTCTGCGAAAAGAGTCGATCTACCATCGTCATGCCCCCCACCGATCCTTGCATAATGGATGCATGAGATCGGGATATCAATGATAGGTTGATTAGCCGCTGTGGGTAGAGCCGCTAATGAACGCAACTTCTTGTCTAGAACGTCTGCTATCGAAAACTTCTATCCAAAAGCCGCCATTCTCCTAACGTGAAGAGTTTCGGGCGCCGGCAGGCGTACGAAAGTCCCCGAGGAAGGAACCCGCGGGCCACAGGCGATGGCTATG
>NZ_JBVVQT010000028.1:0-70591 GCF_055811595.1 Mesorhizobium sp. WSM4814
GCTCTCCAGAATTGAAGTGGCTAAACGCGAAGACATGGCGGTGGTTGCATGAATGTTCGTCGGGGCAGTGGTGCTCTTGATTCGCCGGGTCCAGGCCGCGTTGCTCGGCGCCAGGGGCTGGACGTCCGAAGAGCCCTGATAGTTTCGGTTCCTGAACGGAAAAGCCCGCGCCTCACGAGGGAGGGCGCGGGCTGATCGGAGCATCACCCGACCGGCAGCAAATCTTGAGAGGGACCAAGACCATGCTGCACGCCCCGAACTTCCGGCTTGAATCTATGTTCCAGCGAAGGGTCGAGAAAAAGCGGCGAAAGCAGGACCTTGGTTCCGTCTACCGACCCAACGGCAGTTTCGACGCTGAGACAAGTTCGTCCTCGTCAGTGATACCGGCCGAATAATTTGCAAGAATCCGGGACGCGAGAGCCTCACGTAGATGTTCGGAGTCGCCCTCCCTCTTGAGCCGGTCAAACACACGGCCCAGCGTAGCCACTTCGGATGCACTGAAGACGCCAGCTTCTTTAGCTTTTCGATAAATCGGCATACCACCTCTCGGGCTAAAACATTCTGCGCAACTAAATACGATTCAGGACATCTCGGACAACCAAAAAGCCCAGGCGCCTTTCGGCACGGCGGGCGAGACGCCTTAGTCGTTCACCGAGCGGCGATTATAATCTGAACAGACCCGCCTACCGCTTTGCAGCTAGCGACTTTGCTTCCCGGAGCAGAGATGCCCAATGGAACCCGAGGAAGGAGATAAGCTCTCGGGCCTGTTCTTCGGTGATGCCGGTCTCTTTGACCAAGCGTCGAACGACGATTTCAGGGTTGTTCGGCGCTCTATCCTGTTCGTCAGCCATAGGAGAAACTCCTTACGCTATAACTTCGCTATCTGGCGCTTGTTCCCAAGCGCGCGACTAACAAAAGCACCGAGTTAGCCGTAGAGGAATGGAAAACCGGGTAACGCCTTGTTGGAGCCATCCCGTTCTTCGGCCGCGGCCTTACGGCACGTCAATGAAAAGCCCGCGCCTCTGGCCGAGAGCGCGGGCCCGATCGGTGTGGGGCCGATCTGCAGCGGGCAGCGAAGAGCACGCCAACTGGTCACAGACAATTATTAGAATTCTCTAAAATTCTACCCTGACTAAGGACCGTTTACAATCATGGGTGGGACGATTCCCAAACCGGCGGAAAGTTTTCTCTTGGGAAAATCAAGTCTGATTTAGGCCTGCCTATCACTGGCAGGCCTGACAACTCGCGCGGATCCCTGAAAAATTCGCCGTATTCGGCTAGTCTGAGACTGAAAACCCCGGCAACCACCGGGGTTTTCAGCACACTAACTGCTAATAATACCAGTCCCAGACCCAAACACGCCTGCGAAAACACCGTCTGCGCAGACGGCCATATCGCCAGGCACGACGACAGGCCCTTCTCCAAGCCCGCCGCCGGCGCCGCCGCCTGCGGTGCCAGCTCCGATGTCGGACCGGCTCCGCCTGAGTATCCTCATCTTCGAACGGCTCTGTCTCCAGCGCGTCGAGTTCATCGAGGATGCCACTTCTGGCGCTCGGTACGCCGGCCACCGCGTTGATTGGCCGAACTGCGCTCGCAAGGGCTGCTGCCCCAGCAACGCCAAACACTCCTGTCAAAAATAATCGCCGATCCATGGAAACCTCCAATTTCAAAGCCAGCGAGACAAGGTCGCAATTGGGAAATAGCGCGGTGGATACAAAAGCAAAGTCAGATGCGTTTAGAGAGGCTTAACGGTCGGTTCCGCGAACATGTTACGGTCCCCGAAGCGATGACTTCGTCAATTCTCGCCATGCCGCATTGCACAATCACGCTGCGTGCGCAAAATGCGGCATGATCCGGAAATCCCTCACCGTCCTGGTGATCGACGAAAACCACATCCGCGCCTCCATCATCGAGGCGGGATTGCGGGAGGCCGGGCATGAGCAGGTCACGGTCGTTCACGATGTTGCGGGAATAGCGCGGCGCATTGCCGAGATCGAACCGGACGTAATCGTCATCGATCTCGAAAATCCCAACCGCGATATGCTTGAAAACATGTTCCAGCTTTCGCGCGTGGTGAAGCGGCCGATCGCCATGTTCGTGGACCGGTCGGATCAGGCTTCAATCGAAGCTGCGGTGGAAGCGGGGGTCTCCGCCTATGTCGTCGACGGGCTGCGCCAGGAGCGTGTCAAGCCGATCCTCGACATGGCGATCAGCCGCTTCAACGCGTTTTCGCGGATGGCGCGCGAACTTGAGGAAGCCCGCAGTGAATTGGAGGATCGCAAGGTCATCGACCGCGCCAAGGGCATCCTGATGCGATCACGCGGCCTGTCGGAGGACGCGGCCTATACGCTTCTGCGCAAGACCGCCATGAACCAGAACCGCAAGATAAGCGAAATCGCGCAGAGCCTGGTGACGGCGGCAGGCCTTCTGGATCCCGGAGAGAGTTGAGCATGGCGGCCGAACACCAGATCAATGCCGGTTTCATGCCGCTCTTCGACAGCGCCGTCCTTGTCGCAGCGAGGGAGATCGGCTTTGCCGCGCGCGAAGGCGTCGACCTGACGCTTAGTCGCGAAACGTCCTGGGCCAACATCCGCGACCGCATCGCGATCGGACATTTCGACCTGGCGCATATGCTGGGGCCGATGCCGATCGCCTGCAATCTGGGGCTCACCCCACTCGCCTCCGACACGATCGTGCCGTTCTCGCTGGGGCTGGGCGGCAACTGCGTAACGGTTTCGAACACGCTCTGGGCAGGCATGGCCGCGCACGGCGCCTTGCCCGATCTCAATCCGGCGCGGGCCGGCAAGGCCTTGGGAGCGCTGATCCGTGAACGGGCAAATGCCGGTCGCGATCCCCTGCGCTTTGCGGTCGTGCATCCGCACTCCGGACACAATTACGAACTGCGCTACTGGCTCGCCGCCTGCGGCATCGACCCGTCGCGCGAAATAGAAATCGTCATCGTGCCGCCGCCCTTCATGGCCGACGCACTCGCCGCCGGCAGGATCGACGGCTACTGCGCCGGTGAACCCTGGAACAGCGCCTCGGTCGTCGCCGGCACCGGCCATATCGCCACGGTCAAGGCCACCATCTGGAAGACCAGCCCCGAGAAAGTCGTCGGCGTGCGCAAGGCCTGGGCCGAAAAACACCCGGAAGCGCTTTCGGCGCTGCTGCGCGCGCTCCATCACGCCGCGCGCTGGTGCCAGGATCCGGCAAACCGCGGCGAACTGGCCGCCCTGATGGCGCAGCCTTCCTTCCTCGGCCTTTCGCCGGCGCTGCAGATGCCGATCCTGACCGGACATCTTGCGCTGGGCGGCGGCGCGGAACTGGCCGTCGAGGACTTCTTTCTGGCTTTCGGCAAGGCGGCAAATTTTCCGTGGAAAAGCCACGCGCTGTGGTTCTACACGCAGATGGTCCGTTGGGGGCAGGTCAAGCACAGCGTTGCCCACATGGCGCTCGCGCGGGACACCTACCGGCCCGACCTCTATCGCGCAGCGCTGAAGCCGCTCGGCGTCGCACTTCCCGGCGCCAATTCTAAGGTGGAGGGCGCGCTGGCGTCTGCCACACCTGTCGGCTCCGCCGGCGCCAGTCTGGTGCTCGGCCCCGATGGTTTCTTCGATGGCCAGATATTCGATCCCGACGAGGTCGACGCCTACATTGCCGGGCAGAAATTGGCGCGCGCCGAAGCCTGATCATTTTCGCGCCATTCTTGTGCATTGCACAAAAATTATGCGTGCAACTGCGCTAATGAACAATCTTTGGCTTGCTCGCCCAACGGGCCAGCGCGCCGATGATTGTGGCATGCCGTTGATCTCATTGATGTTTGTCATCCATTCCGAAACTGGCACGGTTCCTGCATTGCAATAAGCAGACTCTTTTCGGGTCACGGAACAGGCGTCCAATGGCGGGCGCTACAGGCAAAGCTGCCGCTCAGGTCAACACGCGATCCCGGATGGACGGACGCGCGCGGCCTGGCCGGCGGCTTTTTTTGTTTTGACCGAGCACGGCAATCGACGGCGCTGATCCCAAGCAGTGCCCAACGGGAGACGACGATGACGAAACGCATTAAGACTGAAGCCCCTCTCGAGGGCATGACCCGCCGCAATTTTCTGAGGGCAAGTGCTGCCACCGCGGCAACCCTGGCAGCGGCACGCGCGCTGCTGCCGTCTGGCGCCTATGCGGCGCCCGCGGCACCGGAAGTCACCGGCGCCAAGCTCGGCTTCATCGCGCTGACCGACGCGGCGCCGCTGATGATCGCCAAGGAGAAGGGCCTGTTCGAAAAATTCGGCATGCCCGATGTCGAGGTGCTCAAGCAGGCCTCCTGGGGCGCGACGCGCGACAATCTGATGCTCGGCGGCGAAGCCAACGGCATCGACGGCGCCCATATCCTGACGCCGATGCCTTACCTGATGCATACCGGCAAGGTGACGCAGAACAACCAGCCGATGCCGATGGCGATCGTGGCGCGGCTGAACTACGACTGCCAGGCGATCTCCGTCGCGCAGGAATATGCCGGCACCGGCGTCGGCCTCGATGCCTCCAAGCTGAAGGACGCCTTCGCGGCCAAGAAGGCCGAAGGCAAGGAGGTAAAGGCCGCCATGACCTTCCCGGGCGGCACCCATGATCTCTGGTTGCGCTATTGGCTGGCCGCTGGCGGCATCGATCCCGACAAGGATGTCTCGACCATCGTCGTGCCGCCACCGCAGATGGTCGCCAACATGAAGGTCGGCAACATGGACGTGTTCTGCGTCGGCGAGCCATGGAACGAGCAACTCGTCCATCAGGGCGTCGGCTTTACCGCCGCCACCACGGGCGAGTTGTGGAAAGGCCATCCGGAAAAGGCGCTCGGCCTGCGCGCCGCCTTCATCGACAAGTACCCGAACGCCACCAAGGCGATCCTGATGGCCGTCATGGAAGCCCAGCAATGGTGCGAAGCCATGGAAAACAAGGACGAGATGGCGGCCATCATCGGCAAGCGGCAATGGATGAACGTGCCGACAGCCGACATCATCGGCCGCCTCAAGGGCGACATCAATTACGGCAATGACCGCGTCGTCACCGGCACCGACCTCTACATGAAGTTCTGGAAGGGCGGTGTGTCCTATCCGTTCAAGAGCCACGACAGCTGGTTCCTCGCCGAAAACATCCGCTGGGGCAAATTCGCGGCGACCACCGACATCAAGGCGCTGGTCGATCAAGTCAACCGCGAAGATCTGTGGCGCGCGGCGGCCAAGGATCTTGGCGTTGCTGCGGCCGATATCCCGGCGTCTCCATCGCGCGGCGTCGAGACCTTCTTTGACGGCAAGATTTTCGATCCGGCCAACCCGTCCGCCTATCTCGACAGCCTCAAGATCAAGGCATCGGCCTGACGTCGACGGCAAGCGCCGCCGCTGCGCCGCTTGCCAGTGCTCAAGGAGCTTTTTGCGAAATGTCTATTCAAGCCATCGAGGACACCAAGGTGAAGGCGTTCCCCGCGCCTGCCAAGCCTGCAGAGGTCATAGCTTTCACCGCCAAGGTGAGGCGCCGCTTCGATCCCGCCGCGATCGCCGGCAAGCTGGCGAGCACGCTGGTGCCGCCGGCCGTAGTCATCATCGTCATGCTCGTCGTCTGGCAGGTCGCCTGCTCGTCGCCCAATGCCAGCTTGCCGCCACCCAGCCAGGTATGGAACGAGGCCTACGATCTGATCGCCCATCCGTTCTTCGACTATGGTCCGCAGGATATCGGACTGGCCTGGCGGGTGCTGATCTCGCTGCAGCGGGTCGCCATCGGCTTCGGCCTGGCTGCCATCGTCGGCGTCGCGCTCGGTGCGCTGGTCGGCCAGTCGATCTTGGCGATGCGCGGCCTCGATCCTGTGTTCCAGATTCTGCGCACCGTGCCGCCGCTCGCCTGGCTGCCGCTGTCGCTGGCTGCCTTCCGCGATTCCAGCCCGTCGGCGATCTTCGTCATCTTCATCACCTCGATCTGGCCGGTGATCATCAACACTGCCGTCGGCGTCCGCAACATTCCAGAGGATTATCGAAACGTCTCCCGCATCCTCAGGCTCAACCAGCTCGAATTCTTCGTAAAGATCATGGTGCCGGCCGCGGCACCTTACATCTTCACCGGCCTGCGCATCGGCATCGGCCTGTCCTGGCTCGCCATCGTCGCCGCCGAAATGCTGACAGGCGGCGTCGGCATCGGCTTCTTCATCTGGGACGCCTGGAACTCGTCGCGGCTGCCCGACATCATCGTCGCGCTCGCCTATATCGGCGTCACCGGCTTCTGCCTCGACCGCTTGGTCGCGGCGGTCGGCGCCTTCGTCACCCGCGGCACAACGGCAAAGTGAGGAGAGGGGCGATGACGGCCTACCTGAAACTCGACCATATCGACAAATCCTTTGCCCGCGGCGGCCAGGTCAGCGAGGTGCTGAAAGACATCCAGCTGACCATCGACAAAGGCGAATTCGTCTCCATCATCGGCCATTCCGGCTGCGGCAAGTCGACCTTGCTCAACCTGATCGCCGGGCTGACCAGAGTCTCCGCCGGCGCGGTCCTGCTCGAGGACAAGGAGGTCGACAGCCCCGGACCCGAGCGCGCCGTGGTGTTCCAGAACCACAGCCTTTTGCCGTGGCTCACCGTCTACGAGAACATCAATCTGGCGGTGTCGAAGGTGTTCGGTTCGACCAGGACCAAGGCCGAGCGGCATGACTGGATCATGCGCAATCTCGACCTCGTGCAGATGGCGCATGCCAGGGACAAGCGGCCCGCCGAGATATCGGGCGGCATGAAGCAGCGCGTCGGCATCGCCCGCGCGCTGGCCATGGAGCCGAAGATCCTGCTGCTCGACGAGCCCTTCGGTGCGCTGGACGCTCTGACGCGCGCCCATCTGCAGGATGCGGTGATGGATATCCATTCGAGGCTTGGCTCGACGACGATCATGATCACGCACGATGTCGACGAGGCGGTGCTGTTGTCCGATCGCATCGTGATGATGACCAACGGTCCAGCGGCGACCATCGGCGAGGTGCTTGCGGTGCCGCTGGCCCGGCCGCGCCGGCGCATCGAGCTTTCCTCCGACCGGACCTTCCTGCGCTGCCGCGAGGCGGTGCTGAAGTTCCTCTACGAACGCCACCGCTTCGTGGAAGCCGCGGAGTAAGGCCATGACCGGAAATCGCGTCATCATCCACAATTGGCAATCTGCATCGGCAATGGGCAATCTACCGCATTGCACAAATATTATGCTGCTGTGCAAGGCATTCTGACTAATCTTTGATCCGCTGCCGGGCTTGGTCAAGAATCGCGCGGCTGCGGTTCACATTGATTTCATTTAATAATCTGGAGCGCTGTCGAATTGGCACGCTTCCTGCTTTTCAGATTGTGGGTCCGAAAGGGCCAAGTGACACGGCGTCCAATGGCGGGCGCCACAGGCAAAGCTGCCGCTCAGGTCAATACGCGATCCCGGATGGACGGGCGCGCAAAGACCTGACCGGCGGCTTTTTTGTTTTTACGCGATCGACGGCGCTGGTCCCAAGCGGCGCCCAACCGGAGACGACGATGACGAAACGGATCGGAACTGGCGCGTCCCTCGCGGACTTCACGCGCCGCGATTTTCTGGCCAGCAGCGCGCTGACGGCGGCACTGTTCACCGCCGCGCTCCTGCTGTTTCCCGTCGGCGCCGAGACGGAAAGCAAGGACCTGACCGTGGCGAGCCCGGTCTCGTTGCACGCACCGATGCCGCGCCGCTGATCATTCACCCACAAACATCCGCGGTGCCTCCCACGCCGCAAACCGGAGCCAGACGTTGACCGCAAATCTCCCAGCCGCGCCCAGCCAGGACAATGCTCCCCGCCAGGCGCTTGTGATGTCCACCATCGCCTTCACCGTCTGCTTCGCGGTGTGGACGATATTTTCAATCATCGGCGTGCGCATAAAGCAGGACCTTGGGCTGAACGAGACGGAGTTCGGCCTGCTGGTCGGCACGCCGATCCTCACCGGTTCGCTCGTGCGCATGGTGCTCGGTGTCTGGACCGACCGTTTTGGCGGACGGCTGGTATACACCGCGACCATGCTTGCGGCGGCGGTCGCGACCTTCCTGCTCGCTTTTGCGCAAACCTACGGACAGATGCTGGTCGCCGCGTTAGGCGTTGGGCTCGCCGGTGGTTCCTTCGCCGTCGGTGTCGCCTATGTCTCGCGCTTCTTCCCGGCCGGCAAGCAGGGCACGGCGCTTGGCATTTTCGGTGTCGGCAATGTCGGCGCCGCGGTCACCAAGTTCCTGGCACCATTCGTGCTTCTCTCCTGGGGCTGGCAGTCGGTCGCGCTGATCTGGGCGGCAGCACTCGTGGTCATGGCCGCCGTCTTCTGGTTCACCACCGACGACGATCCGGTCATCCGCGAGCGCCGCGCCGGCAAGGCAGCACCCGCGAGAAGCTTCTTGCAGGAATTCGCGCCGCTCAAGAACCTGCAGGTCTGGCGCTTCGCCTTTTATTATTTCTTCGCCTTCGGTGCATTCGTGGCGCTGTCGCTGTGGTTGCCGCGCTACCTGATCGGCGTCTACGGATTCGGCATCGCGACCGCCGGCATGATCGGCGCGGTCTATTCGATCCCGGCGAGTATCTTTCGCGCCTATGGCGGCGTGCTATCCGACCGGATCGGCGCCCGCACCGTGCTCTACTGGACCTTCGCGGTCAGTGCCGTCGCGACTCTCGTTCTGTCTCTCCCCTCGGCAGACTACGTCGTGCACGGCATCAGCGGGCCGATCGCCTTTCATTTCGAGATCGGCCCGCTCGCCTTCATAGCCGTTGCCTGCGTGCTCGGCTTCTTCATGAGCCTTGGCAAGGCCGCCGTCTACAAGCACATCCCGGTTTACTACCCGCAGAGTGTCGGCGCGGTCGGCGGCGTTGTCGGCATGATTGGCGGGCTCGGCGGCTTTATCCTGCCAATCGCCTTCGGAGCACTCAACGACCTCACCGGCGTCTGGTCGAGCTGCTTCATGCTGCTCTTCGTCATCGTCGCCACCTGCTTTGCCTGGATGCACTTCAGCATCCGGCGGATGGAGCGCGCGGCCGCCGCCGAAGCTTCAGGTCTTTCCTACGCGGCTGAATGAGACAGGAGTGGATCAGGACATGACCGAAAAACTCGTCATCATCGGCAACGGCATGGCCCCCGGGCGCATGCTGGAGCACCTGCTGGAAAAGGCGCCGGACCTCTACCAGGTCACCATCTTCAATGCCGAGCCGCGCGTGAACTACGACCGCATCATGCTGTCGCCGGTTCTGTCAGGCGAAAAGGACTATGAGGAGATCATCATCCATGGCGATGGCTGGTACATCAAGCACGGGATCACCCTCTACAAGGGCCACAAGATCGTCGCCATCGACAGGCAGGCAAAGACCGTCACCTCCGATCATGGCGTGACCGAGCCCTACGACAAGCTCGTCATCGCCACCGGCTCGGTGCCGTTTATCATCCCGGTGCCCGGCCATGATCTGCCGGGCGTCCTGACCTATCGCGATCTCGACGATGTTCGGGCGATGATGCTGGCCGCGCAGTCACGGGCCAAGGCCGTGGTCATCGGCGGCGGCTTGCTCGGGCTGGAGGCGGCAGCGGGCTTGAACGCGCAGGGCATGGACGTCACCGTACTGCATGTCATGCCGACGCTGATGGAGCGTCAGCTCGATCCGGCCGCCGGCTATCTGCTGCAGCGGGCCGTCGAGCAGCGCGGCATCAAGGTCATCACCAAGGCCAACACCCAGGCGATCACAGGCAAGGGTAAGGTCGAGCAGGTGGAGCTCGCCGACGGCACCGTCATCCCGGCGACGCTGGTCGTCATGGCGGTCGGCATCAGGCCGAATGCGACGCTGGCGAAAGACGCCGGCATTGCCGTCAATCGCGGCATCGTCGTCGATGCCGGCATGCGCAGCAACGACCCCGACATCTTCGCGCTCGGCGAATGCGCCGAGGTCAACGGCATGGTCTACGGCCTGGTCGCACCGCTCTATGAGATGGCGCGTGTCGCCGCCAGCCAGTTGGCCGGCGACGAGGCCGCCGCCTTCGCCCATTCGGACACGCCGACCAAGCTCAAGGTCACCGGCATCGAGCTGTTCTCGCTTGGCGACTTTGCCGAGGGCGAGGACCGCCAGGAGATCGTGCTGCGCGATGCCGCGGCCGGCGTCTACAAGCGCCTGGTGCTCAGGGATGACCGCATCATCGGCACCGTGCTTTACGGCGAGACGGCGGACGGCGCCTGGTTCAACGACCTCAAGAAGAAGCAGACCGACATATCGGAAATGCGCGACACGCTTATCTTCGGCCAGTCATACCAGGGAGGCGCCTCCCTGGACCCTATGGCGGCCGTTGCAGCCTTGCCGGATGATGCGGAAATCTGCGGCTGCAACGGCGTTTGCAAGGGAAAGATCACTGGCGCGATCACGGCCAAAAGCCTGACCTCGCTCGACGACGTGCGCGCTCACACCAAGGCGTCCGCCTCCTGCGGCTCCTGCACCGGGCTGGTCGAGAAGCTGATGGTACTTACCATCGGCGACAAATATAATCCGGCGGCGGTGCAGCCGATGTGCGGCTGCACCACGCTCGGCCATGATGAGGTCCGCCGGCTGATCAAGGCCAAGGGCCTGAAGACCATTCCCGCCGTCATGCAGGAACTGGAATGGACCACCTCCTGCGGCTGTGCCAAATGCCGGCCGGCGCTCAATTACTATCTCGTCTGCGACTGGCCGGATGAGTATGCCGACGACTACCAGTCGCGCTTCATCAACGAACGCGTACACGCCAACATCCAGAAGGACGGCACCTATTCGGTGGTGCCGCGCATGTGGGGCGGCGTCACCAATGCCGCCGAACTGCGCGCCATTGCCGACGTCGTCGACAAATTCGAAATTCCAATGGTCAAGGTCACCGGTGGCCAGCGCATCGACATGCTCGGCATCCGCAAGGAGGATCTGCCGGCGGTGTGGGCCGATCTCGGCCAGGCCGGCTTCGTCTCCGGCCACGCCTATGCCAAGGGACTGCGCACCGTAAAGACCTGCGTCGGTTCGGACTGGTGCCGCTTCGGCACGCAGGATTCGACGGGGTTCGGCGTCCGCATCGAGAAATTCATGTGGGGCTCGTGGACGCCGGCCAAGGTCAAGATGGCGGTGTCGGGCTGCCCGCGGAACTGCGCCGAGGCAACCTGCAAGGATGTCGGCGTGATCTGCGTCGATTCAGGCTATGAGATCCATTTCGCCGGGGCAGCCGGCCTCGACATCAAGGGAACCGAGGTGCTCGGCCTGGTCAAGACCGAGGACGAGGCACTGGAGCATATCGTGGCGCTGACGCAGATGTATCGCGAGCAGGGCCGCTATCTCGAGCGCATCTACAAATGGGCCAAGCGCATCGGCATCGCCGAGATCAAGCGCCAGATCATGGACGATGGCGAGAAGCGCAAGGCCTATTTCGACCGCTTCGTCTTTTCGCAGAAATTCGCCCAGGTCGACCCATGGTCGGAACGCGTTTCCGGCAAGGACAAGCACGAATTCCGGCCGATGGCTTCGGTCGGCTTCGCGCAGGCGGCGGAGTGATGATGATGAATTGGATTGCTGTCGGCACGCTCTCAGACATTCCGCGCCGCGGCGCGCGCTGCGTCGCCACGCCTCAAGGCAAGATCGCCGTCTTCCGCACCGCTGACGACCAGGTCTTCGCCATCGAGGACCATTGCCCGCACAAGGGCGGGCCGCTCTCGCAGGGGATCGTCCATGGCGCGGCGGTGACCTGTCCTCTGCACAATTGGGTGATCTCGCTGGAAACCGGCAAGGCGCTCGGCGCCGACGAAGGTGCGGTGCGCACCATTCCGGTGCGGATCGAGGGCGAGCGCCTGTTCATTGCGCTGGAAGCGCTGGCCAGTCGCGCGGCTTGAATTATGAAGATCGACGAAGCGCGCGAGGTGAGGACCACCTGCCCCTATTGCGGGGTGGGCTGCGGCGTGCTGGCGAAGGTCGCCGCGAACGGAGAGGTAACCGTGCGCGGCGACCCTGACCATCCGGCGAATTTCGGCCGGCTCTGTTCCAAGGGCTCGGCGCTGGCCGAGACGATCGACCTAGACGGACGGCTGCTCTATCCGGAGATCCACGGTCGCCGCACGGACTGGGACGAAGCGCTCGACCTCGTCGCCTCGACTTTCTCGCGGACCATCGCCGAGCACGGTCGCGACGCGGTCGCCTTCTACGTCTCCGGTCAGTTGCTGACCGAGGATTATTATGTCGCCAACAAGCTGATGAAAGGCTTCATCGGCTCGGCCAATATCGATACCAATTCGCGCCTGTGCATGGCCTCGTCGGTTGCCGGCCACCGCCGCGCCTTCGGCTCTGACACGGTGCCGGGCAGCTACGAGGATCTGGAACTCGCCGATCTGATCGTGCTGGTCGGCTCCAATCTCGCCTGGTGTCATCCGGTGCTCTACCAGCGCATTGCCGCTGCCCGGGAAAAACGGCCCCACATGAAGGTGGTACTGGTCGACCCGCGCCGCACGATGACATCAGATATTGCCGACATGCATCTGGCGATCGCGCCGGATGGCGACGTCGCGCTGTTCACAGGGCTGCTCGCCTATCTCGGCCAGCACAACGCGCTGGACCGCACCTATATCACGGCGCACACAACCGGCTTCGGGCAAGCCCTTTTTGCCGCTTCCGCGCTCGACCTTGCCAGCATCACCGCTGCCACGGACCTCGGCGAGGACGAGCTTGTCCGCTTCTACAGCCTGTTCGCCGCGACGGCGAATACGGTGACCGTCTACAGCCAGGGCGTTAACCAGTCGTCCTCGGGCACCGACAAGGTCAACGCCATCATCAACTGTCATCTCGCCACCGGCCGCATCGGCAAGCCCGGCGCCGGACCGTTTTCGGTGACCGGCCAGCCCAACGCCATGGGCGGTCGGGAGGTCGGCGGCCTGGCCAACATGCTGGCCGCCCATATGGAGATCGAAAACCCCGAGCACCGCGACCGCGTGCAGCGGTTCTGGAGTGCGCCGACCGTCGCCGAAAAGCCCGGCCTGAAGGCGGTCGAGATGTTTCAGGCGGTAGCCGATGGGCGCATCAAGGCGCTGTGGGTCATGGCTACCAACCCGGTCGACTCGATGCCGGACGCCGATGCCGTCGAGGCGGCGATCAAGGCCTGCCCGTTTGTCGTGGTGTCGGACGTGTTGGCCAAGACCGACACGGTCCGCCACGCCCACGTCCGGCTGCCCGCCGCCGCATGGGGCGAGAAGGACGGCTCGGTCACCAATTCGGAGCGCCGCATCTCGCGCCAGCGCGCCTTTTTGGCCACGCCCGGAGAGGCAAGGGCCGACTGGTGGATCGTCGCCGAAGTCGCCAAGCGGATGGGTTTTGACGAAGCGTTTTCGCATCCGTCGCCAGCCGATATCTTCGCCGAGCACGCCGCGCTGTCGGCGTTCGAGAATGACGGCGCCCGCGATTTCGACATCGGTGCGTATGCCGGGGTCGATGCAGAGACCTATGAGGAGTTGGCGCCATTCCAATGGCCGGCGCCGAGCCAAGGCACCCCCCTCTGGCCGGCCGGCCATCCCGGCAGGCCAGAGGGGGGTGTTCAAGCTGGACATAGCTCAGCCAGCACCCGCTTCTTCGCCAACGGCAACTTCTACACACCCGACGGCAAGGCGCGCTTCATCCCAATCCGTCCAGTTCCGCAAACCCGCACGAACGAAAAATTCCCGCTGGTGCTCAACACCGGGCGGGTTCGCGACCACTGGCACACCATGACGCGGACGGGAAAAAGCCAGCGGCTGTCGCAGCACCTGGCCGAGCCGTTCGCCGAAATCCACCCGGCGGACGCGCAGCACTTCGGTATCGGCGATGCCGACATCGTCCGCGTCTCAACCGATCATGGCGAGGTGCTGCTTCGTGCGCTGGTGACGGCGCGGCAGCGGCCAGGCTCGGTCTTCGTGCCGATGCATTGGACGGACCAGTTTTCCGCGCGGGCTCGTGTCGATGCGCTGGTGGCGCCCATCACCGATCCGATTTCAGGACAGCCGGCCTCGAAGAATGTTGCCGCCAGGGTGGAACGCTTCGCTGCCGTCGCGTTCGGCTTCGCGGTGCTTGCCGAACGGCCAGCCTCGATCGACGCCGACTATTGGAGCTTCGCCCGCTGCGCCGCCGGCTGGCGTCTTGAGCTTGCGCTGGAAGCCGACCGGGACTGGCCGGGTTTCGCGGCCTCGCTTTTCGGGGCGGACGCGCCAGGCGAGACGCTCGCCTATCATGATGTCGCCGGCGGGCACTATCGCTTCGCCCGCTTTGCCGGCAGCCGGCTGACTGGCGCGCTCTATCTTGCGCCCGGGCCGGTCGCGGTGTCGCGCGGCTGGGCGGTCGAGCAGTTGAGCGCGGACCATGCCGATCGGCGCGGGCGACTGGCGATCGTGGCGGGGCGGCCGGGCGGCAACAGCGTCGATCGCGGCGCCATCGTCTGCTCCTGTTTCGGGGTCGGCGCCAATCAGATCGCCGAAGCGGTGCGCGGAGGCTGCGTAAGCGTCGAAGCGATCGGCGCCACCTTGCATGCCGGCACCAATTGCGGCTCCTGCCGCGCCGAGATCAGGACCATCATCGAGGCGCGGCGCCTTCACGCGGCGGAGTGAGTGCGTCCAAAGCGCGTCGCGACGCTTACCAGCAATTTACAAACCGTGGGCTACCAACGTCCTTATCCGATTCGTTCCGAGCAGGACCATTATGAGCAAAGCCCTCACTTCATTCGCATTGGTGGCCATATTGACGGCTTTGCTGATGGCTCTCAGCCTGGCGGTGGCCAGGCATGGCTATCCCTTTGGTGCGATTGGCGCAGAACGCCTGGACGACGTCGCCGATGCCGGGACGTTTATCCCGCTCGCGGGCGTGTACTTCTTCAGCGCGCTGCTGATGATGATCCTGCCGATCAGGGTCGCCGGCATCGTCCTGACACATGCTGCGGATGCGATCTTCTGGACAGTCATCGTGTTGTTCGCGGCCATCATTGGCGGCCTTGCCGCCAGATGGGCTTTCGATCGAAGCAATGTCCTGCCGGCACTGCTGAATTGGCGGTTCCTGTTTGTCGTGGCCGTCGTCGGCTGCCATTTCTTCATGAACGAGCTGCGCCGCAATATCCTGCTGAGAAGCCTGTTCTTTGTCGTCTTCGCCGCAGCGACGCTCGCCTGCCTGTTCTGGTCGTTCACCATCTGAGAAACCTCGCAGCCGCTGGGCCTGACGGCTCAGTTCTTGTCGACCGGCTTCGAGCGCATGCGCGAAACGGTCTCGCGTTCGGCCCGCTTCGAACGCATTGGCGGCAGGCCGCGGTCGATCAGGTCCATGTCTTCCAGCACCATGTCGCCCATGCGCTTGAAAGCGATGTCGAGCGCGCCGGCCCGGTGGGCGGAGCGCAGGAAGCCGGGCAGCGTGCGGACAGGATGGTCCTGCGCCAGCGGCTCTTGCGGAAACACATCGCTGGCGGCGACGATGTGGCCGCTGCGAACTGCATCCATCAGCGCCGGAAAATCGACCACGCCGGCACGGCTGAGCAGGATGAAGGCGGCTCCTTTGCGCATCCTGGCAAAGGCCTCAGTGCCGAGAAAACCCTGGTTTTCGCTGGTCACCGAAGCGACCACGAAGACGAAATCGCTACTCGACAAAACCGTGTCGAGGGAAGCCGGCTCGACGCCGTTCTCGATCAGGATCGAGGGCGGCAGCCACGGATCGAAGACCTTGGTCCGCGTGCGAAAGCCCGACAGCAGCCGGTTGAGCGCACGGCCGAGATCGCCGAAGCCGATGATACCGACATCCGCGCCGGAGAGAAGCCGCGCCGCCCGGTTGCCCTCGCCGCCCCACAGCTCCTTGCCCTGACGAAACGCAAGATCGGCGTCGACGATGTCGCGGGCGAGGTTGAGCGCCATGGCAAGACCGAGCTCGGCCACCGGCTCGGCAAACACCATGCCGGTGGTGACGACATGGATGCCGCGCGAAAACAGCGTTTCATACGGCATGTTGTTGATGAGGTTGCTCTCGATATTGAAGACACAGCGCAGCGCCGTCATCCTTTCCAGCGTCTCCGGCGCGATCGGCGGCTGGCCGACGATGTAGCGCGCTTCGGCGAGCACATCGTGTGGCAGGGCCGCGACGCCTTCTGGCGACGTTTCGACGATACGGTATCTGGCGCGGAATCTCGCCAGTGCCTCGGGCGTGAAAATCAGGTCGAGCGTGCGTGGCTCGGGCGCACTGATCACCAGCGGCAACGCGCTGTCGGACATGGCAGCCTCCTCCTGGCGCGATCCGCGTCGCGCCGCACTAGAATCATGGTTTACCACCTCGACACCCAAGCAGGCTTGCCGGGCTTCGCCTGCCGGGTTTGTGTTTGTCGCAGGTTTTTATCGGAAAACATCGAACACTTTTCCGAAACCTGCTTAGCACATGCCTGTCGAGGAGCAGAACTTTGCCGCTGGCGGCCTTGCGGTGTGGCGGCTGGTGGTCCAGATAGACGGCAATCGAAGGACAAGGAAGACAGCGACATGATCCCGTTTCGAAAGAACCTCATCGATGGCGAGTGGGTGGGCGATGCCGGCTCCCGCAACATCAACCCTTCCAATCTCGACGACGTGGTCGGCGAATATGCGTCGGGCGACGCCGAGCAGGCGCGGCAGGCCATTGCGGCGGCGAAAGCGGCATTTCCTGCGTGGTCCCGATCGGGCTTGCTGGCACGCCATGCGGTGCTGAGGAAGGCGTCGGACGAGATCACCGCGCGGAAAGATGAAATCGGCCGGGCGTTGGCGCGCGAGGAGGGCAAGACGCTGGTCGAGGGAATTGGCGAAACCGTGCGGGCCGCCCAGATCTTCGATTTCTTTGCTGGTGAGACGCTGCGCCTGTCAGGCGAGCTGGTTCCAAGCGTGCGGCCCGGCGTCGGTGTCGAGATCACACGCGAAGCGGTCGGCGTCGTCGGCATCATCACACCGTGGAATTTCCCGATCGCCATCCCGGCGTGGAAGATCGCTCCTGCCCTGGCCTACGGCAACACCATCGTCTTCAAGCCGGCCGAGCTGGTTCCGGAGAGCGCCTGGACCATTGTCGACATATTGCACCGCGCCGGCCTGCCTAAGGGTGTGCTCAATCTCGTCATGGGCAAGGGTTCGGTAGTCGGCCAGGCCATGCTCGACAGCCCTGACCTCAATGCCATCACCTTCACCGGCTCGGTCGGCACCGGCAAGCGCGTGGCTGCCGCCAGCATCGAGCACATGCGCAAGTACCAGCTCGAAATGGGCGGCAAGAACCCGCTCGTCGTGCTCGACGATGCAGACCTTGCCGTCGCCGTCGACTGCGCGATCAATGGCGCATATTTCTCGACCGGCCAGCGCTGTACGGCGTCGTCCCGCCTGGTCGTGACGGACGGCATCCATGACCGCTTCGTCGATGCGATGAAAGATCGCCTCGCCAAGCTGGTCGTCGGCGACGCCCTCGATGCGAAAACCCAGATCGGACCCGTCGTCGACCAGAGCCAGTTGAAACAGGACGAAGACTATATCGCCATCGGCCGCCAGGAAGGCGCCGATCTCGCCTTCGGCGGCGAGCGGCTCGATCGCGAAACCCGCGGCTTCTACCTGCAACCGGCGCTGTTCACGCAAGCCACCAACGCCATGCGCATTTCACGCGAGGAGATTTTTGGTCCGGTCGCCAACGTCATCCGCGTCAAGGACTATGACGAGGCCTTGGCGGTGGCCAACGACACGCCGTTCGGGCTGACGTCGGGCATCTGCACCTCGAGCCTCAAGCACGCCACGCATTTCAAGCGCAACTCGGAGGCCGGTATGGTGATGGTCAATCTGCCGACGGCGGGCGTTGACTTCCACGTGCCTTTCGGCGGACGCAAGGGATCGAGCTACGGCCCGCGCGAGCAAGGCCGCTACGCAGCGGAATTCTACACTACGGTAAAGACCGCCTACACGTTCGCCGGCTAAGTAAATCAAGCCAGACGAAATCGAACGGCCTTCCCAGCGAGCGCGAGTTGCCGGGAAGGCGAACGTCTTCGTGGCCGAAACGACAGCGACCACTGGGCGCTAATGCATGTCGCGCACATGCATGGAACAGCAACCTAAAGCGCGTCGCAGGAGGCCGGTAAAACGCGGCGCGTTTTAGCCGTCATTCAGCAGGGGTCCTTGCGAGGAGGGCTCGCCGGCTGCGACAGCCAGCCGCCGGAGAACCCGGCCTTGCACAGGCCGCGACGGATATGCGGGCTCGACCGCATCAGCTCCCAGATCAGCCGCGAGCGGTGGTTTTCAATCATCAGCACGACGATGCCTTGGTCCAGTCCATAGTGCGCATCCGATATCCAGCCGCTCGGCCCGAACTTCCGCCGGTTCGCCAGCGTCGGGTTGAAGCCGCTCGGCATCCTGAAACCGTCGACCACCTCAGGGTGGCGTTCTCTGAGGTGGCGCAGCGCAGGCAGGCAGATTTCCGGCGCGAAGGGCAGCGATGCGAGATACGACCACGGCGCAATCGTTCCGTCATCGGGGCCGAACGGTGCGCCACGCGCTGCATAGCCGGAAAATTTGCGCGGCCGCCGCTCGATCCGCGCGCGGAATTTGCCGGGTCCGTCACCCGCCGAAAGGCCCCAAAGTGCTTCGCCGTAGCCGTCATAGCCAGAGGGGTTGTGCCGCGCATAGTCGCGGTGAAGGTAGGTCGCGCGGCGGCTATTTTCGAAATAGTCCGAGTTCTTGTCCCGCATGAACGCATCCCGGATGCCATCGAAGTCAATCCAGGCATGCGAGAATTGGTGCATGAACAGCGGGCCGCCATAGAGCACGTCGTAGCCGTAGATGTTTTCCCACTGATATGTCGCCGTCCAGCCGGCATAGCTGTCGTCCGAGGCGGGTTTGTCGGGGGCGGCCATTGCCAGGACGTAAAGGATCGTCGCTTCGTTGTAGCCTTCCCAGCCATAACGCAGAAAACCGCTCTTCGGCTTCCAGCCCTGTCGCAAGATCGGTCTGCTGCCTTGAATCCATCGCCAATCGACGCGTCGGTAGAGCATTTCCGCCAGCTCGCGGATTTCGGTTTCGTCGTCAGTGTCGCCTGTGAAATAGGCGCAAGCCGTGAGCACGCCGGCCATCAGCAGCGCCGTGTCAACCACCGACAACTCGCATCGCCAGGCGCGCAGGCCGGTCCGCATGTCGAGGAAATGGTAGTAAAAGCCTTTGTGGCCGGTGACGTCGTCGCCATCGCCTTGCCGGCTGTTCCAGAAAAAGCGCAGTGCGGCAAGCGTCAGCTTCGCGGCTGTGTCTCGCGTCATCCAGCCGCGCTCGATCCCGACCGGATAGCAGGACAGGGCGAAGCCGACGACTGCGATGCTTGCCGGCCAATTTGGCCGCGACGTGTCGGCAACCAGTCCGTTTTCCGCATTCACGGTTTCCAGAAAATAGCCGAAGGCGGCGCGCTGGAAGCGGTCGAGCAGTTCTTCGTCGGACTGTGGAGGTTCGAACCTAAGCAAACGACGTAAACTCCAGTCCGGCGTCCCAGGTTGCAAATCGTTCCAGTTGCTTCAATAGGTCGCCCGGCCGCCGGAAACGTCGAAAACGGCAGCCGTCGTAAAGGAACATTCCTCGGAAGCGATCCACGAGATCAGCGCCGCCACCTCCTCGACCTCGCCAAACCGCGCCATTGGTATTTTCGACAGCATGAAATCGATGTGCTGCTGGCTCATCTGCTGGAAGATCGCGGTGCGCACCGCTGCCGGCGTGACGCAGTTCACCGTCACCTTGGTCTTCGCCAGTTCCTTGCCCAGCGACTTGGTCAGGCCGATCACCGCCGCCTTGGAGGTGCTGTAGGCAGAGGCATTCGGGTTTCCCTCCTTGCCGGCGATCGAAGCGATGTTGACGATCCTGCCGTAATTGCGCTCGAGCATGTGCGGAACCAGCGCCTTGTTGCAGTAGAAGACGCCGTTGATGTTGATGTCGATGACCCGGTGCCAATCCTCCACCGAATAGTCCCAGGTCGTCATGTTCGGTCCGGTGATGGCCGCGCTGGTGACCAGGATATCGACCGCGCCAAGGGCTTCGATCGTCTGCCGGGCGGCCTGTGCGACCGCTACAGGATCGGCGACGTCGACGGTCACGCCGTGCAAGTCGGCGATGACAGCCTTGGCCTGCTCGATCTGGGTGGAGTTGCGATCCCAGACGCAAACGCGCCCGCCCTCTTCAACGATTCGTTGCGCGACGGCCAGGCCGATGCCTGAGGCGCCACCGGTGACCACGGCCGATCGTCCGGCAAACCGTCCCGCAAAACTCATTGGCATATGGTCTCCCTCATTTGCCCGCCCCGACGGGCGCTGGCGACACCGCCGGCGGCGAATGTGAAGTCAACAGCGGAGAAGTTCAAGCCGGGGACTGGAGCCTCGAACAGGTTCATGGCGGGCCAGGAGCAGGCGGTTGAGAGCCGCTCTTGGCTGTTTCCTCTCCATAAGATACTGAGCTGCGGTCGCGGCGATGCGCCGGGCCCGTCCGAGCGACTCCCATGGGCGCCGTTCAAACGTTCTTGATCGACTTCCAATGGCTCAGCCGCTCCGTGATCAACTCCACTCGTCGCTGGTTGTCGCGCCCGTCCAGGATGCTCAAGTCCTCCGGTTCGGCGCGCAAGTAGAAGCCTGAGGTGCGCGCGTTCAGTTTTGGCTGCGTGTCGGCGCGTGTGGTAAAGTACCCGGACGCGCGATCGGCGGACTCCAGCCGGATCTCCCCCGTCCCGTACAACTGCGACGCGTTCGCATCCAAGGGCCGTTCTCCATTCCAAAAGTAGAAGATGCCGGCAGGCTCCTTTCTCTCCTTTACCGCCTCGCTCCAGTATCTGGCTGACAGACTGCCATTCTCTTGCCATGAGCGGCCGGCCAACTCCAGCGCGCCATCGCGGTCTCGCGCGATACGCAGGAGGCTCACGGCGGACGGTTCCTTTGCGGTCCGCTCCGACAGGGAAAATTGCCACCAAAGGCCCTCTATTCGGGCGACGCGGCCTTCATTTTCAACAGCTTTTCGCAGCTTTTGGTTGACCGCTCTCATCTCCGCGGCGGTCGTCGCTTCGCCATACCTCACGGACGTCAGGCCCAGGAGATCGCTTGGAAGCTTGGAACCGTTGGCATGAAGGATAAACGTTCGGCGCATTCCAAGGACTCCGCCGAAAAGGCCGGCTTCGAAGACGACATTGTCTCGCGGAGAAGCTTGAGCGGATACAGGAGCAGATGATGCTGGCAGGCTTCCACTCGTCCAGTCGTCCTGGGCGAAGACGAAAGCGGCGAAGTCGACTTCCCGCGTAAGCTCGAGCAGGCGCCCCAGTGTGGTTGTCCCCGGATTGAAGGACGTCGTCCAGGGTTCCACATGCGCGATGTCTTCAAGACCGCGTGCCAGCGCCTGCAGCAGTTTTTTCTGCTTCCCCGACGAGCCCAGGAAGATTCGAGGTTTGTCCATCCGTTTGCTCCAACCCAACAGATCGGGACGACCAGCGTCTGCCAATTGTTGGTGTGGCCATCGTCTGGTTGTCCCCGAGATAGCGTACGCGGAGGGCCTCATTCATTGCAACGGATGCAACGAATGCCGGCTGCTATTTTTCGGTCCGGTGCTGAAAACAACTGCAAAAACAGTTCCGCGCGGCGGTTATGCCGACCGTCTCGTTAAATGCGGCGGCGATGGCTTTTGACGGCGCCGAGAGCGATGCCCCAGCCCTGCGCCGGGATGCTCGGGTTCTTGCCGCACGGCCTGTCGTGGCCTTTTACCGCCGCACGGGGCGCCTTATGGCTGTTTTTGCCTCATTTGGGTGACAGGCTGTGGGGGATGGGTTATATTGCACTGCACAATGAGAGCGTTCGCGCATGGCGCGGCGGCGAATCGGCATTGAACTGCATGGACGGGAATTCGCTACCGAGATGAAGATTCCAAAATCTCTGTTGGTCGACCCGGAGAAGAGCACCGTCTACGGCGCATTTGCTGTTGCCATCTCCATTTGGGCGTTCTCCTACTCCTCGGTTTTCGGGCCGATCCTGATCCTGGCCTATTATGCGGTCTGGCTTCCCCTGATTCTGGTAGACTACCGGCGGCTGTTGCGGCATGCCTCCAGCGCGTGGCTGCCGCTGGCGTTTGCATTCTATGTCTGCCTCTCGGTGTTCTGGTCGGATGCCCCCGGCATCACGTTGAGGACGTCAATCCAGTATTGCTCCCATATCGCCTGCGCCTACATCGCCGCGCGCACCGTCAGCGTCCGGACGTTGACGATAGGCTCACTGATCGGGATTTTTGTCGTCCTGCTCTATTCGCTCAAGGTCGGGGGTTATTCCTATGATATGCTCGACGGGACGTACAATTTCGTCGGCGCATTCAGCTCCAAGAACCAGATCGGCTTTGTCGCCTCCCTTGGCATCTATTTTTGCATTGTCTTCCTGGTTTTTCTCAGGCGCGGCCGGATAAGCTTCATCCTGACGGCGCCCATCCTCGTCCTATCGGCCTATCTTCTGATCATGGCGCATTCCGCCACCTCGACGGCTTCGATACCGGCAGTTCTCGCTCTGGTGGCTCTGCTTGCCATGGCCAAAAAGCTTCCACTCCGCTACCGACGGGTGATTTTCGTGGTCGGCGCATGCGGGCTGGTCGTGGTCACCGCAGTTGCCTTTGCAGGACTTCTGGATTTCGTCCTTGGCGCCTTCGGAAAGGATTCCACGCTCACCGGACGGACCTATCTTTGGGAGCAGGGCTGGGAAGCGGCGCAGCAGGCGCCAGTCCTCGGCGTCGGCTACGCGGCCTATTGGGTGCAGGGGTTCGCCGAGGCCGAGCGGCTCTGGAACGAATTCTACATCACAACCCGAAGCGGCTTCCACTTCCACAACACCTATATCGAAGCCCTCGTCGAGCTCGGTTATGTCGGGGCGACGCTGATTTCGCTGATCATCCTGCGCACGCTATGGGGCCATATATCGGCCCTGATATTCAGGGCATGGCAAGCCGAGTCGGTGATTCTTGCCGGCGTGATGGTGCTTTTGTTCATTCGGTCCTTCGTTGAGATCGACACCTTCAACCCCTACATCACGGGCTCCTTCCTCCTGTATTACAGCTACTTCAAGCTGGTCAGGGTGCATGTCGCCCGTCCCCGATGGACCGCAGCGGACCTCGCGGAACCAGAAACCGCAGGGCGCTAAGCAAGGGCTAAAATATTACCTTGATTTTGGTGGCGCGCACAAAAACGCCGCCTGACAGCGCCAAGGCCAAGCAATCATCTCATCTCACAGGCAGCAGGCGAGCCTCGCCCGAGTTGGGTTTGCTGCCTGTTGATCAGGCCCTGAGGGTCAGGAGCGCGTACCATGCGAACCGCTTCACAAAGGGAAGCGTCAAAACCACTGAATCGACAGCTTTGCCAACCGTGTAGACGGTCTCCGAGATGGTTCGCGGCATCAGCGCGCTTCCTACGGAGCACAGGCCGAAATAGTCCACCTGGACATCGCTGAAATAGCGGCGGGCCAAAGCGAAGTCCGAAATCAGCAAGGGATGTTCATCAGCGGTGCGGATGAGGGGCGTCCGCTTTCTGTAGGCATTCAGCAGCGGATTGTGTCCCATCGGCTCGTAGAAGGACGCCACGCCGTTCGGCTTCAGGACACGGACCACATCGGAAAAACACCGGTCCAGGTCCAGGTGATGGATGATCCCGCGTCCATACACCAGGTCGAACTTGTTGTCCTCGAACGACATGGCTTCCGCATTCATCGCCAGGAATGTAGCGTTCGTGCTTCCAAGCGCGCTCGCCCGTTCGTTCGCCTTGTTTACTGCTACATCCGAAATATCGATCCCCGTCAGAGATCGGCAAAGATCGGGCAGGTGCAGGGAATGCAGGGACCACCCGCCATTGGAGCAACCGTACTCGAGCACGTCTGCATTTTTCGAAAGCCGTTTTATCTGCTCGTCTTGACGTTCAGCGCCATGTCGAATCGTTCGATACCACTTGTCCAGGCTTCCTCTTGGATCCTCCTCCTGACTAAACCTGAGATTGTGAAATTCTCTTTCTCGACTGACGATTTCGTCCCTTGCACTGTGCATGACGAAGTCCTCCTCGGATTTGAGTTGCAGCTAAAGCACAACATCTCCTTGCGCTGTAATTACTCACGTCCCGAGTTGGCGGCAGGCTGGCTTGTCGGGCAGCGAGCACAGTGTCGACGAGTTCATGGTCGAACTCGTCCGGGTCGAACTCTTTGCCGATCGAATCTTGTTCGGCTTGATCGGATCCGCCGATCGCTCGAAGGCTTACTGGCTTGCCATTGGCACCAGCTTCACCTTGATCACGTCCCCAGGCAGCACGGGTGTATCTTCGCTGGCGGCGATTTCGCTGGTCTTGCCGTCGACCATCCGGACCAGGCCAAACGACATCGTTGGCTCTTCGCCGTCGCGATAGCCTTGTAGCGCCGGGTTCCCCGACATGGCTTCGGCCATCAGGCCGGTGTGCATGTTCATCTTGAGCATTGTTTCGGCGAGATCGGCTTCTGCCTGTTGCCGGCCAGTGGCGAGGTCGGCATTCTGGGTGTTCTCCAGGTCGATGGCGTCCTGGTTGGCCTTGCTGATCGACTGCCTGGCGGTGAGGATAGCCGTTTCGTAATCCAGGATCTGTCCTTCCAGGTCGGCGATCGTTTGCTGCGAGCCCAGAACCCGAGTGTTGACCACAAGGCCCTTTTGCGCCAGCGAACCGATGCCGCTGAGCTGTTCCTTTGCCAGGTCGACCTGCCGCTGCTGGTTGACGATCTTTTTCTGCAGCGAATCGATCTCGCTCTGCAGCAGCTTCTTCAAATCGTCGAGCGCCTGAAGGCGCAGTTTGAGATTCTTTTGATCGGCCGTCAGGATCGCCATCTCGTCGGCAACGATGCTTGCCAGCTTCGGATCCTCGGCCAGCTCTTTCGGCACGTCGAATGTCGGCTTGTCGGCGATCTGTGCTTCGATGCGCGCGCGCCGAACGATCAGTCGGACCCGTTGGTCCTGGAGAACGTCAAACTCGCCCTTGGCGTTGATCATGTCGCGGTCGTACCGCTGTCCTTCGGGGGCCCGCCGGACACCGCCAGCGATGCTCATCGCCCTCAGGACGGTCAGGTCGGGCACGTAGGGATACTGGCCCGGCGTCTGCACCTCCCCGGAAATGTAGAACGGCCTGTACTGCGCCATTTCGACGGAGGCTTCCGGCCGGTCCGCCAGAGCGAGCTTGCGCTGGAGCGCCTGGCTGATCGCTGCCGCGATCTCGGATGTGGTCTTGCCGGATGCCGGCATTTCGCCGACGAACGGCACCGACAATGTTCCAGACGGGCCGACCGTGTATTCTCCGTTGACGGCCGTCCAGTCGCGGAACGTGCCTTCAACGGTCTGCCATTCGGCCACGCGGATGGTCAGCTTGTCCTGGGATCCAAGCCGGTACTCGTCGGCCGCGGCAAGTTGCGGAACGGCGAGCGCCAGCGCCAGGCAACAAGTGGTCATAAGCCGCATGCGTCGCATGCGGTTGCTAACCGTGCCGGCCCGGGAGATTTCGAAGATGTCTGTTTTCAACTGTATGTTTTCCGATTCGCTTTGGGCCGGTCCGATGAAGCTTGCTGCAGAATGCCTGGCGTCTGGACAGTCACTCCGCGCACAACCGGCTGCCGGCCGGTCAATAGCAGCCCCGCGACATCCAGACGGCAGGCACGGTCTTGATGATGATGCGAATGTCCTCGAACAGCGACCAGTTTTCGACATAGTGGCGATCGAACGCGACACGGCTGTCATAGGAAACGTCATTGCGGCCGCTGACCTGCCAGAGCCCGGTCAGGCCAGGGCGCGATTTCAGGTAATAGACGGCCGAACTGCCGTAGATTTCGAGTTCGTCGCGCACCACCGGGCGAGGACCGACAAGGCTCATGTCACCCTGAAGGATGTTGATAATCTGCGGCAGTTCATCGAGGCTGAGCTTCCTCAGCACGGCCCCGACACGCGTGACGCGCGGATCGTTCTTGAGCTTGCGGGTAGCTATCCATTCGGCCTTGGCGTCCGGGTTGGCGGCAAGGTATGCCGCCAGCACCTGTTCGCCATTCTGCACCATGGTGCGAAACTTGAGGCACGGGAAAATCCGTCCGCCCCGCCCGATCCGCCTGTGACCGTAGAAAATCGGCCCGCCGTCGGAAAACTTGACAAGCAGCGCGACCATCACAAACAGCGGACTGAGAGCAACCAGCCCAATCAGTGAACCGGCGATATCGAAGCTGCGTTTGAGCAGGCCGCCGATTGGTGGAAAGTCGATACCGGCCTGTGGAAAATCCGCGTCGGCCGGCTTGGCTACGTCCCTCATGCATAAACTCCATACGTTGAACGGATGGTTTGCCGCACGATATCAAAAAAATGCTGCATCGCAACACACAATTCCTTGAGCGCCTGAAATAATCGCGTCATGCATTGATTAAATAATAAACCGATCCTGCGCAAATTTTGGCCTTTTATGGCGCGTTCGTGACAAATTATGGGCAACCTTGAAAAAGTTAGTGCCTTTTTGAGGCTGATTTTGGGCGTATCGCTCTTTGTGCCGCGTGGTTGAGAATTATCGTGCTGTAGCTTTTTAAAATATAAAGCGCTCCTAAAGTAAAATACTGATTAATATTGCGGCTCTTACTGACGTGAGTCCATACCGGGTGATTGGTTGTGATGCCGGGGTGTGCGTCGCAACATGGCAGAGTCGATCCCCCGAACTTATGCAAAATAATTTGCGGCTGGCCTTGCCCGCTATTGCACACCTTAATAGAGTTGCAAATTGTTTCTGTCAGAGTATGGACAGCGTGGGAAGGCCGGAAGCAACCGGCCAAAAAGCGGGTGGCCTCAACAAGCTCGCATGGCGAAGGGAGGCTCGGGGTGGTCAATCATCGATTTTTGCCCGAGCAGGTTCACGGGCTGTCGGGTATGTCGCTACCAAAATTCATTATTGGCATGATTTTCGCGCTGGCGATCGTGGTCGCCTGGTCTTATCTCGACGGCGCTTCGCTAGGCACAACGCTTTTTCGCGCCATAGCCTGCGCCATTGTCATTCAACTGGGCTACTTTGTGCTCGTTTTCGCCATGGTTGCCAGAAATACCCCGACGTCGGCTGACAAGATTCGCGACGTCGAACGAAAGCTGAGTTCGACCGAAGCGGCCGATGGCGAGAAGTTCAGTGCCAGGAGAAGCCTCCACTGACCTGACGGCAGGTAGCGTCGGCCGGGTCCCTGGCGGACTGCTCGCCCGACAGCATCCTGGGCAACCGACTTGCGGACTTCCCCTTCAGCCTAAGATCCTCTGAATCAGCCACCCTGCCTAAGCTCTGTCGATCGACTTGGTGATCAGCCATTCGAGTGCGCCGACGCCCCATCCAGAATGGGCAGGGACGGTGTGCGAAGCGGCCCGCCTATCCGCTGGCATTTCACCGCCCGTCGATTTGCGCCATGACGACCCCGAAAGGAAGGACTGGACGGAGCGAGTGATTTTAACGATGCTTCGCACTCGCAGCATAAGTGCCGGCTGATGTTTCGTACAGCCGGGCAGTCAGTGAGAACGAGAGCTGCATTGGGGGAGAAATTCGGAGCTACCTGTGCAGTCGAGAGGCGAATTGATGACAGAACCGGAAGTCTGCGTGATCATTGCCGCTCGCAACGCGGCGCGGACAATTGCGGTTGCCATCGCATCGGCCTTGCGCGAGCCGGAGGTGGCCGAAGTCGTCGTCGTCGATGACGCGTCCACTGACGATACCGCGAAAGTCGTTCGGGCGGCCGACGATGGCAGCGGCAGGCTTTCTGTCATCCGGCTCGACGTCAACGGCGGTCCTTCCTTGGCCCGCAACGCCGCGATCGCCAGCTCCAAATCGCCATTCATCAGCATTCTGGACGCCGACGATTTTTTTCTCGAGGGCAGATTTCGCGAGTTGTTCGCCAGCGCCGATTGGGATTTCGCTGCCGACAACATCATGATGATCAGGGACGATGCGGCGACCGACGTTTCGAAAATCACCGCTCCGCGGTTTGCGGCCGATCCGGAATTTCTCGATTTCGAGCGCTTCATCGAAGGCAACATCTCCAGTCGTCGTGTGCAGAGAGGTGAGTTGGGTTTCCTCAAGCCAGTGATCAGCCGCGCTTTTCTGGACCGGCATGGGCTGCGCTATGACGAAAACCTGCGGCTGGGCGAAGACTATGAACTCTACGCGCGCGCAGTTGCTTGCGGGGCGCGCTTCAAGGTCATCAGGTCCTGCGGCTACGGAGCGATCGTTCGCGCGGATTCGCTGAGCGGCCAGCACAAGACGCAGGATCTCAAGCGTCTGGCCGACGCGGATCTGGCGCTGCTGGCGATCGACAGTTTGCCGGAAGGCTCCAAGGCCGTGCTCAGAAAGCACGAACGGCAGGTACGCGACAAATATCGGTTGCGAAACTTCCTTGACGTGAAGAACGAGAGAGGGCTGACAGCGGCTGCGGCCTACGCCCTGGCCAGCCAATCCAATCTCATTCCCATCGTTCGCGGCGTGGCCGCCGACAAGCTGGATGCGCTGTTTCGCCGCGCCGGCTTTGGCTCGAAACAGCCTGTGCCGTCGCGGCGCTTTCTCATGGCCGCAACCAGCCCGGTCGGCGAGGCTTGAGCTGGTCCGCCGGCGCGCCACACCGATCATGTCAACAGGTCCTTACCCTGCCTCAAAGCGATGCGAATTTCCGATTCGCCGCACTAGGTGGTTGCCTACTCGCGTTGGGAATGGCATGTATGTTGCGGTGCAGCAATTCTGATTGGCTGTTTGAATCGGCCGAAAATGTCCGCCTGTCAGAGGAGCTGGACGATGCGACAAGAACTTTTTTGGCCCGGCCGGGCACAAGGGACAGCTTAGGCCGGCTATGACAGGAAACTGAGCGCATGGCCTCGATATTTGGCTTCAGATCAAGGGATCCGGCTCGAGACAGGCAGACCGATATCTCGCGCCTTGACCGCCTGGCAAAGCTGCTTGACCAGATCGCAGCCGAGATCGAGGCGGAGAAAAACGGGCTTGAGAATCGCTACCGGACAAAGGCCACCAACGCCGCCTTCCTGGTCGAGGCGATGGAAAATGGCGCGGCCTCCTCCAGCAGATCCTCCGAGGTCAGCGAACTGACGAAGTCGATCCTGAATTATGAGCGGCGCATCGCGGCGCTCGCCCGCCAGAACGAATTGATGAAGGGTCTCCGGCATTCGCTGGATGCTATCTTCGACGAAAGCGCCCAACCTGGCTCGACCACCAAGGCCGATTTCGCCAACCCGGCCGCCGGCGCGGGGTGAAATTTCAAAGAGCCTGGGTGGCGCCACTGGGCAAGAAGCAGGCAACCGGGGAGCTACCGGCAGAAGGTCAAGATCAGCTCGTTTCGTCATGGTTTTGAACATCGACTTGGGTTGGGGGGCGCACAGCACAAGGTGAGTTTGGTATGAACGCGGATTCGAAAAGCACGTCCACCCCAGCAACCGGCGACCGGCCGTTCACGCACATCATGAGGCAAGGGAAACTGAGGCAGCTATGTTCGGGCGGAGCGTTTCTGCTGGTCGCACTCGGCAGCCTGGTTGCGGGCTCGACCCCCTCCCGTTCGCAGGACATCCCGACTGCGCCATCGTTCGTCGATGATTTCACCAGCTTCGACCGGGCGCGTTGGTACATTGCCGACGGCTGGGCGAACGGCAAGTATCAGAACTGCATCTGGTCCAAAAGACAGGTCAAGCTTTCCAATGGCATGCTGACGCTCGGTTTCGAAAAGCAGAAGGTGAAGGATCGCGACTTTGCCTGCGGCGAGGTCCAATCCAAGCAGCGCTTCGGCTATGGCACCTATGAGGCGCGGATGAAAACCGATTCGGGCTCTGGCATCAATGCCTCCTTCTTCACCTACATCGGCCCAACCGACAAGCAGCCGTGGGATGAAATCGACTTCGAGGTGCTGACCAAGGACACCTCCAAAGTGCAGGTCAACGCCTACATCGCCGGCAAGGGCAATAACGAGAAAGTGGTCGATGTAGCTGGCGGCACCGACAAGGCTTTTAACGACTACGCCTTCGTCTGGGAGAAGGACCGGCTGCGCTGGTACGTCAACGGCGAGTTGGTGAACACAATCACCGATCCGGCAAAGCTGCCCAGCCATGCGCAAAAGATATTTTTTAGCCTCTGGGGCAGCGACACGATGAAGGAATGGCTGGGGCCGTTTTCGGATCCGGGTCGCAAGCTTACCTTGCAAGTGGATCGCATCGCATTCACGGCGCTCGGCCAGCCATGCCAGTTTCCGGAATCGCTGGCATGCAGCATTAAGTAAAGACCAATCTGAACCGGCCGGGCCGAAAGCGCTCCGAAGTCTTGAACAGGAATGAAATCAAATGAATTTAACGGTCTTTGGAATCGGCTATGTCGGTCTGGTGCAGGCGGCGGTGCTTGCCGAAGTCGGCCATCAGGTACTATGCGTCGACATCGACGTGAAAAAGGTGGAGCGGCTCAATCAGGGCCTCATTCCGATTTTCGAGCCCGGGCTCGAAAACCTCGTCAAGGAGAACCATGCGGCCGGCCGCATCAAGTTCACCACCGACGCCGCGGCCGCCGTCAAGCATGGCCAGATCCAGATGATCGCTGTCGGCACGCCTCCGGGCGAGGATGGTTCGGCCGACCTCAAATATGTGCTGGCCGTTGCCGAGGCCATCGGCCGGGAGATGGATGCGCCCAAGATCGTCGTCGGCAAGTCGACCGTGCCTGTCGGCACCTGCGAAAAGATTAAGGCAAGGATCGCCGTGACGCTGAAGGCGCGGGGCCGCGAGGATCTTACTTTCGACGTCGCCTCCAATCCGGAATTCCTCAAGGAAGGCTCCGCGGTGGCCGACTGCATGAAGCCCGACCGCATTATCGTCGGCACCGGCAGCGAGGACACCGAGGCGGTGATGCGTGAGCTTTACGCCCCATTCAACCGCAACCACGAGAAGATGATCGTGATGGATGTGCGCAGCGCCGAGTTCACCAAATACGCGGCCAATTGCATGCTGGCGACCAAGATCAGCTTCATGAACGAAATGGCCAACCTGGCCGAGGAACTCGGCGCCGACATCGAGGAGGTCCGCAAGGGCATCGGCAGCGATCCGCGCATTGGCTACCACTTCATCTATCCGGGCCTCGGTTATGGCGGCTCGTGCTTCCCCAAGGATGTGCGCGCCCTGATCAAGACCGCCGAAGGCGTCAAATTCGATGCCAAGCTGCTGCGCGCCGTCGAGGAACGCAACAACGAACAGAAATCGGTCCTGTTCGATAAGGTGAACCGCTCTTTCAACGGCAATCTGAAGGGCAAGACTTTTGCGCTGTGGGGCCTGGCGTTCAAGCCCAATACCGACGACATGCGTGAGGCGCCGGCTCGGGTCTTGATGGAAGCGCTCTGGAAGGCCGGCGCCAAAGTGCAGGCTTACGATCCCGAGGCGATGCAGGAATGCCAGGCCGTCTACGGACTGCGCGAGGATCTGCTCTTGTGCGGGACCAAGGAGGCAGCGCTGCGTGGCGCCGATGCGCTCATGATCGCCACCGAGTGGAAGAATTTTAAGGCACCGTCGTTCGACGCGATCAAGGATGCGCTGTCCACGCCGATCATCTTCGACGGTCGAAACCTCTACGACCCCAAGGTCATCGCTCGCTACGGCATCGAATATCACTCGATCGGCAGGATGGCGGCGTGAGATCAGGCGGGACAGGCCGGTGGCTAGGACATCAAGGACGATCGCGAAGGCTTCGATGAACGCGCTCGTGTCAACAAGGGGTCTTCTCTGATGGTGCTGGGCATCAGGCCGGAACAGATCGCCAACGAGCATTTCGATCTTGTCGCAGTCGGTTCCGGTTTCGGTTCGGCCTTCTTCCTGCATGCGTTCGCCAAGCAGCGAAAGGCACGCATTCTGGTTCTGGAATGGGGCGGGCACAACACGCATGAATGGCAGCTCGAGCAGAACGTCAACACCGACATCGAGGACAAGACCACCTACAAGACCAACTCTGACAAGCCGTGGAATTACACCATCGGATTGGGTGGCGGAACGAATTGCTGGTTCGCCCAGACGCCGCGCTTTCACCCGAACGACTTCAGGCTGAAAAGCCTCTACGGCGTCGGTAACGACTGGCCAATCAGCTATGACGAGCTCGAGCCGTTTTACTGCGATGCAGAGGACGTCATGTCGATTTCAGGCGACCCCGACATGGCGGCGATGATGCCGCGTTCCAGGCCATTTCCCCAGCCACCGCATCACATGTCGACGCCGGACCGGATGATGAAAGCGGCGCAGCCGGACCAGCATTTTGTCATGCCGACAGCCCGCGCGCGCGTGCCGACCGCGCAACGGTCTTCTTGCTGCGCCAACTTGCGGTGCGGATTATGCCCGGTCGATGCCAAATTCACCGCCAACAATGGCCTGATGCACGTCTTCGAGCATCCCGACGTTTCGGTCTGCCTTGGCGCTGAAGTGCGCCGGCTCGACCATATCGGCGGTTCGGTCCGTTCGGTCGCATTCGTGCATGAGGGCAAGGAATATTCGGTCAGCGGCGATCTTTTCATACTGGGCGCCAATGCCATCCAGAGCCCGGCGATCATGTTGCGGTCCGGCCTGTCGGGCGAATTCGTCGGGCGCGGCCTGCACGAATCCTACGGATGGAATTTCGAAGCCTATCTCGACGGTGTCGATAATTTCGACGGAAGCACCATCACCACCGGCTTGAATTTCGGCCTTTATGACGGCGCTCACAGATCGGACCATGCGGCGGCGCTGGTCTATTTCGAAAACCGCTGGCAGCACGGGATGCGCCCTGAAAAGGGACGTGTCCGTCAGACGCTTCCCATCATCATTGTTACCGAAGACCTGCTCGACCCGGAAAATCTCGTGGTTCTCGACGAGGATGAAAACGCCTTCGTCAGTTTCGCGGGAGCATCCGACTATGCGGTCAAGGGCATGGGGCGGGCAAAGCAGAATTTGGCGGCGCTTCTGGCGCCGCTGCCGGTCGAAGAGATCTTCGATCGCGGCATCCGGCGCACCGAGTCGCATGTCCAGGGCACGTTGCGGATGGGCTCGAGCCCGGCGGATTCGGTGGTCGATCGGGACATGATCCACCATCAGCTCAGGAACCTGGTTGTCGTCGGCTCAAGCACATATCCAAGCTGTTCCTGCGCCAACCCGAGCCTGACGGCGGCAGCCCTCTCCCTGCGGGCGGCGAGCCGGATAGCAGGAAAGGAAATGGCCGGATGACCAAGGTTTCGCGACGCGCGGCACTGGCCATCATGGCTGGCGGAGTTGCTTCGACCGGCATCGCCTACGCCACCGTTTCCTCGCTTTCGGACGAAGACCTGGTGCGCGTCACGCTCGAAAGATATTTCGGCAGGCTGAACATGCGCATCGAACATTTGCAGCAGTTCGTCCTGGAATTCCAGAAGCGGAACCCCTGGATATTTCCAAACACAAAGCTGGGCGATGCTGTCACTGTGCTTGAGGCGCTGAAATTGGGCGCCGCACGCCGGTTTCTGCCCGAACAGAAAAAAGAGGACCTGAGGCATTTCGACCGCTGGGTCATTGCCGAGTTCCATATGCTGACCGACTACGCCCGGCGCAGTTCGCCAGCCGACCCGGTCCGGTTCACCGGATGGCAGCCGTGTACCAATCCGTTCGCCAATTTGGAGACGCAGCAGGATGCTTGAAGCGGGTCGCAAGCCAGCACCCGTAAATAAGCCGTGCGTCATTGCCCGTAAACTTGAGAATGCGACAAGGAGCCGAAACCATGAAAGTGCTTTTTGCAGGCGGTAACGGTTACACGCCCCAGTTCAGCGGCGGTGTCCAGTCCAGCACCCATCACCTTGCCGAACAGTTGCGCGAGCACGGGCATGAGGCTTCGGTGCTCGCCGCCCTGTTCGGCCAGGGCGTCTTCGGCTACAAGGCGCGCGCCAAGATGAAACTTTTGAGGCAGCGCGCTGTCATCGACAGCTTTCCGGGCTATCCGGTCGTGCGCGCCTGGTTTCCCTGGGAGGCGGCGGGTTTCGCCGTCGAAAAGCTGAGGCCGGATGTCGCCGTGGTCCAGTGCCACAAGTCGGTTCCGATCGGCAAGGCGCTGCAAACCGAAGGCGTGCCGCTGGTCGTCTATCTCAGGAATGTCGAGTTCCACGAGTTGGGCGGCGATCTGCGCGAGCTGCATTCGGCGCTCTACATAGCCAATTCCGAGTTCACGGCGCGCACCTACAAGGCAAAATTCGATATCGATTCGACGGTTATACCGCCGACCATCAATCCCGCGCTCTACCGCACGCCGACGACAGGCGATTTTGTCACGCTGATCAACCCCTATGAGGAAAAAGGTTTCGAGCTTGCGGTGCGCATCGCCGCCGCCTGCTCTGAAATCCCGTTCCTGTTCGTCGAAAGCTGGAAGCTTGACGATGATCATCGGGCCCGGATCGAGCAGACGATCGCGCCGCTCGGCAACGTCACCCTGGAGAGCCGGACCAACGACATGAAGACGGTCTACGGCCGCACGAAAATCCTGCTGGCTCCCAGCAAATGGGAAGAGGCCTGGGGTCGGGTGGCGTCGGAAGCCCATTGCAGCGGCATTCCAGTCGTCGGCTCGCGTCGTGGCGGCCTGCCCGAAGCGATCGGCTCCGGTGGCGTGGTGCTGGATTACGATGCCCCACTCGCCGACTGGGTGGCAGTGGTCAGGCGTCTGTGGACCGACAGCCTGGAATATGGGCGGCTTTCAGCGGCGGCGCGTGCATTCTCCGAGCGCCCGGAACTCGATCCGGCGGGTCAATTCGCGACCTTCTTCTCGATGCTGGAGAGGGCGACACAACAGCCTTCGCGGCAAGCCGCCTAACCCATGTCGCGCAAAAGCATTCCCTCGGGCCTGACCCTGGGCTTGACCAGAGGGTGCGTAGCGGTTTTGCGATAACGACTGCATAAAACAAAACAAAGCGCGCGTCGCGTGACGCGCTTTAAGTCCCGAAACCAGGTTCAAGCCGGTCGTTTGACCCGGCTTTTGAGCGTCTCGTAACCGCGTTCGCCAAGCAGCGTGCGCGCGACGGTCTTGATTGCCGTCTTGCGCCCGTCAGGCGAACTGATCTGCCTTAACCTGCCCGGAAGGTTGCGCGCCGCCTGTCCAAGTGCCGGAAGTGACAGCGTGTCAGGATAAATTACCAGATGCGTTTCAACGCACAGCACCGGCTTGCCGGAAAGCTCGGCGATCTTGAGGGCCTGCTGGTGCTCGCTTTCGATGAACAGGATGGCATCGGATTTGCGGTAGAAATCGGCTTTGAAACTGCCATGCACGCCAAGCCGTTGCCGTTCAGCCTTGCTCGGCAGGTCAAGCATGATCAGCTTGTCGTATTCTATGCCGTGCTTTGCCAGCCATGCTTCGGTAAGCGTACGGTATTTCTCGAGCCGGCTGGTGACGAGCCAGCCGATCTTGCGGGTCGGGCCAAACAGAGGCAGCGCTGCGCCCAGGAATTTCTCATAGGCGGGGCCGTCGTCATTCTCTGCTTCGGTCGGGTCCAGGCAAAGCACGCCATCAATGTCGACGCAGCTTTGCGCGAGGAATTTGTGGTGCATGAAGTTCCATTGGAACATCCTTGGATGCGGCACGACCTCGAGGACGATGTCGGTTTCCTCGTGTTGGGGCAGCAGGCCGAACACCGCGGCAAAGGTGAAGTCCGCCTTGATGCCGGCGGCCTCTACCCGGCTGCGCGCCTCTCTCATGGCAGCGCCGCCGCTGACGCTGTCGTCGATCACCAGGACCTTGCGCATATCGGTCGCCTGGCGGTCGAGCGCGGCGCGCCGTTTGGTGACGCCCGAAGTATAGATCTTACCGGCCAGGAAACTATCCAGGTCGGTCATCGGAATGTTCGCCGTCAGGCTGAGCAGGGTGGCGGCGAGAATGCCGCTTCGCGGGACCCCGACCACCAGGTCGATGTCGCGCGGCAACCGGTGAAGGTTTCTGACAATCGCATCATTCATGTCGGAGATCGATCGGTAGTGCATGGGATCAGACCTGGTCCTCGTATGGATGTCCGTGCAAGTTACTTCGCCTCGCTTGGTGCGGCCTTAGGCGCCCGCGCCGGCAGCAGTTTTAGGGCCTCCCGCAACGCCTCGCGGCCGGAAGCAAACGCCAGCGCGGTCATGACCGTGATCATGTAGGACAGCGCCACCGCGCTCGCCATCGCGAAGATGTGCTGTTGCGGCAGCAACGGCTTGGCGAACCAGATCGCGGCAAGCGCCAGATGCGCGCCAAGCACGAAGGGCGTTGCCGCGCGAAGCATATGGCTTGCCCGCAGCGGCCCGGTCTTTCCGATATACAGCCACAGAAAAGGCGTTCTGAGATACTCGCTGACCGCATAGGCGATCGCCACGCCCAGCGCGCCATAGGGCAGGCCGATCAGGAAGGCCAGCACCGACGTCAAGGCTGTTATGATGCCCCAGCGCATGAAATCGCCCGAGCGGCCCTGGCTGATGAAAAGCCATCCCGCCGGGTTGTTGAGCGGCTGCAGCAGACCGGCAAAACCGAGCGCCAGGAAGATGCTGGAACTCTGCCGCCACTGCTCGCCGAGCACGAACGGTATCAGCACGTCGGCCATGGCGATGGCGAAGGCGACACCCGGAAGTGCGACCAGCAATATCAGCGGCATGACGCGAAGATAAGCGCTGCGGTAGCGATCCGGCTCGTCCTTCAGCCTGGAAAGAGCCGGCACCATGACCTTCGACAGCGGATTGGTGATCTGGCTCAACGGAAACAGAAGCAGCTTGTAGGCGCGGTCATAGAGTCCAAGCTGCGCTTCGCCCCAGTATTTTCCGATCAGCACATTGTCGAGATTTCGGGCAAAGAAGTTGGCGAAGTTGAACCCGGTGATGCCGGCGCCGAAATTGATCAGCTCGCCAATGCCGTTGACCTTGCGCGGCAGGCTGGGGCGCCATCGCGAGTTTGCCCAGTAGCAAAGCGTGGGCAGTACGGCTGCTGTCAGGGTGCCGGCAAAAAGCGCCCAGTAGGAACGGTCGATGAAAGTCCAGGCGATCGATACGGCAAGGCCGGCAATGGCACTTGCGACGTCGATGACGGCCAAGCGAGCGAACTGCATTCGGCGTGTCAACAGCGCCAGATGCTGGGCGCCCAGCCCATAGGCTATGATCTGCAGCCCGAGTGCTGCCACCAGACCAGACACCCGCGGTTCGCCATAGAAGGCGGCGACCAGAGGCGCCGCGCCGGCAAGCACGCAGGCGAGCAATGCGCTAACCGCGACATTGACCCAGAAGAGGTAATTGACCTCTTCATGCTTGATTCCGCTTTTCTGAACCGTCGCCTGGGTCAGGCCGAAATCCTGGAACAGCGCGATGAACGCCAGCACAGGCGCGCACATCGCCACGACGCCGAAGTCCTGCGGCGAGAGCAGGCGCGACAGCACGATGACGGAGACGATCTGCGTCGCAACCCGCACCGATTGCGCCAAAGCCGTAATGATAGCGCCGCGTCCGACCGATCTGCGGAGAGAGCCCTCTGGCGGGTCGAATGCATTGGCTTGCAAATTCAGGGTCCCTGATTTTCGTGCCGGTCCCGGAGTCCCGGCCCATGCCCGATGCCACCATCAAACTACGGCAATAATATTGCAGCGCAACAAAAAACATTGATTTTTGCTACGCTGCACCAAAAATGTTGCGATGCAGCACGAGCTGTACTAGGATTCTTTCGGGCGGGCCAACAGCGGTCGAGTTTTTCATGCTGCATGTCTTGTACTTGGTGCACGACGTCTCCGATCCGGCAGTGCGCCGGCGGATCATAATGCTCAAGGCAGGCGGCGCCCAGGTCACACTGGCAGGCTTTCGCCGGTCAGCAAGCCCGATCGCCGAGGTCGAGGGCTTGCATCCGATCGATCTTGGCGCAACGCGCGATGGGCGATTCGCCCAGCGGCTGGCAGCGGTCACCAAGGCGGCGGTTTCGATCGGGTCGAAACTCGGTTCGATGCCCAGACCCGACCTCATCATCGCGCGCAATCTGGAAATGCTGGCGCTTGCCCGGCGTGCCAAATCGGCATTCCAGGCAACCGTGCCGATCGTCTATGAGTGTCTCGACATCCATCGCCTGATGCTTCGCGACGATTTTCTGGGCAAGGCGATGCGCGGCGCGGAGCGCTATCTGGCCAGGGATGTAAAGCTGCTGGTCACCAGTTCGCCGGCCTTCATCGCAAACTATTTCAAGCCGTTCGGGCAGATTGCCGCGCCGGTCGAACTGCTCGAAAACAAATATTTCGAGCCTGCCGCGGTTTCGCTGAATGATCGCGCGGCGGCGGAGCCCTTCGCTCCGCCTTGGCGGATCGGCTGGTTCGGCGCGCTCCGATGCCGCCGCTCCCTGGAACTGCTGGCCGAATTTTCCCGACGACTTGAGGGCCGCTTCGAAATCGTCCTCAGGGGCCGTCCGGCGCTTTCCGAATTTCCGGATTTCCACGGTTTCGTCGAATCCGAGCCTTGGCTCTCGTTTGGCGGACCCTATCGGAATCCCGAAGATATGGCGACGATCTACCGTGAGGTTCATTTTTCCTGGGCCATCGATTTTTTCGAGCAGGGGCTGAATTCTGAATGGCTGCTGCCCAACCGCCTCTACGAGGGCTGCCGCTTCGGCGCCGTGCCGATCTCGATGGGCCACACCGAAACCGGACGGTTCCTCGACCAGCAGGGAATCGGTGTTCTCTTGCCTCAAGCCACTCCCGAGGCACTCGAGGCTGCCTTGGGCGAGTTGGAGGAGCATCGTTTCGGGAAATTGCGGGCGAGTGTTCTTGCCCGCAATCCTCGAACCTGGAGCCACGATCGCAGCGATTGCCGGGCGCTCGTCGAGAAGCTTCGCGGATTGACGGTCGCGCCCGGTTCATATGCTGCCGAGGCACTGGCTTAGGATGGCTAGGGAAGGACATGGGCCGATGATGCAGACCGAAATGCCGTCCAACCTGATCGTGATTCCGTGCCTGAACGAAGCGGCTCACATCGGTGCGCTTGTTCACGAGCTTCGACCGGCCGCCGAAAGGCTCGGCGCCCGGATCATCGTTGCCGATGGCGGTAGCACGGACGGCACCAGGGCGATCGTCGAGGAGATCGCCAGGAAGGATCCGAGGGTCATCCTTCTTGACAATGAAAAGCGCCTCCAGAGCGCGGCGATCAATCTCGCCATCGCCAGGTACGGCGATGGGGCTGAATATTTCATTCGCATCGACGCGCATGGCGGCTACCCTCCGGATTATTGCGACCGGCTGATCGAAGAGGCGCTGGCCACCGGCGCCGATTCGGTCGTCGTCTCGATGCTGACCAGCGGCAGCGGCACAGTGCAGAACGCGGTTGCGGCTGCACAGAATTCCAAGCTCGGCACGGGCGGCTCCAAGCACCGGCATCTCTCGGCGGGAGAGTGGGTCGACCACGGTCACCATGCGCTGATGCGGATTTCGGCGTTCAAGGCGGTGGGCGGCTATGACGAGACGTTCAGCCACAACGAGGATGCGGAGCTCGACTACCGGCTGCGCAAGGCCGGCTACCGGATCTGGATGAGCGGCAAGACGCAAATGATCTATTACCCGCGCTCGTCGCTCGCCGGCCTCTATTTCCAGTATCTCGGCTATGGCCGCGGCCGGGCAAAGAACGTTCTCAAGCACCGCATGATACCGAAGGTCCGGCAGATGGTGCCGCTCCTGGTGTTCCCTGTCGTCCTTCTCTCTGCCTTTTTCTTCGTGCATTGGCTGGCAGTCATGCCGATTCTGGTGTGGGCGTCGGTTTGTCTCGGCTATGGCGTGTGGATTGCGATCAGCCAGCGCAATCCGGACAGCGCCCTTGCCGGGATTTCGGCAATGGTCATGCATTTCGGCTGGTCCGTCGGTTTCTGGCTGCAACTGCTTGGACCGCGATTGCAACGTAGAAGGGTGGCGTGATGGGTGTGGCCGAAAAAAACCGCAGCGTCGACGTCTGCGTCTGCACGTTTCGGCGGCCCGAGCTTGCCGACACGCTTCGCTCGGTAGCCGCCCTGGACGTGCCTTCGGGATTCGACATCCGCGTCATCGTCGCCGACAATGATGACGGTGCGACGGCCGAACTGCTGGTGGCGACGCTGGCGGAGACGCTGAAGCTGCCGATCAGCTATCGTCATTGCCCGGCACGCAACATCTCAATCGCCCGCAATGCCTGCCTCGACGCCAGCACGGCGGATTTCGTCGCCTTCCTCGATGATGACGAAACGGCATCCTCGAGATGGCTTGTCGAACTGGTTGCGACGGCGGACTTGAGTGGCGCTGCCGCCGTGCTCGGGCCAGTGCGGGCGCGCTATCGGCCGGATGCGCCCAACTGGATGCGCCGCGGCGATTTTCACTCCACCTTGCCCGTCTGGGTGGGCGGCGAGATCCGCACCGGCTACACCTGCAACGTCCTGCTCAGGATGGGCGCCGACAGCCTCCGCGGCCGGCGATTCAGCCTGGCGCGTGGTCAGACCGGTGGCGAGGACACCGAATTCTTCGACCATATGGTCAAGGCCGGCGGTCGCATCGCCTTTTCGCCGCAGGCCTGGGTCGATGAAGTGGTGCCCCGCGCCAGGGCGGCTTTCGACTGGCTCCGTCGCCGCCGGTTCCGCGTCGGGCAGACGCATGGGCACCTGTTGGGGCGCGACGCGCATGGCCTCGCGTTGGTCAGGCAAGTCGGCCTCGCCTCGGCAAAGGCGGTTTTTTGTTTCGCATCGGCAATCCCGGTCGCGATCAGTCCCGTGCGCAGGAACCGCAGCGTGCTTCGCGGCATCATGCATGTCGGTGTCGTGAGCGGTCTTGTCGGCGTGCGTGAAATCCGCCAATACGGCCTGCCCTCGCCGCAGGAAGGGGGCAAGCGTGCAGCCTGACGTCACCTTTGTCATTGCCGCCTACAATTCGGAGCTGACCATCGAGCGGGCGATCGCCAGCGCCATCGCCCAGCGCGATGTGAGCGTGGAGGTGATCGTTGTCGACGACCAGTCGCGCGACCGGACGCTCGATCTGGCGCGATCCTACCCCGAAGGCATCGTCCGCGTCGTCGCACTTGAGCAAAACCGCGGTCCAGGCGGCGCCAGGAATGTCGGCCTTGAGCTTGCCCGCGGCAGGTGGGTGGCGGTCCTCGATTCCGACGACGCGGTCTATCCCGGGCGGATCTGCACCATGATTGACCGCGCCGAGAAAGCGGGCGCCGCGATCGCAGTCGACAATCTCCAGGTGGTTCGCGAGGACGGTGTTGCCGAAGAGACGATGTTCCCGGCCGACTATCTCGAGGGTTTGAGTGAAATCTCGCTGGCGGACTATATTGCCGGCAATGTGGTCTTCGAATCCAGGTTCAATCTCGGCTATCTCAAACCGATCTTCCAGCGCCGGTTTCTGAACGAAAACGGGCTTCGCTATGACGAAAGCCTGATCATCGGCGAGGACTACATCCTGCTGGCCAGTGCTCTGGCCAAGGGCGGCAAGTGCGTGGTCGAGCCGACGACCGGCTATGTCTACCATATCCGGACCGGCTCAATTTCCCGCGTGCTCGAACCTCATCACGTCGAGGCGATGCGTAAGGCCGACCTCGTTTTCGCCAGAGCCCATTCGATGGACGCAAAGGCCGCAGCCGCTTTCGCAAGGCGCACGCGCAGCCTGCGCAAGGCGGCGTCGTTCCTTTCTCTGGTCCAGCACATCAAGGCGCGATCCCCACTCAAGGCGGTGTGGACGGCGCTCAGCGATCCGGCGGCGGTTTGGCATATGGGCATGCCGATCGCCGTTCGGCTGCGAAGGTTGGCGGCGCAATTTGCCGTGGGTGCGGGGGAGGTGAAGGGTGCAGGCAGCTGAAAAATAGTTTTCGCGGCCTGCGACAGGTTGAAGTCGATCTCCTCAGAAGGAATATGCAATGAAGAAAGTCAGGAAGGCAGTCATACCGGTAGCGGGGCTTGGAACGCGATTCCTGCCGGCGACCAAGTCGATGCCGAAGGAAATGCTGCCGGTCGTCGACAGGCCTGTCGTGCAATATGCGGTGGACGAGGCGTTCGAAGCCGGCATCGAGCACATTGTCTTCGTGACAGGCCGAAACAAGGCGGTCATCGAGGATTATTTCGACCTGCATCCAGAATTGATCGGAACTTTGGAGCAGACCGGCAAGACGGCGCAGCTTCAGGCGCTGGAAAGCCTGCTTCCCGTGGCTGGTGCGACGAGCTTCATCCGGCAGCAGTCACCGCAAGGTCTCGGCCATGCGGTATGGTGCGCCCGGGAAGTCATCGGCGATGAACCCTTCGCATTGCTGTTACCGGACATGGTGTCCTTCGGCGGTCGCGGATGTCTCGCTGAAATTGCGGACCTCTATGCGCAGACCGGCGGAAACGTCATCGCCGTCGAGCGCTGCGACCCGACCGAGACCAGCAAATACGGCATCGTCGGCTGCGGCGCCGATGTCGGCTCGGGCTTCGAGGTCACCGCCATGGTCGAAAAGCCGGCTCCGGCGAATGCGCCGTCGAACTACTACATCAACGGCCGCTATATCCTGCAGCCTGAAATATTCGGGCTGCTCGGCAATCAGCAGCGCGGCGCCGGCAATGAGATCCAACTGACCGACGCCATGGTCCGCCTTGCGCAAAGCCAGGCTTTCTTCGCGCAGCCCTTCAACGGCCGGATGTTCGATTGTGGCTCGAAGGAAGGGTTCATCCAGGCCAATGTCGCCTTCGCGCTGGCGCGCGACGACATGAAGGGACCGATCTTCGAGATGCTTCAGGAGTTCGTCCGGTTGCATGAGCGCCGGGTGGAAGCCGCATAAAGCCCATTTTTTGGGAGCAAGCATATGAATGGTGACGCAAGACATGCCGATATGTTTGACTGCCCAGGTCTCGCGGTGGCTGGCATGAAGCTTGCGTAGGGCATATGCTGATGCTCCCGCTCTAGCGCCTGAAAACGAGAGCAGCGGATCCGAGTGGAGACAGGGTTTGGGATCCGAGGCTCAAACAAAAATAGAGCGGCGGCGCGTTCGACTTGAGAGACCGCCGCTCTAGATGCAAACTTGAATTGGACCGAAGATGAATTATGCCAATTTTCCTCTCGACAAGAGGAAACCATTGCCGAGTTCGGACCCAGTCAGCGCCGACGATTTCATCGATGTCGAGCGCCTGCTCGGCATGGCAGCAAGGCAGGCAAAGGTGGTTGCGGCATGCGCTGCCATCGGACTTTTTCTGGGCGTGCTCTATTTGCAGACCACGCCTCCCACCTACATGGCGACGAGCCGTGTGCTGATCGACGAAGGATTGAACAAGGTCGTTGACGAGGTCTCGGCGGCGTCGGTCAGCATGCAGACCGACTCCGCCATTCTGAGCCAGATCGAAATACTCCACTCGGCGAGACTGGCGGCGGTGGTCGTCGACAAGCAGAAGCTCGATCAGAACGACGCTTTCATGAACCCTCCGACGTCGGCCGTGTCGAAGGCTGCCGGTTTTGTGCGCGGCGTGGTCCGGTATTTCCGTCCCAATCCCGCCGTGGGTACGGCCGACGTTACTCAGCTTGACCCGGCGACGCGTGACGCGATGATTGCCTCGTCGCGGCGCGATTACGCAATCCTCAAACTGCAGGACGAGGTGCAAGCCGAGCGCATCGGTCGCAGCTATGTGATCTCCATCGCCTACCAGGCCACGGACCCCGCACTTGCGACCGCGGTTACCAAAGCCTATGCCGACGCCTATCTCGCCGATCAGCTCGATGCGAGCTTCGATGCGACCGAGCGGGCGGCGGTCTGGCTGCAAGGTCGGCTGACGGAGCTTCGCGAAAGCTCCCAGGCAGCGGCGCTCGCCGTCGAGAAGTTCAGGGCCGAACATGGGCTGGCCGTCGATGACGGCCAGTTGATCAGTGACAAGCAACTGTCGGACCTCAATGGCCAGCTCATTGAGGCGCAGGCCGACACCGCCCGCGCCAGCGCCCGCTACCAGCAATACAAGTCGATCGTCGAAAGCGGTTCGGACAACGCATTCAGGGACGCCGCGATATCCGCCGACCAGCCGAGCAACTCGATCATTTCAACGCTCAAGACCCGCTATCTCACTGTCGCCAAGCGGCAGCAGGATATCGAAGCCAATTTCGGGGCTGAGCATCCCCAGGCGGTCGCACTTGCCAAGGAAAGGGCCGACATATCGGCGCAGATATTCGGCGAGCTGAAGCAATTGACCGAAAGCTACCGCAACGAATACGAAGTCGCTCTCGCGCGCGAGACGGCGCTCCGTGCAAATGTCGCGTTAGCGGCTGGCAAGAGTTCCATCGACAACCAGTCGCAGGTCAAGCTGCGCGAACTGGAGCAGAAGGCAACGGCGCTCTCGACGCTCTATCAAACGTTCCTTGGCCGCTACGAGGAAGCCTCCCAGCAGCAATCCTTCCCGGTCGGCAAGATCCGCGTCATCTCGGACGCGACGCTGCCGAAGTCCGCGGCAACCCCGCGCACGTCCATAGTGCTGGGACTTTCGCTCGTGCTTGGCGTGATGTTGGGAGCCGGGGTTGGTGGCCTGAATGAGTTCAGGGAGCGGTTCTTCAGGACCGGCGAAGACGTTCGCGATCGCGTCGGCCTCAAATTCCTCGGCTACCTGCCGATCATTGGCAGCAAGGTCGCCAAGGACGATAAGCGCGATGACGGTCAGGCGGATATCAAAACCGCCCCATCACCATCGGCGGCTGAAAGACGAGCGCGCATGCGGGTGAGCATCGACGCCCCGGCATCGATGTTTTCCGAGACGCTGCGCAGCGCCAAGATAGCCTTCGACGTGGTGATGGAAGGGCAAGGCAGCCGGGTCATTGGCGTGATCTCGGTCCTTCCCGGCGAGGGCAAGTCGACCGTGGCGGCGAATCTGGCCGGATTGCTTGCCGCCAACGGGTCGAAAACGCTGCTGGTGGACGGCGACCTGCGTAACCCCGGCCTCAGCCGCAGTCTTGGCATGGAGGCCGAGCAAGGCCTGATGGAAGCGGTGGTGAGCGGGCAGACCTGGCAGTCCGTCGGCAAGATCGACCGGCAGACCAAGCTGGCGATCGTCCCCGCCGTGCCGCGCGGTCATTTCTCGCACACAAGCGAGCTTCTGTCGTCGGCCGGGATGCGGCGTTTCATCGACAATGCCAAGGAGACCTTCCAGTACATCGTCGTCGATCTGCCGCCGCTCGGCCCCGTGGTCGATGCCAAGGCCTTTGCGCCGCTTGCCGACGGCTTCGTGCTCGTGACCGAGTGGGGGCGCACGCCGCGTGCGATGGTGCAATCCATATTGAGTTCGGAATCCTATATCGCCAACAAGATCGTCGGCGTCGTCCTCAACAAGGTCGATTTGAAGAAGCTGGCGAAGTATGGATCGATCGGCGGCTCGGAAAAATTCTTCGACAGATATTCGTCATACTATCTGGAGAAGTCGGAAGCGCGGACGAAGGTGAACAGCTGAGGCCGGTCTGTAGGACCGGCAGATCGTCGTCTTCCGCCGTCGGGCCGATACCGGGCCGAGGCCGTCGTGAGCGAAGACGTATGCCTCTCGAACAGACCATGACCGGCAGCCTGTGCACGAGCCGGTAGGGTCGATGGCGAATGACGTTCCTTAAGGTGCCGGTCGATTTCGTCGCTTGATCAGGTCGCCGAGCCGCGACGGGTCGCGCAAAAGCGTCCGCACCCTGCTTTGTGCCGGACATTCCACCGTAGGACGTTTGCAGCCAGGAACCGGCGTGACAACGCTGGCGCGTTACGCCGCCTTGAGACGGTAGCGGAAGATGGTGTGGTCGAGCAGAAGCCGGATGCGCGGTTCGGCCTCGATCGCAATCAGCCAGCTCGCGGCGATCATGGTCGCCCCGACGATGACCACCGAAAGCAGGTATGGCACTCCCGCACGCATCAAGGCGCCGAGAATGGCTGCGCCGACGACATTATGGATCAGATAGAGAGGGTAGGTCATCAGGCCGATCCGGCGCCAGCCGCGCCAGGACAGGTCGAGCCGTAACGACCACGCCATCAGCGCCATGGCAGCGAGGAACAGGACGATCGGTGGCCCGTAGGGCATCGCGGCTTCGACCTTGATGCTGCGGACGTCGACAGCACTTATGATCTGCAGCACGCTGCCGGCCAGGAACAAGGCGCAGAAGACAAGGCGGACGGGCGTCACTGCCTTGAAACGCATCAGCCAGAACAGCACACCTGTCGCGAAAAAACATCCGTGATGCACCAGGAGCAGGTCGAGCCAGCGCGCCTCGGCAAGGTCCGTCCAGTCGAATGGATAGTACAGGCACCAGAAAAGCGTGCTGATCGCGCCGAGCGCAACTGCCACCGCTTCCATCAGGTCGAAGCGGCCGAGCCGCAGCAGGATCCAGACGATGGCATAAAAGGCGATCTCGATGCCGAGCGTCCAGTAGACGCTGTCGACCCAGGGGTTGAACGGAACGAACAGGGCGGTGCGTATGAGCGTGGTGACAGCGTCCGTCGGCCAACTGAGATCGACCAGAAGCAGCACCATCGCGGTGACTGGTGCGCAGATCCAGACGGCCGGCGCCAATCGTTTCACCCTTGCCTCGAAAAACCGCAGCGGTGTCGAATGCTCGGCGCTGAAGGCGATCACGAAGCCGCTGATGACGAAGAATATCTGGACGCCGACCCATCCGAATTGGACCAGTCCGCCTATTTCCGGATGCGGCGGGATGCCGCCCGTCGCACGCGCCGAAACGCCCTCGGGGAACGCCCACACCCAGAAGCCGTAGTGGTAGACCATCACGAGGACAGCGGCGACAAAACGCAGGATGTCGACGCCGCCGAATGTTGTTTTTTGCTGAGCCATGCCGTGCCTTCGGAATGGCCCCCCACGCAAAGGTTTAAGGGCTATTGCTGCATTGCACAACAGACGATTGCAGTGCAGGATGAATTCGTATTCGTCCGAAGCCGCGATCCGCCTGCGCGCTCCGAAAGCAGCTAAAGCCCGATTCCGCGTCGCTTCAGCGCCGCGGTGATTTCGTCGAGAATGACCGGATCGTCGATAGTCGCCGGCATTGTCCAGACTTCCTTGTCGGCAATCTTCTGCATGGTGCCGCGCAGGATTTTGCCGGAGCGCGTCTTGGGCAGGCGCTTGATCGTGACCACCGTCTTGAAGGCGGCGACCGGGCCGATCCGCTCGCGCACCAGCGTGACCACCTCGGTCTCAATAGTGGCGCTGTCACGCGTGACACCGGCATTCAGCACGACGAAGCCGAGCGGGACCTGGCCCTTCATTGCATCTGCCACGCCGACGACAGCGCACTCGGCAACGTCCGGATGCGCGGCCAGCACCTCCTCCATGGCGCCGGTCGACAGCCGGTGGCCGGCGACATTGATGATGTCGTCGGTGCGGGCCATCACGAACAAATAGCCGTCCTCGTCCATCATGCCGGCATCCGCCGTCTTGTAGAAGCCGGGGAATTCCTCGAGATAGGCTTGGCGAAACCGGTCATCGGCATTCCATAGCGTCGGCAGGCAGCCGGCCGGCAGCGGCAGCTTGACCACGACATTGCCCAACGTACCGCGCGGCACTTCGTGGCCGGCATCGTCGAGTACACGGATGTCGTAGCCGGGCATCGGCACCCCGGGCGAGCCGTATTTCACCGGCAGTAGCCCTAATCCGGCTGGGTTGATCGTCATCGGCGAGCCCGTCTCGGTCTGCCACCAATGGTCGATTACCGGCACGTTCAATTTCTGCTCCGCCCATTTGATGGTTTCCGGATCGGCGCGCTCGCCGGCGAGGAACAGCGTGCGGAATTTCGACAGGTCGTATTTCGGGACGAATTCGCCTTTGGGGTCCTGTCCCTTGATGGCGCGGAATGCGGTCGGCGCGGTGAACAGCGCGACCACGCCATGCTCTGATATCACCCGCCAGTAGGTTCCGGCGTCGGGCGTGCCGACCGGCTTGCCCTCGAACAGGACGGTCGTGCAGCCATGCAGCAGCGGGCCGTAGACGATGTAGGAATGGCCGACCACCCAGCCGACGTCGGAAGCCGCCCAGAACACCTCGCCCGGTTTGACGCCGAACTCGTTCTCCATCGACCATTTCAGCGCAACCATGTGGCCGCCATTGTCGCGCACGATGCCCTTGGGCTGGCCGGTCGTTCCGGACGTGTAGATGATGTAGAGCGGATCGGTGGCGAGCACCGGAACGCAGTCGACATTGGCGCCCGCGGCCCGCTCGCGGGCGACGGCGTCGGCATAGTCGATGTCGTGATTCTCCTTTAGCTCGCAGCGCAGCTGATCGCGCTGCAGGATGAGGCAGGCTTCGGGCTTGTGCCGCGACATCTCGATCGCCTTGTCGAGCAGCGGCTTGTAGGCGACGACGCGCCCGGGCTCCAGGCCGCAAGAGGCGGAAATGATCAGCTTCGGCCTGGCGTCGTCGATACGCGTGGCGAGCTCGTGCGAAGCAAAGCCGCCGAAGACGACCGAATGCACGGCGCCGATACGGGCGCAGGCAAGCATGGCAAACGCAGCTTCCGCCACCATCGGCATGTAGATGATGACCCGATCGCCTTTTTGGACGCCGCGGTTCTTCAGCACCGACGTCAGCGTGACCACCTCGCGTTTCAATTCGGCATAGGTGAATTTCCTGACCGTGCCGGAAATCGCGCTGTCATGGATCAGCGCGATCTGATCGGCACGGCCACCCGCCACATGGCGGTCGACGGCGTTGAAGCAGGTGTTGCAGGAGGCGCCGCCAAACCAGCGCCCATAGACGCCGGCATTCGGATCGAAGACCGTGTCGAACGGCGAGAACCAGTCGATGGCCTTGGCCGCATCCGCCCAGAATTTTTCCGGATCGCGTTTCCAGCCGTCATAGACCTCGTGGTAGCGTGACGCCATCCAGCTTTCTCCCAGGAATGTTTCTGTCCTTGGAAATAGCGTATGCTGTTTTTGCAAGCAGGTGCAAATTCGTCTTGGCGACCTCGCTTTGGTCGAAATGGACGTGACCGCCGCTTTATCGCCGCAACCGGCCAGGTCGTAGAAAGCGCCTGCTTGCTTAATACTGTTCCTATAGCCGTGGCGCGGTGTTGGCCGTGCTACATCCCCCGGCGCAGCGCAGCCGTATGCACCGGTGCGTCCCACAATGCGGTCGTCTCGTCGTCGAGCATGGTCAGCGTGATCGAGCAGCCGGCCATGTCGAGCGATGTCACATAGGACCCGACCAGCGAACGGGCGACCGTCATGCCGTTTTTCTCGAAGATTTTCCGGGCGCTGTTGTACATCAAGTAGAGCTCCATCAGCGGCGTGCCGCCGAAGCCGTTGACGAAAAGCAGCGCCGGGCCTTTTGCCCTGTCACCGAGATCGCCAGATATCGCCGCGCAGATCTCCTCGGCGATGGCGTCGGCGCCCTTCAACGCGTCGCGGCGGCGCCCGGGTTCGCCATGGATGCCGACGCCGAATTCCATCTCGCCGTCGCCGATATCGAAGGTCGGCCTGCCGGCGGCCGGTACGGTGCAACTGGTCAGCGCAACGCCCATCGAGCGCGTCGCGCCATTGATGCGTTCGCCAAGCGCCTTCAACGGCTTCAGCGCCATGCCATGCTCGGCCGCGGCGCCGAGGATCTTCTCGACCACCAGCGTGCCGGCAACGCCGCGTCGGCCAGTGGTGTAGGAGGAGTTCTCGACCGCGACGTCGTCATTGGTCACCACTTGCATCACACCCTCCGACATTTCAGCGGCCATGTCGAAATTCATCACGTCGCCCTCGTAGTTCTTGACGATGAACAGGCAGCCGGCACCGGTGTTGACCGCCTCCGCGGCCGCCATCATCTGGTCCGGCGTCGGCGAGGTGAACACCTGGCCGGGGCAGGCGGCATCCAGCATGCCATGCCCGACCAGCCCGCCATGCAGCGGCTCGTGGCCAGAGCCGCCCCCGGAAATCAGCGCTACCTTACCGGGCTTGAGTGTCCTGCGGCGCACGAATTTATGCTCGTCGCCAAGCACAAGGATGTCGGCATGGGCGGCAACGAAGCCGTCGAGGCTTTCGGTCAGCACCGTGTCCACAGAATTCAGAAACTTCTTCATGGCCGTCTCTCCCGAAATAGCTGAACGTGGCGCGACTATGTCCCGCCCTTGCCGGCGATGCTGGTAATCTTCTGGATGAAATCGTTGACCGCCCTGTCGAGCGCCGCGTTCTGTTTGTCGTCGCCGAAATCGGGAACGATGAGCGAAACATGCCGCGTCTTGCGCATGCCGGATGCCAGCGACATTTTTCCCGGATGCGCCTGATGGTAGGCGGCAAGAAAATGGTCGCGTTCGGCCGGGCTGAAATGGCAGACAGCGAAAATAGCCGGCAAATGTTTTGACGGGATCGGGATCGAGTAGGCCGGACTGGAAATCTGGGTGACGAAGCTGCGATGCTTGCCCAACGCGTCGGCGAGGCGCTGGCGCATGCCGGACGGGCGCTGGTCGAGGACCTGCGACAGGATCGTCTTGTAGGCGCGGATCGCCTCTTCGGAGCCGGCTTCAGGCGTCTTCTTGGTTTCGGCCATGCCGGTGCCTAGATCGAGACGTCCGCAATGGCCGCCTTGGCCATTGCGAGCTGGGCGGGAACCACGGAAAGATCGCGCAGGCCGGCCTCGATTAGCGCCGGGATCGCCGCCGGATCGCCGCCGGCGTCGCCGCACAGGCTGACCGGAATCTTTTGCGCGCGGCCGAACGCTGCAACCGAGGCGATCAGCCGAAGCACGCCCGGATGCCTGATCGAATTGAGATGCGCGACCGACGCGTTGTCGCGCGCCGCCGCCATCACATACTGGGTCAGGTCGTTCGAGCCGATCGAGAAGAAGGCGACCTCGGCAAACGCCTCAGGAGCGATCGCCACCGACGGCACCTCGACCATGATGCCGAGCAGCGGCATTTTTTGCGCGACGCCGCGCGCGGCAAGCGCGGCCTGCTCTTCGGCGAAGAGCGCAGCTGCTCGCTGATACTCGTCCCACACTGCGATCATCGGGAACATCACCTTGAGATTGCCATGCAAGGCGGCACGCAGCAGCGCCCTGATCTGCACCCGAAAAACCTCCGGTCTCGCCAGCGATAGCCTGATGCCGCGCAGGCCGAGAAACGGATTGCCCTCTTCGACGGTGAAGCCCGGCACCGGCTTGTCGCCGCCGGCGTCGACGGTGCGAATGGTCACCGGTTTGTCTTCAGCCCATTCGAGCACCTTGCGGTAGGCGCGATACTGCGTTTCCTCGTCCGGCAGCGTCTTGCCGAACAGGAACTCGGTCCGCATCAGCCCGACGCCATCGCAGGTCGAGACATCGATACCGTCGACATCGGACGGATCGGCGATGTTGACCTGCACCCGCACCTTAGTGCCGGCTTTCGTCACCGCTGGCCGAGCCAAAAAAGTTTCCGCCCTGTCGCGACGTGCCGCGAAAGACGACGACGATTGCCGGAACGCCTCGACCTCTGCCCTTGTTGGCCTCAACACGATGCCGCCGTGCTCGGCATCGAGCAGGGCGACGCCGGCAAGATCAGCCGGCGAAGCACCGAGCCCCACGATCATAGGCACGCCGCGCGAGCGCGCCAGCATCGCGACGTGGCTGGCGGTACTGCCCGCCTTCAGCGCAATGCCGCCGCCGGCGCTCCAGTCGGTTTCGAGAAAGCGCGTCGGCGCGATGTCCTCGCCGTAGAAGATGGCGCCTGTCGGCGCGGCAGCCGCGCTGTCCGCGGTCAGCGCGCGAAGCACTTGGTCTCTGATGTCGCGCATGTCGGCGGCGCGTGCCCGGAAATAATCCTGATCCGACGTTTCGTAGCCGACAATTTCGGCGTCAAGCGCCTGCCGCCATGCCGCATCGGCCGGCTGGCCGGCGGCAATCGCGGCATAGGCCGGGCCGGTCAGCGCATCGTCCTCCAGCATGGCGAGCTGGAATTCGAGAATGTCGGCGGCATCGCCCTCGGTTGCCTGGATCAGCTTGGCAAGCCGGCCTGTCGCTGTGCCGATTGCCGTTTCGAGCGCGAGCCTCTCGTCAGCGGCGGTCGCTTTACTTCTATAGCGCGCGACGACCGGGTCGAGGTTGAACAGCGGCCCTTCGGCATAGCCGGCCGAAGCCGGGATCCCCTTCAGCTTAAGCGGTTCGGGCATGGTCCACGCCCTCGTCGAAGTCGCGCCGCACCAGCTCGACGAGCGCGCCGACCGCCTCGCCGGCACCGTCGCCCTTGGCTCTGATATGCAGCACCGTGCCTTTCGGCGCCTTGGCCGCCATCACCTTGACGATGCTCTTGGCGTCGAACCAAGGACCGTTGGCGGCGAGCGCCACTTCGACTTCGGCCGAAAACGTCTTGGCGAGCTTGGTGAATTTCACCGAAGGGCGCGCATGCAGGCCGACCTCATGGGTGATCAGAACGGTGGCTTCAGCCGATGCGGACATTGAGTCAAAATTCCTGTTCATTCACGATGGCGACAATTCGTGTGCCGTCGCAACCACTTCCCTGAGCGAGGCGCCGCCGGACGCCTCCGTCGCCGCCATCACCGCTCCCTCGACGATCGGCGCGTTGCAGACGATGATCTTGTGCGCGCGCGGCTCGCCGATCATCTCGACCGCCATCTCGCTGTTGGTTTCGGCGCCGCCAAGATCGACAAGTATAGCGACACCTGCCTCCGACCAGGCCTTGTCGATCGCGCCCATGATCGCCTCGACATTGGTTCCCAGCCCGCCATGGCCGTTTCCGCCGCACCATGCAAGCGGCACTTCGTCGCCGACCATCTGGCGCACCATGTCGGCCGTGCCCTCGGCGACCAGCGGTGAATGCGATACGATGACGATGCCGACATTGCTCATGCTTGCCCCTCGATGGTCTCGGCGACAGCCCGCACCAGAAGCGCGGTCGAGCGTGCCCCGGCATCCATATGGCCGATAGAGCGGTCGCCGAGAAACGAGGCGCGCCCGCGCAAGGCCTTCATCGGCACGGTGGCATCGGCAGCACTGTCCGCGACATCGGCGATTTCCGGTCCGGTCTTTCCCTGCAGCAGGGCGTCATGCACCGGCTGCAGCACGTCGAGCATGGTCTTCTGCCCGACCTGCGACTTACCCCTGGCTGCCACCGCCTCGATTGCCTTGCCGAACGCTGCCATCAGATTGGCCCGATCCGGCTCTGCGGAAATTTCCTTGCCGAGTGCCATGAACAGGGTCCCGAACAAGGGGCCCGAGGCGCCGCCGACTGTCATCACCAGCTTGGTGCCGATCGCTTTCAGAGCGTCCGGCAGCGGCTTTGTCGCGAACGTGTCGGCCTCGGCGCGCACCGCCTCGAAGCCGCGCTTCATGTTGAGCCCATGGTCGCCGTCGCCAATCGCCTGGTCGAGCCTGGTCAGCTCTTCGGCGTGAGCGGCAATCGTGTCGGCGGTGACGGATATCAGCGTCTTCAGGTCAAGCTTGTCCATCGTCCCGCTCTTTTCCAGTGTCCCGTTCTTTTCCAATGTCTCGGGGCTCATCGGTTTGCAATCCTGTTTCCGGCCTGGTCGAAGAACAGCGGCGCCCGGTAGCGGATAATCACCCTGTCGCCTTTTTCCAATTGGATGTCGGGGTCGGTCAGCGTCACCAGCTTTCTGCTTCCCACCGTCACATGCAGGTGGTTCTGGTCGCCCAGATGCTCGACCCAGTTAACAACGCCGTCGGCGGGGCCATTCGATGCCTTGCCGATCGACAGATGTTCTGTACGCGCGCCGATCGTTTTGGTTCCCGCCGGCATGTCGCCATCCGGCAGCAGGCCGGTCGGCAACAGATTGATCGCCGGCTGGCCGAGCCTTGCGGCGACATGAACGTTTGCCGGCTCCGAGTAGATGGTGCGTGGCGTGCCGATCTGCGCCAGCACGCCGTCGGCAAGAATGCCGATGCGATCGGCCATCGTCATCGCTTCGATCTGGTCGTGCGTGACATAAAGCATGGTGGCGCCGACCTCGGCCTGGATGCGCTTCAGTTCGAGCCGGAGATCGGCGCGCAGCTTGGCATCGAGCGACGACAACGGCTCGTCCATCAGATAGATCGAGGGCTTGCGCACCAAAGCGCGCCCGATGGCGACGCGCTGCATCTCGCCGCCGGAAAGCTTGGTGGAGCGGCTGGAGAGCTTGTGATGGATGCGCACCATCTTGGCCACATCCTCGACGCGGCGGCGCACCGCGTCCTCGCTCAGCCGCCGCGCCGGCGAGCGCAGCGGAAAGGCCAGATTGTCGAAGACCGACAGATGCGGATAGAGCGAATATTGCTGGAAGACGAAGGCGGTGTCGCGCTCGGCCGGCGACAGCATTGTCGCATCGCGGCCGCCGATATGGATCGAGCCGGTATCCGGCCGTTCCAATCCGGCGATAAGTCTGAGCGTCGTCGTCTTGCCGGCGCCGGTCGGGCCGAGCAGCACGACGAATTCGCCGTCGGCGACGTGCAGATCGAGAGTGTCCACCGCGACATGTTCGCCGAAGCTCTTGGTCACGCCTTTGATCTGCACGTCAGCCACGATGCGCTCTTCCCTGGGAAGCCCCGTCATGGATTGCGGTTCGCACCGCGCGGCCGGAGACCTTCTCGAACAGCGACAGCCGTGCGCTGCTCAGCGCCAGGCCGACATGGTCGCCCGCATTGAGCCGGATTTCGGCCGGCACCCGCGCCTTGATGATGCCGCCGGATGTCTCCACCGCAACGATCTGCGTGGTGCCGAGATACTCGGTGCCATAGATGGCGCCGCGCAGCTTCGAAGCGTCGTCGAAGCGGATGTGTTCCGGTCGGATGCCGAGCGCCATGTCGGCCGGCGCGATGTCCTCGCGCACCTCCGGCACCGCCACCTTGGCGCCTTGCACCAAAATCTCCCTGGCGCCCTTTGAAAGCCCGCCGCCAAAGCCGAGAAAATTCATCGGCGGCGAGCCGATGAAATCGGCGACGAACATGGTCGCCGGCCGGTCATAGATTTCGCGCGGCGTGCCGAACTGTTCGATGACGCCGTGGTTCATAACCGCGATCTTGTCTGCCATCGACATCGCTTCCATCTGGTCATGCGTGACGTAGACCGTGGTGGCGTGGATGCGGTTGTGCAGTTCGCGCAGCTCATGCACCATGAGATCGCGGAATTCGGTGTCGAGCGTGCCGAGCGGCTCGTCCATCAGGAAGCATTTTGGCCGCCGCACGATGGCGCGGCCGAGCGCCACGCGCTGGCGATCGCCGCCGGCAAGACCGGAGACCGACTTGTTGAGCAGATGGTCGATGCGCAACAGCTTCGCCGTCTCTTCGACGCGCCGGCGGATTTCGATGCCTGGCGTGCCTTGCGCCAGCAGCGGGAAGCCGATGTTCTTGCGCACATTCATATGCGGATAGAGCGCGAACAGCTGGAAGACAAAGGCGATGTCGCGCTCGCGGGCACGCCGCATGGTAACGTCCTCGCCACCGAGCAGGATCTTGCCGCCGGTCGGCAACTCCAGGCCGGCGATCATGCGCAGCGTCGTCGTCTTGCCGCAACCCGACGGCCCCAGCATGACGAAGAACTCTCCATCTCTAACGACGAAGTTGGAATCCTGCACGGCGACGAAATCGCCGAATGCCTTCCTCAGATGCTCGACCCTGATCTCCGCCATCGTCTACTCCGGAAACTTCGAGACGATGATGAACATCGCCGTGCCGGCCAGCATGGTGATGAAGGAATAGGTGTAGAGCGGCAGCGCGAAGGGCTGGAACAGCATCAGGAAGCCAATGGCAATGATCGCTGTGGCGACGTTCTCCATCAGGCCGCGCCGGAACGCACGCGGCCAGCGCGACTTGCGTTTTGCGGGTTGGGTCAGGCTCATTTGCGCACCGCGCCGAAGGTGATGCCACGCAGCAACTGCTTGCGGAGCAGGATGGTGAACACCAGGATCGGCACCAGGAAGATCGTCGTGCCTGCGGCGACCGCCGGCCAGTCCTGGCCGCCTTCGCCGATGATGGTCGGGATGAAGGGCGGTGCGGTCTGCGCCGTGCCCGAGGTCAGCAGTGCGGCGAAGGCATATTCGTTCCAGGCGAAGATCAGGCAGAAGATGGCGGTCGCGGCAATGCCGGTGGTCGCCTGCGGCAGCACGGTGCGCCAGAAGGCCTGCAGCCGCGTATATCCGTCGATCATAGCCGCTTCTTCGTACTCGCGCGGGATCTCGTCGATGAAGCCCTTCAGCAGCCACACGGCGAGCGACACATTGACCGCCGTATAGAGCAGGATCATGCCGAGCGCGGTGTCCGACAGGCCAATCTCGCGATACATCAGGTAGATGGGAATAGCGACCGCGATCGGCGGCATCATGCGCGTCGACAGGATGAAGAACAGCAGGTCGTCGGCCAGCGGCACCTTGAACCGCGAGAAGCCATAGGCCGACAATGTGCCGAGGAACACCGCGCAAAAGGTCGAGCCGAAGGCTATGATCAGCGAATTGACGAAGCGCGGCATGAAATTGGACGGGCCGGCGATCACCATGTTGCGCTTGCGCACTGTCTCATCGCAGATGCCCGTCGCCGGTCCCAGCGCGTTGATGTATTCCGGTGTCTGCCGGGTGCGGGTCGAGAAGAGATTGCAGTAGCCCTCGAGGCTCGGCTGGAACAGGATTTTTGGCGGATAGGCGATCGAGTCCGGCGGCGTCTTGAAGCTGGTGGCGAAGATCCACAACAACGGCACGATCGAGATCAGCGCGTAAAGCACGATAATTGTGCCGGCGACGCGCTTCGAAATCGCGGAGGGTGCGACAACAGAATGGGCTGACGTCAGGCTCATCTCTGCTTCACCTTGTTGAGCGCCTTGACATAGATGTTGGCCAGCCCGAACACCGCAACGAACAGGATTATGGCGAAGGCCGAGGAATAGCCGGTCCGCCAGCTTTCGAAGGCCTGCCGCTTCAGCGTGATCGAGGCGACCTCGGTGGTCGATCCCGGTCCGCCGCCGGTCAGGAGGTTGACCATGTCGAACATCTTGAAGTTCTCGATGCCGCGGAACAGTACCGCCAGCATGATGAAGGGCAGCGCCATCGGCAGCGTGATCGACCAGAACTGCCGCCAGTTGGAGGCGCGGTCGACCTCGGCAGCCTCATAGATGTATTCGGGGATCGAGCGCAGGCCGGCGAGACAGATCAGCATCACGTAGGGCGTCCACATCCAAGTGTCGACGATGACGATCGACCACGGCGCCAGCGACACGTTGGAGAGCATGCCGATCTGCGTTGCCGGAATGCCGGTGACGAACGAGATGGCATAGGCGAACAGGCCGATCTGCGGCTCGTAGAGGAAGCGCCAGAAATTGCCGACCACTGCCGGCGACAGCATCATCGGCACCAGAATGATGGTCGTCCAGAAGGCGTGGCCGCGAAACTTCCGATCGATCAGCCAGGCCAGGGTAAAACCGATCAGCGTTTGCAGCAGGATGGTCCAGAATACGAAATGCGCCGTCGTCTGCATGGCGATCCAGATGTCCTGGTCGCCGAGGATGCGCTTGTAGTTGGCAAGGCCGACGTTCCTGACCACCTCGTTGGGACGGTTGGCGCGGTAATTGGTGAAGGACAGATAGATCGCCCAGAACAGCGGGAAGATGTTGACGGCGAGCAGCAACAGGATCGTCGGCGAGATGAACAGCCAGGCGAGGCCCTTGTCGCTGATGCCTCGGACCTTGCGGGCCAACGGCTCAGGCGTAGCCCGGGCGACGCTGTCCGCAGTCCGATTGAGCATGGTCAGTCCCGCTTCGGTCACTTGGGTCGTCTCGACAGTGGAATTTATCTGAGCTGTGTCCCGTGCCAAGGGTGGCACGGGACACGCGGTCGTGGCTCGGGAGGAGCCGATTGGATACTGCCCCAACTACATCTTGCCGTCGTCCTGGAAGACCTCGGTCCAGTCCTTGACCAGGCCATCAAGTGCATCCTTGGCCGAACCCTGGCCGGCGACGACGTAATCATGGAAGCGCTTCTGCGACGCCTGCAGCAGCGGCGCATAGCTGGGCTCTGCCCAAAAATCCTTCACGATGGCCATGGAGTCGAGGAAGGTCTGCGCGTAAGGCTGGCTGGCCGGGAAGCCTGGATCCTTGACGACTGCGTTGAGGCAGGAAAAGCCGCCGAGCGACCACCATTTGGCCTGAACATCCTTGTTGGCGAACCACTTGATGTATTTGAGCGCAGCCTCCTGCTTGTCGGAGTAAGAGACCACCGAGATGCCCTGGCCGCCAAGCTGGGCGAATTGATCGCCGTCGGGCCCCTTGGGATTGGCGAAATAACCTATCTTGTCGCCGCCGACATTTTCGTCCTTCTGCAGGCCTGGCCAGGTAAAGGCGAAGTTCATGTGCATTGCCACCTGGCCGGATTTGAAGGCGTCGACGCCTTCGCCCATGTAGCTGTTGGAAGCCCCGGGAGGCGTGCAGCAGTCATAGAGCGCCTTGTAGAACTCAAGACCCTTCACCGATTTCTCGGAGTTGACGAAGCCGTCCATCTCGTATGGCTTGTCGGGATTCTCATATTTGAAACCGAAGCTGTAGAGCCCGTCCATGGCACCCATGGTGATGCCTTCGGAGCCGCGCTCGGTATAGATCGATGCGCCATAGACCGTCTTGCCGTCGATCTCGCGCTTCTGGAAAAACTCGGCGATCTGCTTCAGCTGGTCGAAGGTCGTCGGCGCTGCGAGATCCCAGCCGTACTTTTCCTTGAATTCCTTCTGCAGTTCCGGCTTGGAGAACCAGTCCTTGCGATAGGTCCAGCCGACGACGTCGCCCATGGCCGGCAACGCCCAGTAATTCGGCGAGTTCTTCGGCCATTCGGAGTAGCCGACGACGGTCGCTGGCACGAAGTCGTCCATGCTGATCTTCTCGTTGTCGAAGAAGTCGTTCAGCTTGACGTAGTGGCCGTTCTCGGCCGAGCCGCCGATCCACTGGCTGTCGCCGATGATCAGGTCGCACAGCTTGCCCTTGGAATTCAGTTCGTTGAGGAAGCGATCGGCATAGTTGGTCCACGGCACGAATTCGAATTTCATGCCGATGCCGGTTTCCTTGGTGAAATCCTTGGACAATTCGACAAGCGCGTTGGCCGGGTCCCAGGCTGCCCAGCAAAGCGTCAGATCTTCAGCCTGCGCGACATTCGAAACGGCGGTCGACGCAAACATCGCCGATGTCAGTCCCAACGTCAGTTTCAAGGTCGATTTCATGCCTTCCTCCCATTTGCGAAACGCGCCCGGATGACGGTTTCAAATAACCTCAAAACCCCCTCCTCAGGGGTCTAAACATGACGACGCGGTTAAGCGGCGGATGTTTAGTAATTTGTTTAGTGATGCAATTTTTACTAAACAACGCAAGCGAATTCGTCGCTGCGCTGCAGCATAATTCGCTTGTATCTGGGCGGTGATCCTGGCCGCGCCGTTCTATCACGAAATATCCCGACTTCCTGTCGCTCCTCGGCCGCGTCATCCTCGGTGGCTTCCGCCTTTGATTATGGCGAGTAGGTGGACCCGCTTTGAGTTGGTCCGTTGCCCGGTTGCGCGGCGACCGCCACCGCTGATATGCGGGGCGCGACCGACCTGCCGCGAGATTGGGTGGATGCATCCCTGAAACAATGACCAGAAAACCCTTGCCAGAGCTTCCGGTCTCCGCCGTCCTGCCGGCGCTCGGTGAAGCGCTCGGCCATGGCAACAGTGCCGTGCTGGTGGCGCCGCCCGGCGCCGGCAAGACGACGCTGGTGCCGCTGGCGCTGCTCGATGCAGCTTGGCTCGGCACGGGGAAGATCATTCTGCTCGAGCCGCGCCGGCTCGCTGCCCGCGCAGCCGCCCGCCGCATGGCCGAATTGCTCGGCGAGGAGCCCGGCGAAACGGTCGGCTATGCCATGCGGATGGAGAACCGCACTTCTGCGAGGACCAGAATTCTTGTCGTCACCGAAGGCGTGCTGTCGCGGATGATCCTCGACGATCCGGAGTTGCCCGGTGTCTCGGCGGTATTCTTCGACGAGTTCCACGAGCGCTCGCTCGACGGCGATTTTGGTCTGGCGCTGGCGCTCGATGTGCAAGGTGCGCTGCGGACCGATCTGCGATTGCTGGTCATGTCGGCGACGCTCGACGGCGCGCGCGTCGCTCGGCTGCTTTCCGGCGCCCCGGTGATCGAGAGCGAAGGCCGCGCCTTTCCCGTCGACATCCGCTACGACGAGCGGCCGGCCGGCATCGCCATCGAGGACGCGATGGCCAAGGCGATCCGCGCGGCCCTTGCCGAGGAGAGCGGCAGCGTGCTCGCCTTTCTGCCCGGCCAGCGCGAGATCGAGCGCACCGCCGAGCGGCTGCAAGGCCGCGTCAGTGCCGACACCGACATCGTGCCGCTCTATGGCATGCTCGACAACAAGGCGCAGGACGCCGCGATCAAGCCGGCGCCGTCCGGCCGCCGCAAGGTGGTGCTGGCGACCTCGATCGCCGAGACCTCGATTACCATCGACGGCGTGCGCGTCGTCATCGATTCCGGCTTGTCGCGCCTGCCGCGCTACGAGCCGGCCAGCGGCCTGACGCGGCTGGAGACGGTGCGGGTCAGCAAAGCCTCCGCCGACCAGCGCGCCGGCCGCGCCGGCCGCACGCAGCCGGGCGTCGCCGTCCGGTTGTGGCGGACCGAGCAGACCGCGGCACTTCCCGCCTTCACGCCGCCGGAAATCCTCGAGGCGGACCTTTCCGGACTTCTGCTCGATTGCGCCGCCTTCGGTGTCGCCGACCCGTCGAGCCTCTGCTTCCTCGATCCGCCGCCGGCCCCGGCACTCAACGAGGCAAGGGCGCTGCTTCGTGCGCTCGACGCCATTGACGAGGCAGGGCGACTGACGCAATCGGGTGCTGCGATGCGCAGGCTGGCACTGCCTGTGCGGCTGGCTCACATGGTCGCCGAGGTGGCAAACACCGGCCGGGCGTTCGAAGCGGCCATGCTCGCCGTGCTGCTCACCGAGCGTGGCCTGGGCGGCGACGGCGCCGACCTCGAACGGCGGCTGCTTCGGTTCCGATCCGAAAGATCGCCGCGCGCCACCGCCGCCCGGCAACTCGCCGAGCGGCTGGCGAAACAGGCTTCACCCTCCCCATCGAGGGGGACCGAAGGACGGGCCAGACCCGTGGTTCGCCCCAGTATATCGATCCGCGAAGCGGATCGGGGTGGGATTGGGTCGGGCACGCCATCGCCGACCCCACCCCGTCTCCCTCGCCTTGCTGGGCAAGGCTCACTCGCCGACCCTCCCATCGGGGGGGAGGGCAGCGCCGGCGCTCTCCTCATTCATGCCTGGCCGGACCGCGTCGCCAGGGCGCGCGGAGAGCGCGGCCGTTTCGTGCTGGCCAACGGTTCAGGCGCCATGCTCGACGCCGCCGACCCGCTTGCGGGCGAAACCTGGCTTGTCGTCGCCGATCTGCAGGGCAAGGCGCAGAACGCCCGCATTACGGCAGCGGCGGCGATAGACGAAGCCGACATTCGCGCTTCGCTCGCCGATAAGATCGAGACAAACCGCGAAACCAGTTTCGACCGCGACAGGCGTGCGGTGCGTGTGCGTGAAACCGTTCGCCTCGGCGCCATCACCCTGTCCGAACGGATGCTGCCGGCGCCGGCCGGCATCGCCGCCGATCGCGCCATCCTTGACGCCCTGCGCCAACACGGGCTGTCGCTTTTGCCGTGGGGCAAGGAGGCCGAAACGCTGCGCCAACGGCTCGGCTGGCTGCATCGCGGTCTTGGCGCGCCCTGGCCAGATGTTTCCGATGCGGCGCTCATCGACCGCCTCGACGACTGGCTGCTGCCCTTCCTTTCCGGCGCGGCGTCCTTTGCCGCGATCGATCCGGGCGTGCTTTCGGCCGGCCTCATGGCATTGGTGCCGCACGATCTGCAGCGCCGGATCGAGGCGCTGGCGCCGACCCATTTCGACCCTCCATCCGGCAGCCGCGTGCCGATCCGCTATGACGGTGAATGGCCGGTGCTGGCGATCCGCGTCCAGGAGCTGTTCGGTCTCGACCGGCATCCCGCGATCGCCAACGGCGCGGTGCCGCTGACGCTCGAGCTATTGTCGCCGGCGCATCGGCCGATCCAGACGACGCGTGACCTGCCCGGTTTCTGGCGCGGCTCGTGGGCCGATGTGCGGGCCGAGATGCGTGGCCGCTATCCCCGGCATGTCTGGCCTGAGAACCCGCTTCTCGCCACCGCCACCAGCCGTGCCAAACCGCGGGGGACCTAGCCTTTATTCTTTTCCGGCTATAATCCTTGGCCATGATAAACATCCTGCGGGCGCCCGACTTCCAGCAAAGCCAGCGGCTGCGCCTCAACACGCTGATCAGGCTGCGTTGGCTGGCCATTGTCGGCCAGAGCCTGGCGGTTCTTGTCGTGGCCTATGGGCTGAAATTCCCGCTGCCGGTCAGTCTCTGCTTCGCCCTGATCGCCTGTTCGGCCTGGATGAACCTGTTGCTGACCTTCCGCTATCCGGCGGCGCACCGGCTGACCCCGCTTCAGGCTTTCGCCATCCTGACCATCGACAGCCTGCAGCTTGCCGGTCTGCTCTACCTGACCGGCGGGCTCACCAATCCGTTTTCAGTGCTGGTCACAGTGCCCGTGGTCATCTCGGCGACGTCGCTGCCGCTGCGCCTGACCGCCATCCTCGGCGCGCTGGTGGTGGTGATGGCGAGCCTGCTGGTGTTCTTCCATCTGCCGCTGCCCTGGTACGAGGGCGCGCCGCTGGAGATGCCGTTCATTTACGTCGCTGGCATGTGGATGGCGGTGTTTTCCTCGATCGCCTTCACCGCGATCTACGCCTTCCGCGTGGCCGAGGAAGCCCGGCTGCTCGCCAACGCGCTTGCCGCCACCGAACTGGTACTGCAGCGCGAACAGCATTTGTCGGCGCTGGACGGCCTTGCCGCCGCCGCCGCGCATGAGCTCGGCACGCCGCTCGCCACCATCACGCTTGTTGCCAAGGAGATGGAGAAGGCGCTCCGCAATGACCCGAAATACGGCGAGGACGTGACGCTGCTGCGCTCGCAGAGCGAGCGTTGCCGCGAGATCCTCAAACGCCTGACCAGCCTGTCCTCCGAGGGCGAGGCGCATCTCTCCCGCTTGCCGCTGACCTCGCTGGTCGAGGAGATGACCGCCCCGCACCGCGATTTCGGCATTTCGATCAAGCTTCGCCCCGGCGAGCGCATCGGTCCCGAACCGGTCGGACGGCGCAATCCCGGCGTCATCTACGGCCTCGGCAATCTGGTCGAGAACGCCGTCGATTTTGCCCGCAAGAGCGTCACCGTGCGCTGGAGCTGGAACGAGGCAACGGTCGCCTTCTCGATCACCGACGACGGGCCGGGCTTTCCTCCCGAAATCATCGATCGCATCGGCGAGCCCTATATGTCGACACGCCAGGGCACCGAGGCTGGCGGCGGGCTCGGACTGGGGCTGTTCATCGCCAAGACCCTGCTTGAACGCTCGGGCGCCACGCTCGATTTCCGCAATTCAAACGAGCCGGGCGAGGGCGCCGTCGTGCGGATATCGTGGCCGCGCAGCGTCTTCCTCAATCCTGAATCGGCTTCGGCCACCATGTTTGACACGGCTTGAATTGGACAATAGCGCTCCAAAACTATATCTGCGTAAAATTCGGGCAGCAGGAATGTCAAGACGATGAATGGCGACGAAACGATTGGCGCAATGGTTGAGGGCGAGGACACCTCGCTGCTGATCGTCGACGACGACAGGCCATTCCTCACGCGCCTTGCCCGCGCCATGGAGACCAGGGGTTTCGTGGTCGAGACGGCCGAGAGCGTCGAGGAGGCCGTGGCCAAGGCGCGCGCCAATCCGCCAGCCTACGCGGTGGTCGACATGCGGCTCGCCGACGGCAACGGCCTCGACGTCGTTGCCGCCATCCGCGAGAAGCGCGACGACGCCCGCGCCGTCATTCTCACCGGCTATGGTAACATCGCCACCGCGGTTACGGCGGTGAAGCTCGGGGCCATCGACTATCTGTCGAAACCGGCAGATGCCGACGAGGTTTTCGCGGCTCTTACCCGCACTGCGGGCGAACGCGCCGCACCGCCTGAAAACCCGATGTCGGCCGACCGCGTGCGCTGGGAGCACATCCAGCGCGTCTACGAAATGTGCGACCGCAACGTCTCCGAGACGGCCCGCCGTCTCAACATGCATCGCCGCACGCTGCAGCGGATACTCGCCAAACGCGCGCCGCGCTAACGCCTGACCGTCCTTTGCGCGCGCCAAGGTCGCGTGGCACTGTAAGAACTGCCCTGCCATCGGCGGTTGCGCATGGTAGGCGACACGACGGAGACGAAATGCAGGACCAGAAGCCGCGGCCGACCTCCATCTTTCGCGAATTCCTGGCCAGCGAGGCGGCAGGCGGCATCGTCCTGATGGCAGCCGCGGCCTTGGCGCTGGTCGTCGCCAATTCGCCGCTGGCCAAAACCTATTTCGACGCCCTTCACGCCTATCTGGGACCGCTCAGCGTATCGCATTGGATCAATGACGGCCTGATGGCGGTGTTTTTCCTGCTGGTCGGCCTGGAGATCAAGCGCGAGATGCTGGACGGCCAGCTCTCGACCTGGCCGCGCCGCGCTCTGCCCGGCATCGCCGCTGCCGGCGGCATGCTGGTGCCGGCGCTTGTCTATGTCGCCATCAACCGCGACAATCCAGCCGCCCTGTCCGGCTGGGCGATCCCGACCGCCACCGACATCGCCTTTGCGCTTGGCGTGCTGTCGCTGCTCGGCAGCCGCGTGCCGGGGTCGCTGAAGGTATTCCTCACCGCGCTCGCCATCATCGACGACCTTGGCGCCGTCATCATCATCGCGGTGTTCTATACGAGCGGCCTGTCGCTCGCCTATCTCGGCGCCGCCTTCGCGGTCATCACTCTGCTCATCGTGCTCAACCGCATGAAGGTGCTGACACTGCTGCCCTATCTCCTGCTTGGTGTCGTGCTGTGGGTGCTTGTGCTGAAATCGGGCGTCCATGCCACGCTCGCCGGCGTGGCGCTGGCCCTGACCATACCTTTGAAAATCACCCCCGGCATCAGCCAGGATTCAGACCATTCCCCGCTGCACCGGCTCGAACACGGACTGCACAGGATAGTGCCCTTCGTCGTCGTCCCGATCTTCGGCTTCGCTAATGCCGGCGTCTCGCTCGCCGGCCTCAGTGCTGCCACCCTGGTCGAGCCGCTGACGCTGGGCGTCGCCGCCGGCCTCGTTGCCGGCAAGCTGGTCGGCGTGTTCGGTTCTTCTGCGCTTGCCATCCGGCTCGGCCTCGCCGATCTGCCGGTCAATGCCGGCTGGCTGCACATGGTCGGCATTTCGCTGCTCTGCGGCATCGGCTTCACCATGAGCCTGTTCATCGGCCTGCTCGCATTCGCCAGCAATGTCGAGCTCCAGGACGCGGTGAAAGTCGGCATCCTCGCCGGCTCCTTCATCGCCGCGATCCTCGGCGCCGCCGTGCTGCTGTTGGCGTCGGCGGCGAATGGGGACGAGGAGGAAGAGTAGCCGACGAACGTCGCGCCGCCCCTCATTGCCCTGCCGGGCATTTCTCCCCGTATAGAGACGGGGAGAAAGACGCCTTCGCAAAAGATTTCGCCAATCTCCAGCGTTGCAGAATGGGTGCCAAGATTGCGGCCAGCGTCCCTTCTCCCCGTTCATGGGGAGAAGGTGCCGGCAGGCAGATGAGGGGCAGCGCAAACGTACAGGGGAATCCGAAAACCCTCTACTCGCTCTCGCCATCCAGCGCCGGCACCGCCACACCGGCAAGTTCCGCCGCCAGCAGCCGCGAGGCTCCGGCCCGTGCGATCCTCAGCATCAGCGCCTTGCGCGTCGCCGCCGCCATGCGGTGCTCGGGCGCATCGCGCAGGATTTCGGCGCCGTAGCCGTCGGAAAGGATAAAGCCGCATTCCTGCGGAAAGATATCCGAGGGCACGCCGGGATGGGTGGCGAAGAAGAAGCGGTCGGAGTGCAGCCGGTAATCCGGCCATTTGCGGTCGACCCTGAAATCCTCGATCGAGGATTTGACCTCGATGATCCAGATGTCGCCTTGGCGGGTCAGCGCGACAAGGTCGGCGCGGCGCCCGGTCGCCAGCGACAGTTCCGGCAGCACATGCGCGCCCATCTCCCTGAGCAGCCGCTGCACGCCGCGCCGAACCAGCATCGCGCGCTCCGACTGGCGGCCATCGATCAGGGGATTGAGAGGAATCGGTGAGATAATTGGCATGGCGGCATCATGCCAGACTTTGTTCACGGTTTGAACCCGTTTTTTGGGAGGCACTCAAGCGCGCTTGAAATGTGGTTTTGCATGAAATCTTGGTGCTCGAACAACACCGCAAGTTCCACACATTAGCAATATGAGATACTGTGCGAATGCGGGTGGCTCTAGGGAGTGTGGATGATGAACGCGGACGAGATGCAGGCGGTAGCCGACACCCTGATGCGGGTCGTGACGCCTGACATGGCACCCAAGCAATTGATCAAAGCGGCCAGGAAGGAACACCCGAACGCGTCAAAGAAGGACATCGCCCGCGCGGCGTTCTTCTCGATTATCGCCAACGCCGAAGAAGACCACGGCAAGGCAAGGAACCTGCAGGCATTCGCCATAGCCGAGCGTGTCGACGGTACCTCTTGATCCCTGGAAATCCCAACCTGCAAAACGGCTGACGTCGCCGCGCAACCTTCACACCTGGGCGGGAACGACTTTGTCAGATGGCAAAACCGCCCCCGCAATATCGTCCAGGATCGGGCAGTCCGGCCGGTCATCGCCGTGGCAGGCATGGATCAGCTTCTGCAGGGTCGAGCGCATCGACTGCAATTCGCGCACCTTCTCCTCGATTGCCGTCACATGCGCGGCGGCGATCTCGCGCACGTCATGGCTGGCGCGGCTGCGGTCCTGGTAGAGCGCCATCAGCTGGCGGCAGTCGTCGATGGAAAAGCCGAGATTGCGCGCGCGGCGCAGAAACGTCAGCCGGTGGATGTCGTCGCCCGAATAGTCGCGGTAGCCGTTGCCGGCGCGCTGCGGGCGGATCAGGCCGATCTCCTCATAGTAGCGAATGGTCTTGGCCGGCAGGCCGGAACGCTGGGCGGCATCTCCGACATTCATGATTGGTTCCCTAACTTCCGGCGGCCTGGCGGACCGCCCCATTGAATTTCCTACATAATCTTATGAGTGCCGTTGCCGAAAAGCCACAGCTGCGGACTTACCGGCATGTAAGCCCCTGCATATAGGCATCGCCCGCTTGGCAAGCAAAGCAAATGCCAGCATGAATGATGGCGACAAGGCGGCCGTCTCGTGCCGCTATCTTTCGGGCGGGGCATCGGACCTTTTCATGCGCATGAAGTCATTCGCAATCGTCGCCGCACTTGCGCTGTCGACGGCTATTGCTGGTTGCAGCACCATCGGCTCGCAGATCTTCACCAACAACTATGGCCCGATGACCGATGCGGGCTATCAACTGCCGCGCATTCCGATCGAAAAGGTGCCGTTCAAGTACCGCCGGCAGATCGTGAGCTACGACACCGGTGAAAAGCCTGGCACCATCGTCGTCGATACGCAGAACAAGTTCCTCTATTATGTCATGGGCGGCGGCGAGGCGATGCGTTACGGCATCGGCGTCGGCCGCGAGGGTTTTGAATGGCGCGGCACCGCCCGCATCGCGGCGAAGCGCCAATGGCCGACCTGGACGCCGCCTTCGGCGATGATCAAGCGCCAGCCGGAACTCGCCAAATTTGCCGGCGGCATGGATCCCGGATTGACCAACCCGCTCGGCGCGCGCGCCCTGTATCTGTTCAACAAGGGCGGCGATTCAGGCTACCGCCTGCATGGCAGCCCGGAGTGGAACTCGATCGGCAAAGCGATGTCGTCGGGCTGCATTCGGCTGATGAACCAGGACATCATCGACCTTTACGACCGCACCTCCGTCGGCGCCAAGGTCATCGTTCTCTAGAGCTCATACGCGGACCGTCTAGGCAACAACTGACGTCCCAAAACAAAAAACCGGGCAATTTGGCCCGGTTTTTTGTGTCGCGCGAAGGGGCGAATTGACGTCCTTTGATCTTAAGAGACCTGTTCGACCTGCTGCACCTCGGGCACAAAATGCCGGAGCAGGTTCTGGATGCCGTGCTTCAGCGTCGCCGTCGACGACGGGCAGCCGGCGCAGGCGCCCTTCATGTGCAGGAATACGGTGCCATTCTCGAAGCCCCGGAAGGTGATGTCGCCACCGTCCTGGGCGACCGCCGGACGCACCCGCGTGTCGAGCAGTTCCTTGATGGTGATGACCAGTTCCTCGTCGGCCTTGTCGTAGAATTCGCCGGTCTGGCTGGTCTCGGCGGCGGGGCCGGCCCTGGCCATGACCGGCGCGCCGGACATGAAGTGCTCCATGATGGCGCCGAGGATCGCCGGCTTCAGATGCTGCCAGTCGGGGCCGTCCTTGGTCACGGTGACGAAATCATAGCCGAAGAAGACGCCGGTGACGCCGGGGATCTCGAACAGCCGGCCGGCCAGCGGCGAAGCCGCGGCAGCGCTGTCGGCATCGCGGAAATCGGCGGTGCCTTCGAGAAGCACTTCCTTGCCGGGCAGGAACTTCAATGTCGCCGGATTTGGCGTCGATTCGGTCTGGATGAACATGGACGTCTCCGAGCCCGTTCGGGCATATAGTTTGGAATAATTCTAAATAGGCCCTATCGGCAGGACATTCAAGCGAAAGCCATCGCGGGAACGGCTGGCTGGGAGAATGTTTTTGCGGTCTTCTGCAACACACCTTAGGCCAGGCTGTCGATTTCTTCGTCTGACAGGTTCTGCGGCACCACTGTCACCGGGATCGGGAAGGCGGCGCCCTTGCCGGCAACCGCGCCGACCAGCGGGCCCGGCCCCTCCTTGCCGGCGCCGGCGGCCAGCACGAGGATGGCGATATCCTGGTCCTCCTCGATCAATTTGTGGATCTCTTCCGTCGGCTTGCCTTCGCGCACCACCAGTTCCGGCTCGATGCCGAGCTTCTGGCGCACCTTGTTGGCATAGCTGTCCAGTGCGGCGCGCGCGGTGGCGGTGGCCTCCTCGCGCATGATCTTCTCGACACCCAGCCAATGCTGGAAATCGTCCGGCTCGATCACATAGAGCAGCACCAGCACGCCGCTGGTGCTCTGCGCGCGCTTCGAGGCGTAGACGACGGCCCGTTCGCATTCGGGCGTGTCGTCGATAATCGCCAAAAACTTGCGGCGATGGCCGGCTTCGCGGCTGAGGCGTTTGGAGACCATATTCTACCTCAAATGGTTTCGGTCGCAATCTGCCACCGCCACGGCCCGGCCGCAAGCGACCGGCGGATGTAGCGATATTGGCTGCAGATTAACCCTGCAGCAGGCCGATGATGTCGCGCACGGTCTTCATCGTCGCCTCGGCCAGCAGGCCGGCCCGCTCGCTGCCATCCCTGAGCACCGCGTCGACATAGGCGCGGTCGTCGGAAATGCGGCGCATTTCGCCGGCGACCGGCGCCAGCTTTTCCACGGCAAGGTCGGCCAGCGCCGGCTTGAACACCGAAAACTGCTGGCCGCCGAACTCTTTCAGCACTGCCTCCTTCGATATCTCGGCGAGACCCGCATAGATGCCGACCAGGTTTTCGGCTTCCGGCCGGCCGGCCAGGCCGTCCAATTCGCCAGGCAACGCCTCCGGGTCGGTCTTGGCCTTGCGGATCTTCTTCGAGATGCTGTCGGCATCGTCGGTCAGATTGATGCGCGACAGGTCCGACGGATCCGACTTCGACATCTTCTTCGAGCCGTCGCGCAGCGACATGATACGCGCCGCCGGTCCGCCGATGATCGGTTCGGTCAGCGGGAAATAACCGTTCACGGTCTCCTCGCCGACCTTCATCTCGACGCCGACGCCAAGGCCGGCGATGCGGTCGGAAAAGTCGTTGTTGAATTTTTGCGCGATGTCGCGTGTCAGCTCCAGATGCTGCTTCTGGTCATCGCCGACCGGCACATGGGTGGCGCGGTAGACAAGGATGTCGGCCGCCATCAGGCTCGGATAAGCGAGCAGCCCGAGCGAGGCGTTCTCGCGATCCTTGCCGGCCTTGTCCTTGAACTGCGTCATCCGGTTCATCCAGCCGATGCGGGCGACGCAGTTGAAGATCCAGGCAAGCTCGGCGTGCTGCATGACCCGCGACTGATTGAAGACGATGTGCTTCGTCGGGTCGATGCCGGAGGCGAGAAACGCCGCGGTGATCGCGCGCGTCTGGTCCTTGAGATCCTCATGGACAAGCTGCGCGGTCAGCGAATGCAGGTCGACGACGCAATAGATGCAATCGGAGGTGTCCTGCAGGGCGACGAATTTCTTGATGGCGCCGAGATAGTTGCCGAGGTGCAGATTGCCGGTCGGCTGGACGCCGGAAAAAACGAGGGGCTTGAAGGCGGTCATATGTCCTCATGGCTTGTGGAGGGCCGTTTCGCGCGCGGCGAAAGTCTTTCGACGGCGCGCTTATGGACGAGAGCGAGGTGACGATCAAGGGGCTGTAGGCGATCGCAGCAGAGCGATTGCTTCAGGTCGGATGGCGTGTTCGATGTTGTTGGCGCTGCGCTTGTAGCGCCTGTCTCGGCTTGACAGGTCGGCGCCGCCCCTCATTGTCCTGCCGTGTCCAGTTGATAGATGGGTAACACTTTGAACCGGATACATGGGTTACAGTTTTCCCCCTGTAGTGTCCGCCGCAG
>NZ_JBVVQT010000029.1:0-67542 GCF_055811595.1 Mesorhizobium sp. WSM4814
ATTCACTATTCACTATTCACTATTCACTATTCACTATTCACTATTCACTATTCACTATTCACTATTCACTATTCACCGTTTAGCAATCGGCACGTAGTCGCGTTCCGGCGCACCTGTATAGAGCTGGCGCGGGCGGCCGATCTTCTGGTGCGGATCCTCGATCATCTCCTTCCACTGCGCGATCCAGCCGACGGTGCGGGCGACCGCGAACAGCACGGTGAACATGGTGGTGGGGAAGCCCAGCGCCTTCAGCGTGATGCCGGAATAGAAATCGACGTTCGGATAAAGCTTCTTCTCGATGAAATAGGAATCGGTCAGAGCGATCCTTTCCAGTTCCATGGCGATGTCGAGCAGCGGATCGTCCTTGATGCCGAGTTCGCCCAAGACCTCATGTGCGGTCTTCTGCATGATCTTGGCGCGCGGATCGTAGTTTTTGTAGACGCGGTGGCCAAAGCCCATCAATCGGAACGGATCGTTCTTATCCTTGGCGCGGGCGATGAACTCCGGGATGTGGTCGACTTGGCCGATCTCGCCCAGCATGTTCAAGGCTGCCTCGTTGGCGCCGCCATGGGCCGGTCCCCACAGGCAGGCGATGCCGGCGGCGATGCAGGCGAACGGATTGGCGCCGGACGAGCCGGCGAGGCGAACGGTCGAGGTCGAGGCGTTCTGCTCGTGATCGGCGTGCAGGATGAAGATGCGCTCCATCGCACGCGCCAGCACCGGGTTGATCTTGTATTCCTCGCACGGCACGGCAAAGCACATATGCAGGAAGTTGGCCGCGAAATTCAGCTCGTTCTTCGGGTAAATGAAGGGCTGGCCGATGTGGTATTTGTAAGCCATCGCCGCGATCGTCGGCATCTTGGCGATCAGCCGCATCGATGCGACCATGCGCTGGTAAGGGTCCGAGATGTCGGTGGAATCGTGATAGAAAGCTGACAGCGCACCGACCACGCCGCACATCACCGCCATCGGGTGGGCGTCGCGGCGAAAGCCGGTGAAGAAGCGCGACATCTGCTCGTGCACCATGGTGTGGCGCGTCACCCGGTAGTCGAAATCGTCTTTCTGCGCCTTGGTCGGCAGTTCGCCGTAGAGCAGGAGATAACAGACTTCGAGGAAGTCGCCGTGCTCGGCCAACTGGTCGATCGGATAACCGCGATGCAAAAGGATGCCGGCATCGCCATCGATGAAGGTGATTTCCGACTCGCAACTTGCTGTCGAGGTGAAGCCGGGATCGTAGGTGAAGGCCCCGGTGGTGCTGTAAAGCGCGCCGATATCGATGACGTCAGGTCCGACCGAGCCGCTTCGCACCTTGAGTTCGTGGGTTTTGCCGCCGAATTCAAGTTTCGCGGTCGACGCGTGGGTTTTGCCGCCAAATTCCATTTTTGTCGCAGCTTCGGACATTGCAAACTCCTTTTTGTTTTCTCATGTCGGCAAAGGCAAAATTTCTGCAACGCAACACGTCGAAAGTATCGGAGTTCGCGCGTTTGCGCCCGCAATTGGATTGCGTGCCAAATTGGGCCAAGACCTAATGTTGCACTGCGAAACCCACCTTTCAATGCCAATCTTCTTGGGCCAGTTTTGCTAATCGATTTGATCCGCGACGCGCGCCAGGCTTTCCTCGCGGCCAAGCACGGCAAGCACGTCGAACACGCCGGGCGAGGTGCTCTTGCCGGTGAGCGCCGCGCGCAGAGGTTGGGCCACAGCGCCAAGCTTATGGCCGCCGGCGAGCGCATATTGGCGGATCGCCGCTTCGGCCGCTGCGGCCGTCCAATCCCCTGAAATCGCCTTCAGCGCCGCATGGGCGCCCCGCAGGATCTCGCGCGCCTCACCGCCGAGCAGCGCCGCCGCCTTCTCGTCGATCGGCAGCGGCCGCTCGGCAAACAGGAAGGCGGCACCGTCAACCAGCTCGACCAGCGTCTTGGCGCGCTCCTTCAAGCCGGGCAGGGCGGCCAGCAACTGCGCCTTGCGTGTGTCGTCGAGGCGCGCTGCGATCGCCGGGCCGCCTTCGAGATAGGGCAAGGTGTTGATGAAGATATCGAGCAATTCGGCGTCGTTCATGCGCCGCATATGCACGCCGTTCAGCGCCTCGAGCTTGGCGAAGTCGAAGCGGGCGGCCCCCTTGTTGACATCGCCGATGTCGAACCACGCAATCATGTCGGCGATCGACATGACCTCGTCGTCGCCGTGGCTCCAGCCGAGCCGCGCCAGGTAGTTGAGCAGTGCCTCGGGCAGATAGCCCATGGCGCGATAGGCTTCGACGCCGAGGGCGCCGTGCCGCTTCGACAGCTTGGCGCCGTCGGCGCCATGGATCAGCGGGATATGCGCCATTGACGGCACCTCCCAGCCCAAGGCTCGATAGATCACCATCTGGCGGGCGGCATTGGTCAGATGGTCGTCGCCGCGGATGATGTGGGTGATGCCCATGTCGTGGTCGTCGACGACGACGGCATGCATATAGGTCGGGTTGCCGTCCGAGCGTAGGATGATGAAATCGTCGAGGTCCTTGTTGGGGAAGCGGACTTCGCCCTGCACGCGGTCATGCACCACCGTCTCGCCTTCGGCCGGCGCCTTGATGCGGATCGCGCCCCTGGCGCCAACCGGCGCCTCTGACGGGTCGCGGTCGCGCCAGCGGCCGTCATAGCGGGGAGGCAAGCCCTTGGCCCGCGCACTCTCGCGCATTGCCTCCAACTCAGCGGGCGCCGCATAGCAGTAATAGGCTTTGCCGAGGCGCACCAGCTCCTCGGCGACCGCGCGGTGGCGCGGCGCGCGCTCGAACTGCGATACCGGCTCGCCGTCCCAGGTGAGGCCGAGCCAGGAGAGCCCATCGAGGATGGCAGCGGTTGCCGCATCGGTCGAACGCTCGCGATCGGTGTCCTCGATGCGCAGCAGCATCCTGCCGCCGGTGTGTTTCGCATACAGCCAGTTGAACAGCGCCGTGCGCGCCCCGCCAATATGCAGGAATCCGGTGGGCGAAGGGGCAAAACGGGTGACGACCTTGTCGGACATGGAACTCTCGGGGCAAGCGCAGGAAACGGATGTGGCTGCGCGGACTTTCGCGCGTTGCGCGTTCATGTAGCATAGGAGGTCAAGGGCGCAAGGGGCGAACCCTATGGCTGGACCAGGCCGCGGCGTGGACGAGAGCGAGGGCGCGAACGCAAGCGTCAGCGAACGATCGCTGTTCGCCGACGTTCCTCACGCTGAGCCGCTACCCGTTTCGCTGCCTGCGTCGCCGCCGGGCATCCAGCCTCTTTCGCCGGATCGCTCGGCGCCGATACCGGCTCCAGCACCCGGCCCTGTCATTCGTTTTCGCCGACAGCTCAGCCATCTTTCACCATCCGGTGTCCGCAACAGCGTGGCCTCGGCAGCCGGCCTGGAACTCGACCGCGGCGTCGCCTTCCTGCTGGTGCCGGTTTTTCTGGCATGCGGGGTGATCGTCTATTTTTCGCTTGCCGTCGAACCGGACTTTGCCCAGCCCGTCGCCGTCGTGGTCCTCACGGCATTGTGTGCGGCCGTCACGCGCTCACGCCGCAAAACGCATCTGTGCTTCATGGCAGCGTTGCTGTGCGCGCTTGGTGTGCTCGCCGCCAAGGTTGAAACCTGGCGCGCCGGAACGAAGATGCTCGGTTCGGAAATCCAGACCCGGCTGACCGGCCGTGTGGTCAGGCTCGACCAGATGGCGAACGGCCGGATCAGGCTGACCATCGACGTGATGTCGACCGCCCGGCCGACACTGCGTTATGCACCCGAACGTGTCAGGGTGTCGGCACGCAAGATTCCCGCTGAGATGACCGCAGGCTCGGTGGCAACCGGCTATGTGAGGCTTCTGCCTCCAACTGGCCCGGTCAGACCGGACAGCTTTGACTTCTCCTTCGACAGCTATTTCGCCGGTATCGGTGCCAGTGGCTTTTTCCTCGGCAGTCCAAAGATCGTCGTCTCCGAAGATGCACCGTTATCCGCACGCCTTTCTTCGTCGATCGAGAAGGCGCGCGAAACCATCGCCGACCATATCAGGGACAGCATCGGTGGTGCCGAGGGGGAGATTGCCGCTGCGTTGATCGTCGGCGTGCGTGCCGGCATCCCCGAAGAGATAAACGAATCGATGCGGCGCACCGGCATCTACCACATCATCTCCATTTCCGGCCTGCACATGGCGCTTGTCGCCGGCACCGTCATGGGATTGCTGCGCGGCGCCTTTGCGCTGTTTCCCGACTTTTCGTCGCGCCGGCCGGTCAAGAAATATGCGGCTGCTGCCGCACTCGTCTCCATCGCTGCCTATCTGATCTTTTCCGGTATCGTGGTCGCGGCTGAACGCAGCTTCATCATGCTGGCGGTAATGCTTGTCGCCGTGCTGTTCGACCGGGCGGCACTCACCATGCGCAACCTGGCGATTTCGGCCATCGCCGTTATCGTCGTGTCGCCGCACGAGGTGGTCGGCGCAAGCTTCCAGATGTCGTTCGCCGCGACTGCGGCTCTCGTGGGCGCCTATGCCGGTTGGTCCGACTATCGTGCCGACAAGGCCAAGGCGCCGCGACAGCGACGGTCACCGGCCGCTTTCGTCACGCGCAAGGTCGTCGCCGGGGCAGGCACCATCGCAATGACCTCCATCATTGCCGGCAGCGCCACCGCGCTCTTCGCCATCTGGCACTTCCAGCGCGTCTCGCCGCTCAGCCTGTTCGCCAATCTGGCCGTCATGCCGATCGTCACGATCGTCATGTTCCTGGCCGTCCTCAGCGCCCTGTCAATGCCTTTCGGCCTCGACGGCCCCTTCCTCTACATGATGGGCAAGGGCCTGACGGCGATGATCGCAATTTCGGGATGGATCTCGGAGCGTTCGCCGATCGATGCAGTCGGACTGATTTCGTTGCAATCGGTTCTGCTGGTGACGGTCGCCCTGGTCATCGCCACGATGGCGACGACGTGGCTGCGGCTTGCCGCACTTCCCTTTGCGCTCGCCGGCCTGCTGACGATTTCCGAGACGCGCACCCCCGACGTGCTGATCTCGGAGGATGCGCACCTGGTGGCGCTGCCGATCGGCGGCGGCGAACTTGCCGTCAACCGGATGCGTTCGAACGAATTCACCACCGACAACTGGAAACATGCGCTGGTTTCAACAACGATCGTCGAGCCGGAGACATTCGAAAAAGGAGATGTGCAGTTCGACATCGCCGACCCGGCCGACCTGCCGCCGGGAGCGCCTTTCACCTGCACTGCCGGCCTGTGCTTGGCCCGGCATCCGTCCGGCGCGCTCATTGCGCTCGCCGACAACCGCAAAACCGCGCGGCCGGCCTGTGCCTTTGCGGATTTGATCGTCATCGACGACGCCACAGCCTATTACAAACCCTGCCGCAACCCGCTGGTTCTCGTCGTCACCAAACGGCAGCTCGCTCGCATGGGCAGTGCCGCCGTCTTCTTCGATCCGCTATCGGCGACGACGCGCGCAGAAATCCGTTTTGCCGTCAGACAGCCATACAGGCCCTGGCATGAGCAGCGGCGATTTTCGCGCGAGGCGAGGGGCCTGCCGCCATACCGCAGGGCCGAGAAACCCCAGAAGCCTGCCCTTCAGTAACGCCGGATCAGTCCGACGAGCTTGCCCTGCACCTTGACCCGGTCCGGCCCGAAGATGCGCGTCTCGTAGGCCGGATTGGCGGCTTCCAGTGCGATCGAGGCACCTTTGCGGCGGAATCGTTTCAGCGTCGCTTCCTCCTCGTCGACCAGAGCGACAATGATCTCGCCAGGCTGCGCGGTGTCGGCGTTGCGGATGATGACCGTGTCGCCGTCGAAGATGCCGGCCTCGATCATCGAATCACCCTTGACCTCCAGCGCGTAGTGCGTGCCGCCGGTGATCATGTCCGGTGGCACCGAGATCGAATGCGTCTGGTGCTGGATGGCGTCGATCGGCACACCGGCAGCGATGCGGCCCATCACCGGTATGGAGACGGTGGCAACGACGTCGTCGTCATTGCCGGCGGCACGCATGCGCGAAGGCGCCGGCTTGATCTGCCGTCCGAGGCCGCCCTGTCCAAGCCCGCCCTGGCCAAGGCTGCCTTGAATGACGCTCGGCGAGAATTTGCGCGCCGCATTGAGGCCCGGCGCGATCGAATCGGGCAGCCGCAGCACCTCCAGCGCGCGGGCGCGGTTGGGCAGGCGGCGAATGAAACCGCGTTCCTCCAGCGCCGTGATCAGCCGGTGGATCCCCGATTTGGAGGCGAGGTCGAGCGCTTCCTTCATCTCGTCGAACGAGGGCGGAATGCCGCTTTCCTTCAGTCGTTCGTGAATGAACATCAGCAGTTCATGTTGTTTGCGTGTCAGCATCGCGACCCCCAACAGAATCAGAAAAACAAACCCAGAACAAACACTATCTGTTCCAGTTGTGTTCCGCAACCATTTAAAGTTTAATGAATGTGTTGACGTTTTGTTCAGCGTAGCATCAGCACGCTGCAGGCGGCGCCCGCTGCGGCTGCGGGAGCGAATGGCTCGCGCACGACCAGTCCGTTGGCGTCGGCCAGCATTCTGAGCATCGAGGAATCCTGGATACTGAACGGCGTTGCCTCAAGCGTGCCGGCTTCTTCCTTCACCACCGCGCGTACATAGTCCTGCCTGAGATCGTTGGCCGGCATGGCGGCGCCGAGCCGCGCCTGACGCATGTCCTGGCGGAAGGCGCGGCCGCCGAGCCGCGCCAGCAGCGGCTTCAGAAAGAGCTGCGTGCAGACCAGGCTGGCCACCGGATTGCCGGGCAGGCCGATGCAGCGGATGGCGCCCAGCCGCCCGAACATCAGTGGCTTGCCGGGCCGCATGGCGATTTTCCAGAAATCAAGCGCCATGCCTTCGCCGGTCAGCACGTCATGGACGAGGTCATGGTCCCCGACCGAGGCGCCGCCCAGCGTGACGATGACGTCCGCGCCTGCGTCGACGGCTTTTGTCACCAGCGCGGCGATCGCCTCCTTGCGGTCGGGGGCGATGCCGAGATCGAGTGCGCTGGCGCCGACCGAGCGGGCCGCGGCGGCGACGCCATACGCATTGGAGGAGATGATCTGGTCGGGGCCAAGGTCGCTGCCCGGCGGCAGCAATTCGTCGCCGGTGGCGATGATGGCGACCAGCGGCCGTTTCACCACGCGGACCTGCTGGTGGTTGGCCGACGCCGCCAGCGACAATGCCGCCGGATCAAGCAGGCGGCCTTTCTCCAGCAGCGCGTCGCCCTTCGAGAAATCGAGCCCGAGGCGGCGGATGTTGCGGCCTTCAACCGTGGGCGCGGTCACTTCGACCATGCCGCCGCCGAGGTCGCGGACATTCTCCTGGATGACGATGGTGTCGGCGCCTGCAGGAAGCGGCGCGCCGGTGAAGATGCGCACGGCCTGCGCCGGGCCGACTGTTCCGGCAAAGCCTCGTCCGGCCGGCGCCATGCCGATCACCGAAAGTCTCGCGGGCACGGACGCGACATCGTCGGCCCGCACGGCATAGCCGTCCATGGCCGACGCGTTGAATGGCGGCTGGGTGCGGAGCGCCATGAGCGGCTCCGCCAGCACGCGGTCGGCGGCATCCATCAGGGCGACGCTTTCAGCCTGCAAGGGCGCAGCATCCGCAAGCAGGTGCTCGAGCGCCTCGGCGACCGCCAGCAGCGCCATTATTGGCCTGCCCCCTGGGCATCCGCCTTGTAGTCGCCGGATTTGCCGCCGGTTTTTTCCACCAGCCTGATGCCGGAGATCGCCATGCCGCGATCGACCGCCTTGGCCATATCATAGATGGTCAGGCAGGCGACCGAGACGGCGGTCAGCGCTTCCATCTCGACGCCGGTCTTGCCGGTGACGCGGGCCAGCGCCGTGACCTTCAGGCCGGGCACCGTCGCGTCAGGTTCGATGTCTACCGATACCTTGGTCAACAGCAGCGGATGGCAGAGCGGGATCAGTTCATGCGTCCTCTTGGCCGCCATGATGCCGGCGATGCGCGCCGTGCCCAGCACGTCGCCCTTCTTGGCATCGCCGTCGAGAATCATTTTCAGCGTTTCGGGCCGCATCGAGACAAGACCTTCGGCGATTGCCGTGCGGGTCGTCTCCGCCTTGTCGCCGACATCGACCATATTGGCTTCGCCTTTCGCGCCAAGATGGGTGAGGGCGGCCGACATCGTCAGGTCACCCTGGAGCGACGTGCGTCCGTTTGGACGCACAAAGTACACTCTGACGCTTTGCATCTATGCATCATGCTCTCCGAACATCGATTCCGATTTTCGGGCAGATGCATTGGCGGGCGCCTTGCCCGTCAAAAGCAGGTGCGTCGCAGTGGCCACGTCCTGTTGCCGCATCAGGCTCTCGCCGACGAGGAAAGTGCCAATGTCGCTCCGTTCCAGCCTGCGGCAGTCCTGGTGCGAGAAAATACCGCTCTCGCTGACCAGCAGCCGGTCGGCCGGCACCATCGCCGCGAGCCGCTCCGATGTCTCGATGCTGGTTTCGAACGTCCGCAGATTGCGGTTGTTGATGCCGATCAGCCGCGACGACAGTTTCAGCGCGCGTTCCGTCTCGGCCTCGTCATGCACCTCGACCAGCGCATCCATGCCGAGCTCGAACGCCGTCGTCTCGAGTTCCCTGGCCACGGCGTCATCGACGCTCGCCATGATGATCAGGATGGCGTCCGCGCCCCACGCACGGGCCTCGAACACCTGATAGGGCTCGAATAGAAAATCCTTGCGCAAAGCCGGCAATGTCACGGCGCTGCGCGCATTGGTGAGGAATTCAGGCGCCCCTTGGAAAGACGGCGCATCGGTCAGCACCGAGAGGCAGGCAGCCCCACCTTTGGCATAGGCCCTGGCCAGCGCCGGCGGATCGAAATCGGCGCGGATCAGGCCCTTGGACGGGCTCGCCTTCTTGATCTCGGCGATCAGCGCGAAACTGCCGGATTTGCGTTTGGCTTCAAGGGCCGAGAGAAAGCCGCGTGGTGCGTCGGTATCCTTTGCCCGCGCCTTGATTTCGGCAAGCGGCACCCGCGCCTTCGCCGCCGCGATCTCGTCGCGCTTGTAGGCTTCGATCTTGCGCAGGATATCAGACACGGCGCTATCCGTTCGAAATCTCGACCAGCCGGTCAAGCACCTTCAGCGCCCGGCCGCTGTCGATGGCTTGCGCCGCCGTCGCCATGCCATCGGCAAGCGTCGTCGCCTTTCCCGCCACCACCAGTCCGGCGCCGGCGTTCATCAGCACCGTATCGCGAAAGGCACCGGCAGCGCCGCCCAGCATGTCGCGCAGCGCCTGGGCGTTGTAGGCGGCATCGCCGCCGCGCAACTCGTCCTTGGTATGCCGCTTCAGCCCGACCGCTTCCGGGGTCAGCGTAAAGCTGCGGATCTCGCCGCCGACCAGTTCGGCGACCTGGGTTTCGCCGGTGGTGGTGATCTCGTCATAGCCGTCGCCATGGGCGACCCAGGCGTGGTCGGCGCCCAGTGCCTTCAACGTCTCGGCCACCGGAATAATCCATTCCGGCAAGAAGACGCCAACCATCTGCCTGACGACACCAGCCGGATTGGAGAGCGGGCCAAGCAGGTTGAAGATGGTGCGGGTGCCGAGCTCGACGCGGATCGGGCCGACATGCTTCATCGCCGGATGATGCGCCGGCGCGAACATGAAGCCGACGCCTGCGTCGTGGATGCAGCGGCCGATCGTTTCCGGCGGGATGTCGAGCTTGACGCCGAGCGCGGTCAGCACGTCGGCGGCGCCGGTCTGCGAGGACAGTCCGCGATTGCCGTGCTTGGCCACCGGCACGCCGCAGGCGGCGATGACGAAGGCGGATGCGGTCGAGATGTTGACGCTGTGCGAATTGTCGCCGCCGGTGCCGACGATGTCGATGGCGCCAGCCGGCGCGTCGACGCGCAGCATCTTGGCGCGCATGGTGGCGACAGCGCCGGAAATCTCGCTCACCGTCTCGCCGCGCACGCGCAGCGCCATCAGGAAGCCGCCGATCTGGCCGGGCGTAGCGTCGCCCGACATGATGATGTCGAAGGCATCGCGCGCTTCCTCGAAGGAAAGCGAGCTGCCGGCGGCGACCTTGGCGATATGGGTCTTGAGCGCGCTCATCTGGTCAGGGCTTGGGCAACGGCGGTCTGGTCGATGCGAACGTCATATTGCGTCTGCAGCTGCGCCACCAACTGGTCGAGCAGGTCGTCGGACATGCCGGCGGTGAACGATTTCTGCGCGTCGTCCGGCACCGAGCTGGCGTCGGCACCGGCAGGCTCGAAGACTTCGGCGATCCTGAACAGGATCTGTCCGTCGCCGGTGGGCGAGGAGATCAATCCGGTCCCGCCTTCGCCTTCGCCGAACATCGCAGCCGCCCCTTCCTTGCCGAATTCGGCGTCGTCCGCCCCGCGCTTGACGCCGCGCTTGGTCTGCTTCTCAAGCTTGAGCTCGCTCGCGATCACGTCGAGCGTGGTGCCGGCCTCGAGACGCTTTTCGAGCTCCTGCGCTTTTGCGGTGAGCCGCTTGGTCGTTTCCGCCGCCGTCCAGTCGGCCACTACCTTCTGGCGGACTTCATCCAGCGTGCGGTCGCGGGCCGGCGTGACCGAATCCACCTCGTAGAACACGAAGCCATTGTTGGCGGTGGTGAGGTCGGGATTCTCGGTGCCGGGTTCGGCATCGAACACCGCCTTGATGAGCTCCGGCGATTCCGGCAGATCCTTGACGATGGCGCCGTCCGGCCTCAGGCCGGTGCGATCGATCGCGTCGACGGTGACGACCTTCAGCTTCAGCTTTTCGGCCGCTTCCTTGAGCGTGCTGCCCGAAGCGCGGCTATCTTCGTAGCTGTCATGGACGTCGAGCAGAATGCGGCTTGCCTCGCCGAGCGCCAGGTCCTTGCGGATGTCGGCGGCCACTTCGGCCAGCGGCTTCACCACTTCGGGCTTGATCTCGGTGACGCGCAGCAGAACCGGACCGAAGGCGCCCTGAACGACCGGGCTGACTTCGTTGACCTTGAGCGCAAAGGCCGCATCCGCCACCGCCTTGTCGGCGATCTTGTCCTTGGACAGCGTGCCGAGCAGCGTGTCGGCCTGCGTCTTGCCCTCGGCGGCGACGAGTTTGTCGAAGGTCGCGCCGGTCTCGAGTGAATCGAGCGCGGCCTTCGCGGCATCGGGCGTTTTGAACACGAGCTGTTCGATGGTGCGCGTTTCCGGCGTGGTGTAGCGCCCCTTGTTCTTGTTGTAGTCGTCGCTGACCTGCTGGTCGGTCACAGCACTCACATCCATGATGTCTTCCGGCTCGAGCCTGACATAGGAGAATTTGCGGTATTCGGGCGCCGCATAGGTCTTCTTGTTTTCCTCGAAATAGGCCGAAAGCGTAGTGTCGGATGGCGCTTCGATCGGCTCGACCAGCGATTTCGGCAAGGTCAAATAGTCGATGGTGCGGTCTTCGCCACGATAAAGCGCCACCGCCCTCAAGAACGTATTCGGGGCCTTGAGGCCGTCCGAAACCGCCTCGACGATCTGCTGGCGCACAGCCAGCTGGGCGCGATTCCTGAGATAGTCTTCCGGCCGCATGCCGACCTGTTGCAGTATGTATTCGAAAGTCCTTCTGTCGAAGTTGCCGCCGGGACCCTTGAAGGCCGGGTCTTCATGCGTGAGTTGGGCCAGCCGGTCCTTGGACAGCCCAAGCCCGAGCTTGCGGGCCTGCTCATCGAGGACCGCGCCCGACACGAGTTGCGCCAGCACCTGGTTGTCGAGGCCGAGCGCCGTCGCCTGCTCGCGGCTGATGCGCTGGCCGAATTGCTGCGACATCACGCTGATCTGCCGGTCATAGGCCAGCCGATACTCGTTGATCGACACTTTAGTGCCGCCGGCCGTGACAACGGCGTCGTGGCCTGCAAAACCACCGACCATCTGTCCGGAAATGCCCCAGACGGCGAAGCTCAACACCAACAATATCAGCAGCGCTTTCGCGATCCAGGTCCCCGCGGCGCTTCTCAAGATACCAAGCATGGTCACTTCCGATTTTTTCGCGCATTTTCGCATGCGCCGAGTCTGAAACAAGCGCAATAGCGTCCTTCCGGCCCACTGTCGATTGCTTTGTGGGCTGAGTTTGGTAGTGAGGACGCAGCCGAATATTGCCCGGAGAAGCAAATCCCATGACGCTTGGAATCCGCCCGTTGGTCGCTGGCAACTGGAAAATGAACGGCACCAGCGCCTCGCTCAACGAACTCAGGATGATCGGCAACGGCTTCATGAGCGGGCTCGATGCCGAGACCGAAGCGCTGGTCTGCGTTCCGGCGACGCTGCTTGCGCATGCCGCGGAGATCTTGTCGCGCACGCCGGTCCGGGCCGGGGGCGAGGATTGCCACAGCAAGGAGAGCGGCGCCCATACCGGCTGTATTTCGGCCGAGATGCTGAAAGATGCGGGCGCCAGCCACGTCATCGTCGGCCATTCCGAACGCCGCGCCGATCACAATGAGGACGACGCCATTGTCCAGGCAAAGGCGTCCGCCGCGTGGCGCGCCGGGCTGGTTGCCATCATCTGCATCGGCGAGACGAGAGCCGAGCGCGAGGCGGGCGCCACGCTCGACGTGCTGTCGCGCCAGGTCGCCGGCTCGGTGCCGCCGACTGCAACGGCATCGAATACCGTCATCGCCTACGAGCCGGTATGGGCGATCGGCACGGGACTGACGCCGACTGTCGCCGACGTTGCTGAGGCGCATGCGCATATTCGCGAAAAACTGTCGGAAAGGCTTGGCAGCGCAGCGGCAAAGATGCGCATCCTCTATGGCGGATCGGTCAAGCCGTCGAACGCGGTCGAACTGCTTGGCGTAAACAACGTCGACGGCGCGCTGGTCGGCGGCGCCAGCCTGAAGGCGGCGGACTTTCTCGGCATTGCCGAAGCTTATCGAAATATCTCCTAAAGCGCGTCGCGTTTGGCCGGCCTAATGCGGGGTCAGGCCCAAGGGCATGCTTTTGCGCGACATGCTTTAGCATCGAAAGGCTGTCGGGCACTTCGGATACTGTTTCGCAGCGGAAAATGTTGCAACGGCCGCATTGCTTCCCATATTCCGGCCACGGGCTTGGAATTGCCGTCAAAGCATTGTATTGAGCCGCCTCCAAATCACCGGTCGTATCTGCGGCCGCGCAAGGCTTTGCCAGGATAAATTATGGAAACCGTACTGATCGTCGTCCACCTCATGGTCGTGCTCGCTCTTGTCGGCGTGGTGCTGCTGCAGCGCTCCGAAGGCGGCGGCCTCGGCATCGGCGGCGGATCGGGCTTCATGACCGCGCGCGGTGCCGCCAACGCGCTGACGCGGGCGACGGCGATCCTGGCGGCGGCGTTCTTCGCCACCTCGCTGACCTTGTCGATCGTCGCCCGTTACGGCGAGAAGCCGATCGACATTCTCGATCGCGTGCCTGTGACGAACGGCGGGGGCGGCGTGCTCAACCAGTTGCCTGGCACCACGACGCCGACACCGCCGTCCGGCAATACGGCGCCAACGCCGCCTTCCGGCAATGATGCCGCAGCGCCGGCCCCCGCTGCACCGCCAGCGGCGGGAGCGACCACGCCGCCGGCCACAAACGGCGCTACCCAGCCAGTAACGCCGCAGGTTCCAAACCAGTAATCAGCAGACGTCCGTCGCCGCGATCTGTTGTTGTTTGAACACAGTCGCGGCAAATGCCGCACGATCACGAGGATTCGACCGGGCGCGGCACGCCAGGGCGCTTGAGGCGTCTCCGATTAATCGATTATAGATTGCGCGCGGCACATTCGGGGTCCTTGGGGGACGCCGGGCGACGCCGTGGCAACAAGCATTGAACGATCGGATCTTCGCCATGCAGCTTCGCAGCTTCATTTTAGCCGGCCTTTGGGCCGTGCTCAGCCTTGGTGCGCCCGCTTACGCGGCCATGCCGGCGGGCAATTCGGCCCCTAAATCCGCAGTCACAACTGACGTCGTCTACGTCGCCGCCAAAAGCGACACGGCGCAACTCAAGCTCCTCAAGAAGAAAAAAGACCCGAGCGCGGCAGATCTTGCCCAGATCAGGAAGATCGAAGCCAAGATCGCGGCTGACAAGCAGTCTGCTCGAGTAAAGGCGATCGAGGCAAGGAAGCTGGCGATGCGCGAGGCGGCCAAAGCCAGGTCGGACGCGGAACGGCAGGCGTTTCTTGCCAGGAAGGGCCTCGTCAAGAAGGATAAGTCCGCTGGCAAGGCCAGGCTGGCCGATGCCAGGCCGGTCAAGATCATCGACCCGATTCAACCCATCGCCGCAATCCAGTCGGCCGAGGCAATTCCCGCCGAGGCCATGAACGTCGCGCTGACCGGCAACAACGGCGAATTGCGCAGCGAGCCGGTCGGACAGAAGCCCCAGCGCGTCGGGCTGTTCGCCGGCCTGTTCGGCGGCACGTCCTCGTCGATGTCGCTGCTCCCCGAGACCCGCGCCCTCGATGCCGCGCTCGCCAGCAAGGAAGCCAGGAAGCAGTTCAAGGTGAAGCCGGAGTTCGTGCCGCAAGAGGTCGAGTTCACCGGCTACAGCCCCGGCACCATCGTCATCGATACGAGTGCGCGCCGCCTCTATCTCGTCGAATCCTCCTGGACCGCCCGCCGTTATGCGATTGCGGTCGGTCGTGACGGCCTGCAGTTCAAGGGCACGGTCGCCGTCGGCGACAAGCAGGAATGGCCCCGCTGGATCCCGACGCTCGACATGCAGAAGCGTGAGCCGAAGAATTACGGCCGGTACAAGGACGGCATGCCCGGCGGCGGCGATAACCCGCTCGGCGCGCGCGCCATCTATCTCTACGACGGCAGGAAGGACACCCATCTGCGCATTCACGGCACCATTGCGCCGCAGTCGATCGGGACGAGCTCCTCCAACGGCTGTTTCCGCATGATCAACGAGCACGTCATGGACCTTTATCGCAGGGTGAAAGTGGGCACCAGGGTCGTCATCATCTGACGCCTTGACGGGTCAAACAAAAGGGCCGGCCTCGCCGGCCCTTTTGCTTTGGTTCGAGCATCACCAGGGCGCCTTCTTGGGAAAAAGCCTTCGCGGCGGTTTTTTCTCTGGCGGAATCAATTCGGCCGCGTTAAGCGATGACTCCCATGGCGCGATATGTATTCATCACAGGCGGCGTGGTTTCCTCACTCGGAAAAGGCATCGCTGCAGCGGCCCTTGGGGCTCTCTTGCAGGCGCGAGGCTATCGCGCGCGCATCAAGAAGCTCGATCCCTATCTCAATGTCGATCCCGGCACGATGTCGCCATACCAGCATGGCGAAGTCTTCGTGACGGATGACGGCGCCGAGACCGATCTCGATCTTGGCCATTATGAGCGGTTCACCGGCCGCTCGGCCAACCAGCAGGACAACATCACCACGGGCCGCATCTACAAGAATATCATCGAGCGGGAGCGACGCGGCGATTATCTTGGCGCCACCGTGCAGGTCATTCCGCATGTCACCGACGAGATCAAGAATTTCATTCTCAACGGCAATGACGACTATGACTTCGTCCTGTGCGAGATCGGCGGCACCGTCGGCGACATCGAGGCGATGCCGTTTCTGGAGGCGATCCGCCAACTTGGCAACGACCTGCCGCGCAACAACGCCGTCTACGTGCACCTGACGCTGATGCCCTATATTCCAACGGCGGGCGAATTGAAGACCAAGCCGACCCAGCATTCGGTCAAGGAATTGCGCGGCATCGGCATCGCGCCCGACATCCTGCTGGTCCGCGCCGACCGCCCCATCCCCAGGGAAGAGCGCCGCAAACTGTCGCTGTTCTGCAATGTGCGCGAGAGCGCGGTCATCCAGGCGCTCGACGTGCCGCACATCTACGACGTGCCGATGGCCTATCACAATGAAGGGCTGGATTCGGAAGTGCTCGCCGCTTTCGGCATCGATCCGGCGCCGAAGCCGCGGATGGAGCCGTGGCAAGCGGTGTCCAAACGCATCCACAACCCGGAGGGCGAGGTGACCATCGCCGTCGTCGGCAAATATACCGGCCTCAAGGACGCCTACAAATCGCTGATCGAGGCGCTGTCGCATGGCGGTCTCGCCAACCGCGTCAAGGTCAAGCTCGACTGGATCGAGAGCGAGATATTCGAGAAGGAAGACCCGGCGCCGTGGCTGGAAAAGGTCCACGGCATTCTGGTCCCCGGCGGTTTTGGCGAGCGCGGCGCGGAAGGCAAGATCCTTGCGGCGAAGTTCGCCCGCGAGCGAAAAGTGCCGTATTTCGGCATCTGCTTCGGCATGCAGATGGCCTGCATCGAGGCAGCGCGTTCGCTGGCCGGCGTCAAGCACGCCTCGTCGACCGAATTCGGTCCGACCGAGGAACCGGTCGTCGGCCTGATGACGGAATGGCTGAAAGGCAACATGCTGGAGAAGCGCAGGGAAACCGGCGATCTCGGCGGCACCATGCGGCTCGGTGCCTATCAGGCGGACCTCGCCAGGGGCTCGAAGATCGCCGAGATCTATGGCGACACGCAGATTTCCGAGCGCCACCGCCACCGCTACGAGGTCAATGTCGACTACAAGGAGCGGCTAGAAGATTGCGGCCTGGTTTTTGCCGGCATGTCGCCGGACGGCGTGCTGCCGGAAACGGTCGAATATCCCGACCATCCCTGGTTCATCGGCGTGCAATATCATCCCGAGCTGAAAAGCCGGCCGCTTGACCCGCACCCGCTGTTTGCCAGCTTCATCGAGGCGGCGGTGGAGCAGAGCCGCTTGGTCTAAATCGACAGGCTATCGTCCGGGCTAGCATGCAAACCTACGTCGCTCTGCTTTACAGCATCGTGCTCAGCGAGGGGCGGCGTGTCGTCATGTCCGATCTCAGGGCCATGACAGAAGGCCTGGGCCTGAACAACCCGCGCACGCTGGTGGCGACCGGCAATCTGGTTTTCGAGACGAAAGAAACAGAGATTGCCGCGCTGGAGCGCCGATTGGAGACGGCGTTCCAAAAGACTTTTGGCCGCCATGTCGACATCATCGTGCGCCGCGCGGATGACTGGTTGAAGCTTGCGGCCGGCAATCCGTTTCCCACCGAATCGGCTGTCGCCGGGGATCAGGTAGCGGTGCGCGTGATGCGCAGGCCCGTTGCCGCTGAGGCCGTTGCGGCGCTGGAGGCCTATATCGGCAAGGATGAGCGGATGCAGGCGGTCGGCGGTGACATCTGGATGTTCTTTTCGCGCGAGACGCCAAGCTCGCGCCTTGTGGCGGCGATAAGCCATAAACGGCTCGGCATCGGCACCTCGCGCAACTGGAACACCGTGCGCAAATTGGCCGAGATGGTCGGCAAATAGGACTCCCCCTTCGCCCAGGAAGAAGGGGAAATTGGAAATCTTGGCGTCGAAACTGTCCGCGATTTCCTTCGAGAGGTGATCGAGATTTCGGAATGTCTTTGGCGTGAATCCTTCCGGGAGCGTGGTCGCCTTTGCTGGATCCAATCTCCTGTGGGCACCTGTAAGCAGCCCAATGAAGACCATGTTCCTTGATCCAGGCGCATGGCCTGTCCATCGAGATCGATCCGCAACACCACCCCGTGCTGGGCCTGTTCTCCGGGAAGTGTCCACTTGTAATCGACGACGGATTTGCTAAGTGTAGTTGCGTGCAACCACAATGGAGGCAACGGCAGTGAAACACATCAACATTCGCGAAGCCAAGGCCACTTTGACGGCACTCGTCGATGCGGCCGAGGCCGGCGACCCGATCACGATCACGAGGCACGGCAAGCCAGTGGCAGCTATCGTTCCGATCGACGAAGCGAGGAAGATTTACCCCGAGAAGCCCAGCCTTGCGGAATACCTGCTGTCGTTCCCCGGTTGGCCCGAGGGCTTCGAACCGGAGCGCGACCGCACCCAGCAAAGCCGCGAGGTTAACCTTTGACCTCATACCTTTTCGACACCTCGGTGCTGTCGGCGACCGCGCCGGGAAAGCCTCCGCTGCCCCCAAATGCGGCAGCTTGGCTATTGCAGCAGACGGGCAACTTGTTTGTGCCTGCCTTTGCCCTCCACGAACTTCGGAGAGGCATCGCCAAGCTCGACCGCTCGGGAGCCACGGCGAAGGCTCAGACGCTAATGGCGTGGCTGCAGGGCATCATGACGGGCTACAGGGCGGAAATCTTACCGATCGATGCGGCGGTGGCGTTGGAGGCAGGCCTCATGGAAGACGCCGCCACAGCCGCAGGGAGTCATCCAGGGCTGGCTGACATTCTCATCGCTGCGACCGCTAAAGCGAACTCCTTGACGCTCCTGACTGGGAACCTGAGACACTTCCAGCCCTTAGGAGTTCCCTGCCTCGATCCACTGACGCTTTGACGGAGAAGAGATCCCAAAGGGGTCTGCTGCGGCTAGCCAAATCCGGTTGCGTAATCCGCATACCTCAAATGCGGGATGAGCGCCTCCAGGCCCCCGCTCGGGATAGTTGACGTCGCAGTGCGGCGGCGAGCAACGGTTCATCACATGTTTGTCACGTTTGGTGATTCGATTTCGGCCGCGTGATGTGAAAGACTTCGTTTTTGGCCCGACTTTTTCATCATAGGGCCCTGTTTGCCGGAAACCACATGGTCAACAGTGAGTTTAAAGGTTCGATCAGGCACATAGCGATCGACCGGGAGGAAACAATGGATCGCCTGCAATTCTTTACGCCTGTGCGTATTTCGCGCGGGCAGGAAAGTCCTGCCGAAGAAATTGATAGCGTAGCCGAAGCGATGGAGTTCTTGCGTAGATGGCCAATCGGCCGGCGTGGGCCCGTCTACCAATGCGCGGTGAATTGCTGCTCCGCGGCTCTGGCGGGCCGGATGTCGGCAGAGGAAGCAAGGAAGGCTTTTACCGGCTTCGCCCGCATCACGCGCTTGCTCGACGACGACATGGCTCTGCCGATAGGCGGCGGCAATGTTGATAGCGTGCATGCGCTGAGGCGATGAACGTTCCTATTTGACCCCTGCCAGGAACGGGGCGCGGCAAAGTCACAGCACCTCGAAAGTCACTGCACCTCGACCGGGGCAGCGAAGACGTAGCCAGCGCCCCGCTCGGTGACAATGAGTTTCGGCTCGCTCGGGCTGACCTCGAGCTTGCGGCGCAGGCGCAGTATCTGCACATCGATACTGCGGTCAAACACCTCTTCGTCGTGAATCCTGCTGGCAGCGAGAAGCTGCTCGCGGCTCAGGATTTGTTGCGGCGATTGCAGGAAGGCTGCCAGCAGGTTGAACTCGCCGGCGGTCAGCGGCGTCGCTTCGCCGGCAGGCGACCTCAGGCGCCGCATCCGCATGTCGAGTTCCCAGCCGGCAAAGCGGTAACGCTTGGGCTTCTTGCCAGGCGACTGCTGGCGTGTTGACCCCGATCGCCGCAGCACGGCGCGAACGCGCGCAAGCAGTTCCCTGAGGCTGAAGGGCTTGGTGATGTAGTCGTCAGCCCCGAGTTCCAGGCCGACGACGCGATCCACCTCGTCGCGCCTGTGGCCGGTGATGATGATGATGGGCGGCGCTTCCGGCGGACTGCCGAGTTGCCGCATGATTTCAAACCCGTCCTCGTCGGCAAGCCGCATGTCGAGGAGCACCAGGTCTACCGGTCTTTCATTGAGGACGCGCGACATGGCCCGGCTGTCGGCAACAGCGCTAACCCTGAAATTCTCGCTCTCCAGGTAATTGGTGAGCATCTCGCGAATTTCGGGGTCGTCATCGACGACAAGAATATGCTTCGCCGCCGCTGCCTGTTCGATTGTGCCTTTCGACTGCTCTTCGTAGCGCGTGTTCTGTTCGGCTAACATCTCAGACCGTCCGCAGGTATGGAACCCATGACCGAGCCGTTGCTTTATTAGACTTAACATTAGACTTAACGCCGATTAACGGCGATTTGTTGGTAAGCACCGATAATCTTCGTGATCGGATACCACAGGCTCACTCGATGGCGTATGGCCAGATTGGTAAGGTTCGGGCGGGGCTTTTGGTTCCGCTTTGCCTGGCAGCGGCGGCACCGTTTGCGTTGGCCCTGGTCAATCAGCCGGCCGCGCCGATCGGCGAGCCGATTGCTCCGATAACGGGCACTGGTCCTTTCGAACAGGCGAAGATCGCCCTTGGCGAGAGCCTGTTCAACGATGTCCGGCTGTCGCATGACGATGTCATCGCCTGCAGCGGTTGCCACAGGCTCGATCTCAGCGGCGACGACGGCAGGGCTCGTTCCACGGCGGCGGATGGCGGGCAGCTCGATTTCAATGCGCCGACCGTCTTCAGCGCAGCGCTCAATTTCCGGCTGAACTGGCGCGGCAATTTCCGCACTGTCGAGGAGCAGAACGAGGCAGTCCTGCTCGATGACAGGCTGATGAATACGAGTTGGGAAGAATTGCTGCCGAAACTGCGCTCCGACCCGGACTATTCGCGGCGGTTCGTGACGCTCTACGGCGCGGCTCCCGGCCGGACGGATGTGCTCGACGCCCTGGCCATCTTTCAACGCTCGCTGATCACGCCCAACGCCCGTTTCGACCGCTATCTCAAGGGCGAGCGCGACGCCATCAAGGCGGACGAGGAGCATGGCTATCAATTGTTCAAGGCGTTTGGCTGCGTCGCTTGCCATCAGGGCGCCAATGTCGGCGGCAATTTGTTTCAGAAGTTCGGCATCTTTCGGAATCCCTTCGCCGGTCAGAAAACCTTGTCCCAGGCGGATCTCGGCCGCTTCGCCATTACCGGCGTCGAGAGCGACCGCCATGTCTTCCGCGTTCCCAGCCTGCGCAATGTCGCGGTGACGGCGCCGTATTTCCACGACGGCCGCACCGCATCGCTCGCAGACGCAGTAAAGATCATGGCGCGGAGCCAACTCGGCCGGGAACTCGACCAGCGCGATACCGATCTCATCGTCAAGTTCCTTGCGACGCTGACGGGGGAATATCGCGGCCAGCCGTTGACCAGCGCAGCGGATCGTCTGCAGCAATGAAGTCGCTATCCATCCTGGCGCCGGTCGTCGCGTGCCTGCTCATCGTCCTGACCTACCTCCTGCTGCAGGGCGCGGCTCCTAATGCCGCGCGCCACGAACGCACGCTCGACGCTCTCAGGACCGTCATCCTCTATAACGCTGCCCTGCAGCGCGATGTGTTGCGGGCACGGGCGGGGCTGTTGCGCAGCTACGATCCGCTTGTGCGGTCGATCGAGAACCTGAATGAGGCGACGCGGACGCTGCCGGCTGCCGGGGACGTCGCAAGCGGCGAAGCACGGGCGGACATCGAGAGGCGGATTGCCGATGTCATTGCCGCGGTGCGCGACGAGGAAACGCTCGTCGAGGCGTTCAAGTCGGACAACGCGCTGCTGCAGAACTCTTTGAACTATTTCAACTATATGAGCGGCCGGCTCACGACCGAGGGCGACGGCCTTCGAGCGGTCGAGATCGGAGCCCTGATGATCGCCATGTCGCGGTTCATCAGCGATCCCCGGCCGGAGGCGGCAAGGGCAGTGACCGCCTCGCTTGACCGGCTGGCCAGGCCATCCGTCGATGCCGTGGCTGCAAGCGATGTCCTCTCCCTTGTCTCCCACGGCCGGCTTATCGTCACCAGGCTTCCGGCGGTCGACGATCTCGTCTCCCGCCTGCAGACTGCGCCAACGAGCGAACGGGCCCGCGCTCTGCAGGACCTGTATCTCGATATGCATGGGCGCGCGGCGGCACGGGCTGCGCGGTTCCAGACGCTGCTCTACGTCGCGGCGCTGGTCCTGGTGGGCTATGTGGCTTACCTGTTCGCCCGCCTGCGCCACAATGCGCGGATCCTGCGCGAGCGGCTGGAATTCGAAGGCTTGATCGCTTCGATCTCGACACAGTTCATCAATCTGCCGCGTGACCGCATCCGGGCCGGCATCAGCAAGGGCCTCGCGCGCCTGGTGGAACATGCCGGGCTCGACGGCGCCCAGATTTTCGTCAGCCGCACATACGATGCCGATCTTTCCGGCGGCTATTTCTATCGCCGCCCGAGCGGAAGCGCGACGGCCCGCCGCCTGCCGAATGATTTGATCGATCTGGCTTCACGCTGGACGCTCGCGGATCATGAACGGCAAGGCTGTATCGACGTCCCCCGCGTCGGCGAGCTTCCGGAGGGGCGGGAGAGGGCATGCCTGCAGGCGCATCAAATTCGATCGTGGCTGTGCATACCGATGTGGCATGCCGAAGAGCGGCTGGGTTTTCTGGCTCTCGATGGCGTAACGCACGAAAAGCATTGGACCGACGACGACATCGCGCTGCTGCGCACTGCCGCCGAGATCTTCGCCAATGCCATCGCGCGCCAACACAACGAACGGGAACGCGAAGCGCTGCAGGCGCGGCTCAACCAATCGCAGCGGCTGGAAGCAATCGGAACGCTGGCCGGCGGCATAGCGCACGACTTCAACAACATTCTCAGCGCCGTCCTCGGCTATAGCGAGATGGCGCTGGTGGTGCTGCTGAAGGAGTCTCGTGCGCGGCGCTACGTCCAGCAGATCATGAAGGCCGGCAGGCGGGCGCAGGACGTCACGGAGCAGATCCTTGCCTTCAGCCGTCGCCGCGAGCGGCAGCATCACGCGCTGCGGGTGCAGCCCGTGATTGCGGAGGCGGTCGATCTGCTGCGCGCCTCGTTCCCCGCCACGCTTGCAGTGGAGACGCATCTTGCAGCCGCGGATGCCGCGATGACGGGCGATCCGACCGAGCTTCAGCAGGTGGTGATGAATCTCGGTACCAACGCGGCGCAGGCGATGAACAGCCGCGGCGTATTGGAGATCGCTCTCGACATGACGGAGATCAACGAGGCGCAGGCGCTGTCGCACGGCAACCTGCCTGCCGGCCGTTATATCCGCCTTGCCGTCAGGGACACCGGCAGCGGCATGGATCAGGCGACTCTCGAGCGCATCTTCGAGCCGTTCTTTACGACCAAGCCGGCAGGGCACGGCACCGGGCTCGGCCTGTCGACGGTGCACGGCATTGTCGCGGCACATCGGGGTGCGGTGGACGTGATGAGCCAACTGGGCCAAGGCACGACCTTCGAGATCTATTTTCCGCAGATCGAACCCGCTTCAGCCCAAGCGGATGAGGGCGAGGGCGAGGCCACCGAGGTTCCGGTCGAGTATGGCACCGGCGAGACGATCCTGGTTGTCGATGACGATACGCCGCTGGTGCAACTTGCCGAGGAGATGCTCGCCGCGCTTGGCTACGAGCCGGTCGGGTTCGACCGCAGCCCCGCGGCTCTCAATGCCTTCCGTGCCGATCCGGGGCGCTTCGACCTGGTGCTGACGGACGAGGTCATGCCTGACATGACCGGGGTCGAGTTCTCCGGCAAGTTGCATGAGATCCGGTCTGACCTGCCAATTGTCCTGATGACCGGTTACGGCCGCACGCTGCGATCGCGTCAACTGGCGGCGGCCGGCATAAGCGAAGTCATCAAGAAACCGCTGCTGTCGGCCTCTGTTGCACAATGCCTTGCCCGCCATCTGCATTCAGGCTGATCACGGTCGGCCGGGCTCCTCGTTACAACCGTAACCAAAATTCCGCCTGGCTGAAATCAACCTGTAGCCGGGCGTTTCTATGTTTCACGCCCAGATCGTGATCGCGAAAAGACCATGATCCCGAAAAAGTGGACCGGCAGGAGAAGCTGATGACACGGTGGGTTCTCATCGGAATTACCGCCCTTGGCCTGAGCGGGTTGCTCGCCACCATAACGCTCGACCCCAGTGAGATGGGTGCGGCGGCGGCGATCGACTCGATCGAGCGCGGTCGATACCTGGCAAAGATCGGTGGCTGCAACGATTGCCACACGCCAAATTATCTGGAGAAGGCCGGCAACGTTCCGGAGGATCGATGGCTGATCGGCGACTCGCTTGGCTTCAATGGGCCGTGGGGCACGACCTACCCGACGAATCTTCGCCAGCTTTTGCGCACGATGAGCGAAGACGAGTGGGTAAAGTCAGCGCGTACAATCGAGACGCGCCCGCCTATGCCGTGGTTCAACCTGCGCGCCATGACCGAGGCCGACCTGCGCGCCATCCACCGCTATGTGCTTTCGCTGCCGGCAGACGATACGCCGGTTCCGGATTATGTGCCGCCCGGTCGTCCGTCGAAGACACCGCATATCGTGTTCGTCCCGCAGGCTCCGAAGCCGTAGCCGCGTCCGAAAGACGTAGTCGCCGCCGAAGATCCGGGGGCAGGGGGATGTTCTCCGCCTGTGCGGTACGTCAGACACGGCCGTCTGTTTCGGTCGTAACGCAATTCCCGATTCCGGAAATCGCGTTGTAGCACTGATCGCCGATCGTGACGGTCCAACCGGGGCGGTCAGATGGATGCCCGGCGATCAGGAAAAGTCAAAACCAGATAAATCGATCAGGGAGTCAAATAATGGACAATCTGCTTGGCCAATACGCGCCGAAGATCGACCGAGATCAAGGCACCGCGGATCCGCGTCCCTATGCCTTGGGCTACACGGAACGTGAATTCCAGCGCCTGGAACTGCAGGGAGCGCTCATTCACGACCTTACGGAGGATTTCCTGCGCCGCGCGGGGCTGGGACCGGGCATGCGCGTGCTCGACATTGGCTGCGGCGTCGGCGACGTCTCCTTGCTGGCCGGGAAGCTGGTCGGGCCCTCGGGAAGAGTGCTCGGCGTCGATCGCTCGGCGGGGGCAGTGGACATTGCCGAGCGGCGCGCCACCGAATCCGGCCAGTGCTACTGGACACGCTTTACCACCAGCGAGCTTGATACATTCTCACCCGACGAGACGTTCGATGCGGTGATCGGCAGGCTCGTCCTGATGTATCTGCCCGATCCGGCCGCAACCCTGCGCAGGCTTGTCGGGTTTCTTCGGCCGGGCGGCATCGTCGCCTTCCAGGAAATGGCAATGCCGCTCACCCGCAGTTTTCCGGAGGCGCCGCTGTTCAGCAAATGCCGCGGCTGGATAATCGAGACGATCGAGCGGGCAGGTTTCGAGGTCGACATGGGTGGCAGGCTACCGATGGTCTTCGCCGGCGCAGGGCTGCCGGCGCCGCAGATGAATTCCGCCGGCCTCGCCGGTAGCGGGCCCGACTCGCCGGTCTACGACTATGTTGCCGAGACCTTGCGCAGCCTGATGCCGATGGCCGAGGCGGTCGGCGCCGCGACCGCCACCGAAATGAGGGTTGATACGCTCGCCGAGCGACTGCGCAGCGAGGCCGTCGAACAGCAGATGTGCATTATGCTGCCGCCCCTTGTCGGCGCATGGGCAAATACGCAGGGATGACGAAGGAGAGATCGATGCTCGACACTGCCATCAGCGAGCACGCGGGCCATCTCGTCGATCCATACAATGTCGAGACGCTCGACGTGCTGGGACCTGTGGTCCAGTTTCTTACACCGTCGCGCGATGGCGAGCCTTGCGTCATGCGCGGCACCATACCGCCGGGCGTAGTCGTGCCGCTGCACAGCCACGCCGACCCGGAGACCTTCATCCAGATTTCCGGCGAGATCGAAGGGCTTTCGCAGTCGCCGGAAGGCTTCGTCTGGGTAGCCATCCGGCCGGGCGATATTTTCCACGTGCCGGGCGGGGCGAAGCACGCCTTTCGGAACCTGTCGACCGGGCCGGCCGTGATGATCCTCGTCAGCACGTCAACGATCGGCCGGTTCTTCCGGGAAATCGGCAAGCCGATCACCGGGGAAAGCAGGCATTCTGATCTTCCCTCAGCCGATGCGATGCAGCATTTCCTGAAGACCGCCGCGGCATATGGCTACTGGAACGCAACGCCGGAAGAGAATGCGAGTGTAGGTCTTTCACCGACGCCCCGCTGATCTGGACAGCGCCGGCAAAGCTTCCACGGCAGCACGCGGAGTCGCTGCGGCGATCTGTCAGGCGCGGTGGCCTGGCTCGGCGGCTCACGGGCCTGCTTCGAGGAAAGCCCGGGCAAACCCGGGTTGCGCTGCTTCTATCGTTCCATCGGGCAGCTTCAAGAGCCGGTCGATTGCGATGCCGTAGAGCCGCATCCGATCGTCGAGCAGCCGCGCCGCTTCGTCGATATTGCCCTGCTCGGCCTTCAGCAGGGCGCGGTGCATTACATCCCGAAAGATCAGCCGCAGCTGCAAGAACATCTCGGCGAAGGCTTCCGGGTCGGGCACGTCGAAGATGCCTTCGTCGCTGCCTTTCCTGAGCAGATCGGTGATTATCGGCATGGCCAATTCCCTGGCCGCCTGGTCGACCCGATGGAAGAGGGCAAGGTTCTCGGGCCGGAACAGGACGAAAAATGTCTTGCGCATGTGCGGAGCAAGCTCGACGTTCAGCCGCCGCGAGCCGGCAAACAGGGCATTGAGCCGGCCAAGCCCATCGAGTGAGGGATCGTTGAGCACGGGCTGCAACTCGGTGAAGCTGTCGCGGGCGAGACGTGTGGCGAGCGCCTCCAGCAGGGCCTCTTTCGATGCGAAATAGTGGTAGAACGCGCCCTTCGACAGGCCGGCCTCGCGGATGATGTCGTTCACCGTCGTGTTGTCGTAGCCGCGCTCGAAGAAAAGCCGCTGGGCGCAGTCGAGGAGCTCGGCGGATCGTATCTCCGGCGGCTTTATCATTCGGGGCAAATCGAACCTCACAAAGTGCAGGTGGAGCAAGAGGAGCACGAACCGGAGCTTTATGCAACTTTTATAGACCGACGGTCGGTCTAGTGCTATTATCTGTCACCGCAGGACATTCGGATTCGATCATGAAGGAGAGTCCCTTGCGACGGATACGCTGGACTGTCGGCATCGTTGTTGTCGCGGCCGCGGCTGCTTTCGGCGCTTGGTATCTTTGGCAACCGGCCAAGGTTTCGCTGGTGACGCCACAACGCGGCGACGCGGCGGAAATCGTTTACGCGAGTGGCTCCGTCGAGCCGCGAACCTGGGCCAAGGTAACTCCGGTGGTTCGCGAAAGGATCGTCGAGCAATGCAATTGCGAGGGGTCGAGGGTTGCACAAGGCGACGTGCTCGCCACGCTCGACGACAGCGAGGCCCGGGCCGTGCTTGGCGAACTCGAAGCGCGTCAAGCGCTTGCCCAGGAAGAGCTCCGGCGGCTGACGGTGCTTGCCGAAAGGCGTGCGGCGAGCCAGCAGGCTCTCGATCGTGCGCAGAGCGAGCTCGGCCAGATCGAAGCGCTGGTCGCCGGACAGAAAGCGCGACTTGACACCTACGTGTTACGCGCGCCGAGCGCCGGTGTCGTGCTTAGGCAGGACGGCGAGGTGGGTGAGGTCGCCGAACTCGGCACGGTGTTGTTCTGGGTCGGCGAGCCGAAGCCGCTCCTGGTGGTCGCCGAGGTCAACGAGGAGGACATACCCCGGGTCGAGGTCGGCCAGCGCGCGCTGCTTAAATCCGACGCGTTCCTCCAGCAGAACCTGGAAGCCGTGGTCGACAGCATCACACCCAAGGGCGATCCGGTGACGAAGACCTATCGCGTCCGGTTCCGCCTGCCGGACGATACGCCGCTTCGTATCGGCATGTCGACCGACGTGAACATCGTCATCCGCGTTTCGAAAAATGCGCTGTTGATCCCGCCCGTTGCTGTGGACGGGAATAAGGTGTTCGTCGTCGAAGGCGACAAGGCCTGGCGACGTGAAATCCGAACCGGCATTCGCGGCACCAATGGCATCGAGGTTCTGTCGGGGCTCGATGAGAAGGCTCGCGTCGTCTCGCCCTATCCCGCCGACCTCACCGACGGCGCGCGCGCCAACATCACTGGCGCCCAGGAGCGATGAAGCAGGATGCCGCTCATCTTCGACATCGCCCTCACGCACATTGCCGGCCGCGGTCGCCAGACGCTGGTTGCCGTGATCGGCGTTGCGGTCGGTGTCGGATTCTCCATTGCCATGGCGGCGCTGATGCAGGGTGGGCAGGACGATTTCGTCAGGCAGCTCGTCGACACGATGCCGCATGTCGACATCACCGACGAGCAGCGCACAGCCCGCCGTCAACCGGCTGAGGATGCTTTTGCGACAGTGGCGATTTCCGGGCTCAGGCCACGTGACGATCGACGCGGCATCATCAACCCGACCGCCGCGACCTCCTGGCTGGAGAGCTGGATTCCCGGTCGGTTCGCGGCAAGCCTCAAAACGCAGGGTGTGATCCGCTTTTCCAGCCGCGAAGTCGGCGCGGCGATCATTGGCATCGAACCAGAGCGCGAGTCCGGCGTGTCGCCGATTGTCGGAAACTTCGTCGAAGGCAGCTTTTCGGCGCTTGCCGCGGGCGGCAACAACGTGCTCATCGGCGACACGATGGCGAGCCGGCTCGGCGCCGGGTTCGGTGACACAATAACGGCGGTTTCCGCCGAGGGACTGACGCGCAACTTCAAGATCGCCGGCCTGTTCCACACCGGCACCACCGCGCGCGACGAAGGCGAGGCCTATGTGCTTCTGAAAAACGCGCAGATCCTCTCGGCGCGTCCGAACGCCATCAACGAGATCCGCATCAAGCTCGACGATCCTGACCGCGCTCCGGCGGTGGCGCAGCGTGCCGAGGCCGAACTGGGCTACAAGGCGGTGGCGTGGCAGGAGGCCAATGAATCGATCCTCGAAGCGCTCGTCGTACGCAACGTCATCATGTACACCGTTGTCGGCGCGATCATGCTAGTCGCTGGCTTCGGCATCTACAACATCATCTCCACCATCACGCACGAAAAGGCGCGCGACATCGCCATCATGAAGTCGCTTGGCTTCCCGGAATCCGACATGCGCCGGCTCTTTCTGCTGGAAGGCGTCGCGATCGGCGCTGCCGGCTCCGTGCTCGGCGGGCTGCTCGGCGTCTCCATGACCTATGCGCTGTCTCTGGTGCGTTTCGAGATCGCCGCGACCGGCCAGGAGATGACCCGCCTGCCGATCGCCTGGAGCTTGATGCACTACGTCATCGCGTCGGCTTTCGCGCTGGGCTCGGCGGCAGTGGCCGGCTACCTGCCGGCGCGTCGTGCGGCGCGCCTGAACCCCGTCGAGATCATCAGAGGCGCGTCATGAGCGCACTCATCGAGACCAAGAAACTGACCCGCGTGTTGCCCGAGACGGTTCCCGTCACGCTGGTCAAGGACATCACGCTGGCGATCAACGAAAGGGAATTCGTCGCCGTCACCGGTCCCTCCGGCTCCGGAAAATCGTCATTGCTCTATCTGCTCGGGCTGCTCGACCGGCCGACCGCCGGGACGTTGACAATAGGCGGCCGCGACGCCGAGCCGATGAATGAAAGGGAGCGCGCGCGGACCAGGCTTTCGATGCTGGGCTTCGTGTTCCAGTTCCACTTTCTGCTGCCGGAGTTCACGGCGCGCGAAAATGTCGAAATCCCAATGCGCAAGCTTGGCCGGCTGGCGCGTCCTCAGATGCGCGAACGGGCCGGTGAGCTGCTCTCATCCCTGGGACTCGGCGAACATCTCGACAAGCGGCCTGACCAACTCTCGGGCGGCCAGCGTCAGCGCGTCGCGGTAGCACGCTCGCTCGCCAACGACCCGCCGCTTATCCTCGCCGATGAGCCGACGGGGAGCCTCGACAGCAAGAGCTCCGAGCAGGTCTTCGCAATCCTGGAGAACCTGGTACGCGAGGGTGGCAAGACCGTCGTGGCAGTTACGCATGATCTCGACATGGCGGCGCGCATGGATCGCCGCATTCACATCGTGGACGGGAAGATCGGCTGAACCGGAACCAATCGGCGTTCATCGGATCAGGCATGGCGCGAGCCTGTCCAATGATCACCGGGGTCGCGATCAGGACACTCGCGCCGCGCCGAAATTGGCCGCGAGCCAGGCTATCGCCTCGGTCACGTCGTCGAGACCATAGCTTGCAACCGTCGGCCCGCGCGGTTTTACGCGGATAGAGATGCCGTTGGCTTCGTTTATTGCCTCGAAACCGTTTTCGTCCGAAGTGTCGTCTCCAAGGAATACGGGGCGCCGACCGGCAAAGGGCTGGATTTCCATGAAACGCCGGATGGCAGCTCCTTTGACGGCTTCCAGCGGCATGAGTTCAACGCCAGCGTTTCCCGCAATCACGCGGTAGCCGGGCGGAAGTTGCGTCAATGCCTGTTCGACAAGCTGCGTTGCCCGGGCAAGCAGTTGCGGCGCAGCGCGGGTATGGATGGCCAGGACCGGTCCCTTGCGCTCGACGTAGACCTTGCCTCCACCCAGTTCGGCCTCAATCTCGTCGGCAAGAGCCGCGATATCCGCCGGAGCGTCGGCAAGCTCGACTTGACCGTCCGCCGTCAACCGATGTTCGAGTCCGTACAGCCCTGCAACGCGCAGCTTCAGGGGATGAAACAATCTGTCCACGGCAGAGACCGAACGCCCGGTGATGAAGGCGAGGGCGCCGCCCAGCCTCCGCTCGATTTTTCCGAGAAGCTCACGCAGTTCATCACCGACGAAGACGGCATCCGGATGAGCGGCATGTTCCAGCAAGGTGCCGTCGATATCGAGAAAAAGCGCCCATTGCCCTTCCGGCAGGTCGGGGGCCAGCGGCAGTCGAAGGTCCGTCACGACGCCGCCTTTCGTGCCCGCTCGAAGATGGAAACGACGTTGTTGCTGTTGGATGGCCGCTCGCCGTTGCCGGTCACCCCGCGCTTGCGAAGGCGCGCAGCGTCCAGCAGCATGCTGCCGGCCCAGCGATAGACGTTGTTGTCGCGGACCATCTCGCGCATGGGCCGCATCCGCTCGCGCTGCTCGTCCGGCGTCATGGTCAACGCCTGCAGCAGCGCCTCGCTCATCATGGTCGCATCATAGGGGTTGACGATCAGTGCCTCCAGCAGTTCGCGCGAAGCGCCGGCAAAGGTGCTGAGCAACAGCACGCCCTGTTCGTCGTCGCGTGCTGCGACGAATTCCTTGGCCACCAGGTTCATGCCGTCATGCAGGCTGGTGACCATGCATATGTCGGCGGCGCGATAGATCTGGTAGACCTGCTCCTGCGAATGATGTTCGGCGAGCATCAGGACGGGACTGTAGTTCTCTCCGCCATAGCGCTGGTTGAGCTCTTCGGCATAGCGAAGGCATTCGTCATGAAGCTGCTGGTAGGCTGGCAATGAGCCCCGGCTGGGCGCCGCGACCTGCAGGAAAACCACTCTGCCTACCCATTCGGAATGTCGCGTGAACAATTCGTCCAAGGCGTGAAAGCGATCGAGAATGCCTTTGGTGTAGTCGAGGCGCTCGACGCCGACGCACAGTTTGACGTTCGCCGGCAGCCCGAATCTTTGGCGAACACGGGCACGGCATTCCTCGACAGCCGGCAATCTTGCCAGCAGTTCGGCCGGCCATTCTATGGAGATGGGGTAAGCGTGGACCAGCGTCGTTTGCCCGCCATAGGAGATCGCCGCGTCCGCCCGTTCTATCCGGCTTTCCAGGAAGCGATCGACGCTCTCGGTGAAATTATTGGCATGAAACTGCGTATGGAAGCCGATGATGGAGCTGCCCAGCAAGCCTTCCAGGATCCGTTCACGCCATGGACAGATGCTGTACACTTCCGAGTTGGGCCATGGGATATGCCAGAAAGTAATGATGATCGCCTCGGGCAGGCGCTCACGGATCATGCGCGGCAAGAGCGCGAAATGGTAGTCCTGAACCAGCACGATCGGCCGCTCGTTGCGCGCTTCGGCAACCACCGTATCGGCGAACTTCCGGTTGACCGCCTCATAGACCTGCCAGTCCGAGGCGCGAAAAATCGGGCGAGTGAAGGCGATATGACAAAGCGGCCACAGACCTTCATTGGCGAAGCCTAGATAATAGGCCTGGTATTCTTCCTCGGTCAGCCAGACCCTGCGCAGCGTGTAGGAGGGATTGCCAGGCGGCACCTCAACCCGGTCGTTCTCGTCGACGGTGAGACGGTCCGCTGTTCCGCCGCCATACGCAATCCAGGTACCGGCACAGGCGCGGGTGATAGGCTCAAGTGCCGAAACCAGCCCGCTGGCCGGTACCAGGAGCTCGATGCCGTCATCCCTGGTGTTGTGGATGTAGGGCTCGCGGTTGGATACGACGACCACCTGCGTCTCCGGCAGATCGTCGGCCAGGATCTTGCGCAACGTGTCGGGCGACCATGTGATCAGCGCTGCATCGGCCGAGTGGCCATTCTTTTCAAACTCCCGCAGCACGGTGCGAGCCGCTTCCGAAGCCAAGTCATCGCCTGCGGAGGATGCGGCCGCTGGTATGTGGCGCCAGCGGGATATCGAGAACACCAGGGCAACAGCGGAAAGGCCAAGGCTTGCAATGATTAGAACCCAGAGTACCTCTATGCCAAAGTCTGACATGGGAACAACGATCTTCTCCGGCCGGTCGGTGGCCATTTTATTTGTTTTTCGAATTCGCGGCCGCCAATCAGCTGCCGTGCGTCGGAACGCTCGGACGGGCCATCGGTTCCGCTAATTGCAGCCCCGCGGTTGGTTCCATGCGAAAAGCCAAGCTAGGTCCGCACGACGAGCGGCACCAACCCCTCATGCCGTTCGGCGAGAAAGGCGACGACCCTGTCGCCGACACGCTGGAATGTCAGATCCACCTTCCTGGTGCCAACCCCAAGATGCCTCAGCGTGAGCGTGTCGATACCAATCGGCAGCCTGGGACGCGTGACGTGGATTTCGCCGTCCCAGCCGTCGATCTCGAGGCCGAGGCAGGCCTGCATCAGCATGAAGGCAGAACCGGCCGACCACGCCTGCGGCAGGCAGGCGACGGGATAGGCGATGGGCGCTTCGCCCGGCGCGCGGGTAAAGCCGCAGAACAGTTCGGGCAGCCGCATGTTGAAATGGACAGCCGATTCGAAGGTGCTGCTCATCAGCCGGATCACGCTTTCGCGCTCGCCAAAGCGTGCCAGACCGGCGCCGCATATTGCGGTGTCATGCGGCCAGATCGAGCCGTTGTGGTATGACATCGGGTTGAAGAACACAGCATCGTCAGCGAGCGTCCTCAGCCCCCAGCCGGAATGGAAGGACGCCGAAAGCAGCTGGTCGGCGACCATCTGCGCCCGTGCCGGCGCGGGGAGGCCGACATAGAGAAGGTGCCCGGCATTAGACGTCCGCACCTTGCAGGGCTCGCCGGCGCCGTCGACCGCCAAGGCATAGAAGCCGAGATCGTCCAGCCAGAAATGGCGTTCGACAGCGGCGCGCATGGCCTCGGCGCTGCTCTCCCAATGATCGGCCCTGTCGATTTCGCCGCGGCGGCGGGCGAGCGCCGCCAATCCCCGGAACGCCGCAAAGGCATAGCCTTGCACCTCCACCAGGGCGATCGGTCCCTTCGGGATTCGGCCGTCGGCATGGAACACGGAATCGCCGCTGTCCTTCCATCCCTGGTTGGCGAGGCCGGTCTCGGCGGCACGCTGATAGGTGACGAAGCCGGTCGGCCGGCTCGCCTCCTCGATCCATTCAGCCGCAGCGCAGAGCGACGGCCACTGGCTGTCGACGAACGCCATATCACCGGTACGGTCCGCATAGGCGCAGGCGAGATGGATGTAGAGTGGCGTCGTGTCGACACCGCCATAGTAGCGGCCGAAGGGGAGTTCCCGCAGCGCCGCCATTTCGCCTTTGCGGGTCTCATGCATGATCTTGCCCGGCTGCGAATCGCTGAACGGCGATGTCTCCGTCGCCTGGTGCTGGGCAAGGAAGGCCAGCACGCCTCGCGCCAAGCCCGGGTTGAGCCACAGCATCTGCAAGGCGGAGATCACGCCATCGCGGCCGAACGCCGTCGAAAACCAGGGGATGCCCGCATAGGGGTAGGGTCCGGTCGTAAGCTCGGTGGTCAGCAGCGCCACATCCGCGCGGGCGCGCTCGACCCAATCGTTGAAGACGCGCCCGGAACTGTGCATCGTAGCACCATGGCGGCGTTTGGCCCGCATGCCGAAGCGAGCCCGGGCCGCGGCGGCGCGGAAGCGGTCGCGGTTCGGTGTTTCCGCCATTTCGGGACCGACTTCGACATACAGCACCTTGCTGCTGCGCCTCGTCACGGCAATCAGAAAGTCCGCTCGGTCGCCCGTCAGCTGGTCTGGCGCCTGCGAGAACGATATCGCCGACATCCGCGCCAGCCCGTCCAACCCGTCGTAGCGAAGCAGCACGCAGGTCGCATCCGTCTTGGCCGCATGGGCCATGCCGCGCTTCAGTCTTGTCGAGCCGCGCACTTCGAACATGTCGCGGAAATCGGCGGAAAAATGCAGCGAAACGCGGATGGTGGAGTGTTCCTGGCTATAGTTGGAAAGGGTGACGCGTTCAAACAGCCGGTCCTGCCAAAGCAGCCTGACGCGTTCGATATGGATCGCGCCCTGCGGAATGTCCCGGCCGCGGACGCTCTGCATCGGCAGATTGGTCAGGTTGGAGGTGAAGAGCACATTGTCCTGGCTGAGCGACGCACCGAGCAGCGATGTCTGCCGGTCGCCGACGGTCAGCCGGAATTCGGAAAGCACTCGCGTGTCGTCACGGAAGAAACCGTCGCCGGCGCCGCGGATATCGCCGTAGGCGTCGGACACGGCAAAGCAATCGCCTTGCTTGAGGGCGAACAGCCGATGCGGCTCTCGAGGCGCGGTGGCGTCCAGGGACGCAAGTGCTACCGCGGGATCAAGCTGACGCTCGTCGAGTTGGGCCATTCTCTACATATCCTCTCGTTTCGCCCCTGAGGTAATGCCGCTCACGACGCTCTTGCTTCGGCCGAGGCGCCGATCAGGCGCGCATAAACGGAAACATAGTCGCGCGTCATTCTTTTGGCAGAAAACCGCCTTTCGAAGACAGCTCGCACCCTCCGCCTGTCGAGCCGCAGCAAATCGGGCACCGAGGCAACCGCCCCTTGCATGGAATCCACGATAAAACCGGTCACGCCTTGATCGACGATTTCCGGCAAGGCGCCGCAGTTCCAGCCAATCACCGGCGTGCCGCAGGCCATCGCTTCTATGACGGCAAGACCGAACGGCTCCGGCCAGTCGATCGGGAATACGAGGCCGGCCGCGTTGCCGAGGAATTCCGCCTTCTTGTCTTCCTCGATCTCGCCGACATAGTCGACACGATCACCATCGACCAGCGGCTCGACCATTTTGCGGAAATAAGCCCGGTCGTCGTCGCCGATCTTTGCTGCAAGCTTCAGTTTCAGCCCCGAGCGCAGCGCGATCTCAATGGCACGATCCGGACGCTTGTCGCGCGACATCCGGCCAAGGAAGGCGAGGTAGCGCTCCCCTGGGCTCGGCTCGAAAACCGGCCTGTAGAGTTCGGTCGGCAGTCCGTGGTGGATCGTCGCCAGCCAGTTGGCGTCGGCCAGCCCCGTCCTTTGGCTGCCGGACACGGAGATCATCGGAAAGCGCGGAAAACGCTTATAGGCCGGTGCCAGATCGACGTAGTCGAGCCTGCCATGCGGCGTCGTCACCGTCCGCTCATGGATGTGCTCGAAGAAGGAAAAATGCAGGAAATGGCTGAGGTGGAAGTGAATGATGTCAAATTCTTGAGCGCGTTTCCTCACCTCGGAAAGCATCGAAAGGTGCGCGGCCGTCTCGGATTTCAACGGGCTTGGGTCAAGACGCAGCGCACGCTCGCGACACGGCACTAATTTTGCCGAGGTCCTTGTATCGCCACTGGCGAACAAAGTTACGTCATGGCCGAGCTCCACCAACCCTTCAGTCAGATAGGAGACAATGCGCTCCGTGCCTCCATAGAGCCGAGGCGGCACGGATTCGTGGAGCGGCGCCACATGGGCTATTTTCATAGGCTGGCATTTCCCAGAAAGATCATCGCTGATGTCGAAATGCACCACTCCCCCGAACGTTCCGCAACGGCAAGAAGTCGGGCGATGACTGGTGATTCACCCAGCCGGCGTTTTTGCCGGGAACCAATTGGCTGGCCGTGAATTTAACTAGGTTCGATCGAACGCATCGCGATCGACGGGAGGAAAAGATGAATCGCCTGGAATTCTTTACGCCGGTGCGAATTGCGCGCGGGCACGGAGAACCTGTGGAAGAAATCGACAATGTCAGCGAAGCGATGACGTTTCTGCGCCACTGGCCGAAAGGTAGGCGCGGCCCGGTGTATCAATGCGCGCTGAACTGCGCCGCTGCGGCACTGGCAGGTCAGATGTCTGCCGAGGAAGCAAGAAAGGCTTTTGTGGGCTTTGCCCGGATCACCCGGCTCCTGGATGACGACATAGCGCTGCCGATACGCGGCGAAAAGATGGACAGCGCATACACGCCTCGGCGATAGACGCCAGCGCTCTCAGGTGCCAGTTTGCCGACCAGCCCAGTTGGCGAGCAGCATCACCGCGACACCGGCGATCTGCGTCGGCGCGCAGGAAGCCCGGGCGCCTGGATCCAGGCCGACCCCAAAATCATGGCAAGACCGAAATGCGCCCCAGAAGAGCCACCAGTTCCGCCTGACGTCTCGTTTCGGTCTTGGCGAACAGCGAGGCAAGCTGTGAGCGGATCGTGGTGCGACTGAGCCGCCAGCTGCGGGCGATCTCCAAAGGCGCATCGCCCTGAGCCAAACGCAGAGCCAGATGCGTTTCCGCGCTCGTCAAGCCAAACATCCTTTGCAGTGTCTGAGGATTTGGCCCCGACCTGTTCACACGGCCAAGCAATGCCACGATGCTGGTTCCGTCGGGGGCGATAAGACCGTTCTCTTTCAGTACCACCGGCCTGTCACCTGTGCTGCGGATCACCACCCAGGAAAGGGAGCCCGGCAGGAAAGGCGCCGGAACATTTGCGACCAGCCGCCTTAGGGCTGCCGAAAGCGCACTGGCTGTATCAGCCGCTTCGCCTTTGTGCTCCAGAGTGGGGCGCTCCGGTGTGGGGCGCTCCAGCGTGGTTAGAGCGGCCGCGTTCCATTCGATTACTTTTCTGTCGCGGTCTAGTACGAGATAACCACAGCCAAGGCGATCAAGCATGCCGGTGACGGATTCCAGGCTGCGTCTCCTTGGTTCGTCGCCCCCTGTCTCCGGCCGATCTGATGCACGAGCTGAAGGATAAGTATAGGAGGGGCGCGTCACCTGCGCGTCAGGGTTATACTTGGTTCCTGTCGTGATGTACCGGTCGCCCACAACGGCATCACTGTATCTATCGATCATAGCCATTTTCCAACCTCCCCAAAGGTCCATCAGCCCGTAGTAACTTGCCCGGGATTTACGAACAGTCTTCTTGCGCAGGGCTCGCAAAAAATGCGCTCCCTACTGTCTTGAAACTCGTTATATTCTGATGAGTTCTGTTCGCCCCTGTTTGATAAAATGCGCGCTGTGATAGTGGTATGGCAATCCCGCAGTCGGACTAGGTTGTACGTTTTTTGCTCTAGTCTCGATGGCCTAGTCATAAGGTAGTAGTCTATGTCGATGAACTGGCAGTCGCGCAGGTCGGATTTGAACCCAACGGGCAGACTGCTAACTCACATTGCCTCCGCATCGGTGCTGGCTGCTACGCTGATATTTGAAACAAAAGCGTCAGCATACATCGGAGAAGGGTCGAGTTTCCTGGAATTCATTCCAGCTATTATTATCATTTCCTACCTTGAAGACCGTGGTCCTGCGCTTGCGGCAACGGTCCTGATGGTGGCTGCCGGCTTGTGGACACGAAGCACCCTGCATGGTCAGATCTCCGGCGAAGATTGGGCGCGCGCCATTCTGCTTCTGATTTCCGGTGGCGTGATTGCCATGACATTCCATCGGCTGCGACAGGACGTGCGTGAGCTGCTGGAGGTAGCCGAAGCCAGGCTCGCTGCCGTCGAAGCAACCGAAAGCCGCTATCGCTGGGCTTTCGAGCGCGCCGCCATGGGGTTCGCCAACATCAACGACAAAGGTGAGCTGCTGCAATCCAACAGACGGCTCAGCGAGATGACAGGCTACGAGGAGGAGGAGCTTGCCCAATTGCAGCTGGAGACACTCGTCCATCCGGACGACCGTGATGCCTTGGCGCAATTGCTGGCTGGCCTGGGCAAAGACTCTGCTTCGTTCGCTTCGGAGGTGCGTCTGTCAAGAAAGAACGGTTCGGCATTCTGGGCGCGGCTAACGCTGTCTTTGTCCGTGCCCGACGGGGTTCTCTCAGAGACTATTTTCGTTGTGGTCGACGATATCTCGGGACGACGAGCCGTGCACGAAGCGCTTCGGGCTCAGAAGGAGTGGCTGGATCTGGCTTTGTCTGCTGGACGCCTGGCCACGTGGCGGATCGACCTTAAAGACGGCATCGTCACCGGTTCGGGCGCATTCTGGGACATTCTCGGACTGCCCCCCGCCGGCAGCCGCCGGTTGGAGGAACTGTCGGCCGTCATTCATCCGGCGGACTGGCCAAAGCTGGCTGTATCGAGAAAGCTCGCATCGGTCACGAACTACGACGTCGAGATTCGCGTCCGACGACCGGACGGACATATCCGCTGGGTTGCTCTGCGCGGAAGGGAAGAGAAATACGATGATCGTCTACAGCGGCTCGGCGTGGCCGCCGACCTGACCGAGCGACGGCAAACCACGCTGCTGCGTGCCGCGGCAAAGAAGCGGGAGCGCATCATGCTCGAGCAACGCCACAGGTTCATCAACCTGTTCCCGGTGATCACGGCACTGGTGAACATGGTCAATGGTCCCGAGAACAATGTCGCCAGGTACAAGGAGACGCTGATCGACAGGATTCGTTCGCTCGAGGCAACGCATCTGCTGCTTTCGGGCAACAGCAGCGGGTCGGGGTTGCTTCACGATCTCATTGCCCAGGAGTTGCAACCGTATATGGGGACACGCGAAATATCTGTCAGCGGTCCCTCGGTTACGATGTCGGGAGGCGCCGCCGAGAGCTTTGCGATGATTGTTCACGAGCTTGCGACCAATTCCTTGAAACATGGAGCGCTTGGCGATTCAAAGGGCCGGGTCGAGGTAAATTGGACGTTCGCATCGGAAGATGCGGGCGGTGACATCGTGTTCGATTGGGTGGAATCAGGGCGGCGGCGGCCGCCTTCAAAAGTTGTCCGCCATGGTTTCGGTTCAATGATAATCGGAGTGGATGGGGCGCCGCTTGTCGGTCACTCCCCCAAGCTGGAAATGACGGATCACGGGCTGCGCTATTCGCTGCGGCTGTCGCGCAAGGAAATCGGCCCTTGACGCCAGCGGGCCAAGATCGGAAGCGTTAACAACGCCCCTTGCGTATCAAAAGAACGTAGCGCTCTAATTAATTGATATCCCTAGTTAACCATGTCTTCAGCATAACGGCAGCCTCCGTCCGATTCCGCACCCCAAGCTCACGCAAAACCGCAGCGGCATGGATTTTCGTCGTCGCTTCGGCGATCTCCAGATCGCGCGCGATTTCCTTGTTCGAATACCCTTCAGCCATCAGCTTGAGGACCTCCTTTTGCCTCGAGGTCAGCCTGCCAAGATTGCCGGTGGTGGTACGTCGCTGCGGGACAGGCTCGGCGGGAGCAGGTACGTGAGTTGTTTGCGCAGCACCGGGGCGCGACAGAAGTGCAGGGACGTAGATGCGGCCCGAGAGGATTTCGTTGACGGCCATGACGACCTCCTCGTCTTTTTGCGACTTTACGATATAGCCGTGGAGACCGATCGACAGAGCCGTGAGTATCTCCGAGCGTGAATCGTTTCCGGAAACGATGGCAAATCGCGTATCCGGATAAGCCGATAGAATGCCGCTGAGCACTTCCTGATTGAACAATCCCGGCATGTTCAAATCCAGGATCGCAAGGTCAACGGACTCCTGCTCGGCCAGCAGACTGAGCGCGGCGTCGAAACACGACGCCTCAAATATCTCCACACCTGGAATGCCTGCGCTCAGAGCCAAGCGCAGGCCACGACGATACAGGCCGTGATCGTCGGCGATGACGATTCGATACATTGAACTACCCCAACGAAACCTGCATGGATTGAACGGTCACCGGCCTTTGGAGTCGTGGCCAATCACTCGTCAATCCATCCAGTCAACGCCAGCGGTGCCCCAACACCGCAAGCCCAGCTTGCTAATATAATCCTAAAAGGCAGGTAAGGCTCCTCTTTTTTTGAACGCTGTCAACGGGAGCCGCTGGACACGTCGAATCATGCGCTCCTATCCTCCAGGACCATGTGCCAACGCCTTTGAGACGATGCGATAACTCGCGATCGCAAATGCCCATGGCGAGGCGTGTTTTTCGATTGCTGATCGGGAACTTAGTGATTTAACTTCCACTCAATTGTCGGCACTGCGACCGGCAAGACAGGGAGGGAGATGTCGTGAGCGAAGAGATCAGTGTCGCCGAAGCCTACCGCAGAGGCCGCACCATCTTCATGGGGCTGGAGTTGCTCATCGCGCCCGGTGCGCTCGTTCCCCGGCCGGAGACGGAGTTGCTCGGCACGACAGCACTTGATGTTCTGCGGCAAATGAACCTGTCGGCGCCGCGGGTTGTCGACATGTGCTGCGGGGCCGGCAATCTGGCCTGCGCCATCGCGCATTACGCTCCTGCCGCGCAGGTCTGGGCGAGCGATCTCACCGATGGATCCGTCGAGGTCGCGCGCCGCAACGTCGCCCATCACAACATGGCAGATCGCGTGTCGGTGCTGAGGGGTGACTTGTTCAGTGCTTTCTCGGGCTTGGAGCTCGACAGCACGATCGACGTGATCGTCTGCAACCCGCCATACATTTCGGAAAAGCGGCTCGAGGGCGACCGCGCGCATCTGACCGAGCTCGAGCCGCGTGAAGCGTTTGCAGCCGGCCCCTACGGCCTGAGCATCCATATGCGGGTGATCAACGACGCGCCGCGCTACTTGCGGCGCGGAGGCATCCTGCTCTTCGAGGTCGGTCTCGGCCAGGACCGGCAGGTCATGCGTCTGCTGGAGCGCTCCAGGTCCTTCGAGGGGATCCGGGCGGTCACGAACGAAGCCGGCGAGGGAAGGGTGGTTGTGGGACATACCACGCCGTGAGCGTCAGCCATGCCGCAACGGCTGGCTCAATTCGCGGTGTTCACGCTTCTGGCGCGCTCCAGCAAAAAGCAAAAAAAAGGTGGCGCTTACTCGCGTCCCTGATCGGCTTTTTGGGCTTTTCTCGATTTATTCGGTGCTATTGCAAGCCCGCTGTTGTCCGGGTTTGCGTCGGAGACAAAGCTGTATGCAAAGATGTGTCCCCGGTTCTCGTCGGTTACTCGGATCCAATCCTTTTCCCACCTTCGCAGCGTAACATGTCGATCTGTCGACATGGCGGCGGCTTTGAACGGGCTCGGCGCGTTGATGACACGCACCGTAATCACGTCATCGCCCTCCATTTGTTCGACGAGGTACGTCTGCATAAAGGCCTCCCCAGCGCCCACTGCAACCTTAACGTCAGCCAAAAAGTTCGGTTGCAGCGTAGCAAAGAGATTTTCGACAAATGTGACGGACCGAAGAGGCGTGTGGGCCGAGGGTTAGCCCTGGATCGACCAAGCGGCGCGCAGGTCGTTGGCTTGTGCGATCCTGACGCCGCAACCAGTCAGAGCGCCTTTGGTCGCTGTCACGAGCGCGGCATTGTCCTTGGCAGTCGTGCCGTCGGCCAGGGTAAAATTGTTCTCGAAGCCGACGCGGGCATGACCGCCCAGCAGCGCACCGGCCGTAACGCAAGCGGTTTCCTGCCGACCGAAGGCACAGACCATCCAGTGCGCGAAGCGCGGGCGGTCCTGCGCAAGGAAGGGCAGCAGATCGGCCGGTCGCGAAACCTGTCCCGGCGTGTAGCGGCCGAGCACATAGAGCACCGGGATGTCGTCGAAAGGCACCAGACCTCGCTGCCGCATGGCGGCCAGGGCCGACGCCTCTTCGGGCGCGTAAAGGATGATTTGGGGGGCGATCCGCTCGCTTTTCAACCACGCCAGGAACTGCGCGAAATCGGTCTCATGGGCAGCGTCCGGCACCAGTTCACGCAGCGCCAGCGAAACCGCCTCAGGGCGGGCAGCGCGCACCACCGCCATCTGCTCGGCCGGCTCGTAGCGGCCGATCGCTTCGCTGGTGATCTGGATGATCAGCCGCTCGCCCACCGCATCACGTATCGCTTTCGTCGTCTCGCGATAAGCGTGCGCGTCGAGCAAATGGCCGCCGTCGCGGTCGCGGACATGGGTGTGGATCATGGCGGCGCCGGCCTCGAGGCAGGCGGCGGCAGTCCGGGCCAATTCCCAGGGGCCGATCGGCAGGGCAGGGTGGTCTTGCTTGCCACGCCGTCCACCATTCGGCGCAACGGCGATTGCCGTCGGTGCGATAAATCCGGAGCCGGTCACGTCCCTGTTGGCGGTCATAAGCTCAGTCCAATTGTTTCAGTATTGCGCAGTGTGTAACATATGTTGCATGATAGGTTCGCTGCAAATCGCGCCATCGTCAATCGGGGAAGGCATGACACACATCCTGCACCGCCAGATCCATGCGAGCCTGCCCGTCGCGGCGGGCGGCAACGGCATCGAACTGTTCGACCGCGATGGCCGCGCCTATATCGATGCGTCAGGCGGTGCGGCGGTTTCCTGCCTCGGCCACGGCCATCCCGAGGTGACAGCCGCGCTCCATGCGCAGGCCGACAAGCTCGCCTATGCCCACACCAGTTTCTTCACCAACGAGCCGGCCGAGACATTAGCCGACAAGCTCGTCGCCGGCGCGCCACAAGGTATCAGCCACGCCTACTTCGTGTCCGGCGGCTCCGAAGCGGTGGAGGCGGCGCTCAAGATGGCACGGCAGTTTTTCGTCGAGACCGGCAGGCCAGAACGGCGAAACGTCATCGCCCGCCGCCAGAGCTATCACGGCAACACGCTCGGCGCTCTCGCTGCCGGGGGCAATGAGTGGCGCCGCGCCCAATTCCGCCCTTTGCTGATCGACACGCATCACATCGACCCATGCTATGCCTACCGCTACCAGAAAGCCGGTGAGAGCGAGGCGGCCTACGGACTGCGCGCCGCCCAGGCGCTCGAGGATAAAATTCTCGAACTCGGTCCGGACACTGTCATGGCCTTCGTCGCGGAACCTGTGGTCGGCGCGACAGCAGGAGCTGTGCCCGCGGTTCCCGGCTATTTCAGGCGCGTTCGCGAAATCTGCGACCGCTACGGTGTGCTCCTCATCCTCGATGAGGTGATGTGCGGCATGGGCCGCACCGGCACGCTGCACGCCTGCGAGCAGGACGGCGTCGCGCCCGACCTGATGACGATCGCCAAAGGCCTCGGCGGCGGCTACCAGCCCATCGGTGCGGTGCTGCTTTCGCGCCGCATCTTCGACGCTTTCGCCGAAGGCTCCGGCTTCTTCCAGCACGGCCACACCTATATGTGCCATCCGATGGCCTGCGCGGCGGCGCTCGCCGTCCAGGAGGTGATCGCTCGCGACGATCTGCTTGCCAATGTCCGGGCGATGGGAGCGCATCTTTCGCGGCGACTGGGCGAACGGTTCGGCAACCATGCCCATGTCGGCGACATTCGCGGCCGTGGCCTTTTCATGGGTGTAGAGCTGGTCGAGGATCGCTCGACCAAGGCGCCCTTCGAACCGAAGCGGAAGCTCAATGCGAAGATCAAGCGCGAGGCGATGGCGCGCGGACTGCTGGTCTATCCCGCAGGGGGCACGATCGACGGCGTGCGCGGCGATCATGTGTTGCTGGCGCCGCCCTTCATCATAGACGCCGCGGCAATCGACGCGGTTGTTGAACGGCTCGGCGACGCGATAGACGCTGCAGTGGCATAGCGCCAGCGCTCTTCATTCCGGCAGATAGGCCCCGAACACCTGTAACTCCAGTTCCGTCTCCCTGACGCGAGCCGCGGCAGCCGGCCCGCTGCGAGCCAGCATCGTTGCGGCCAGCGCTTCCACGATAGCCATGGCTGCGGCTACCGACGGGAAGAAGGACGGGCTGTCGGTAGAGAATCGCAAGACAACCTGCGCATGCCGCGCGATCGGAGCAGCCATGCTGTCGACGATCGCGACAATCGGAACGCCGTGTCGTTGCGCAGCCTCCACCACGGGCCCGAGTTCTCGCGAATAGGGCGAAAAGCCGATCGCGACGACCGCTTCCTTCCTTCCAAGCGCTGCCAGATCCGCCTCGATCGCACCGCCGTCGCCGCCGAGCAGCGTGATCTCGCGCCGAAACATCCGGCAGAGATAGACAAGCGCGTGGGCGGGCGCGCGGCAGCTTCGGAACCCGGCGACACGTATGCGCTGAGCCTTCTCCAGTATCGCGCAGGCCCTTGCGATTTCTTCGCTGCCGTTGACGGCTTCGGCCGTCGCCAGATTGGCCACCGTCGTCCTCAGCGATTCGGCGAAGATCGCCTCCGACCGGCGCCTGACAAGCGCATCGGCCCTTGCCGCGAAAGGCGCCTTGCCGGAGCGCAGCCGGTCTTCGAACGGCTTGCGCAGCGCCGCCCAGTCGCCAAAACCCAGTCGCCGCGCCAGTCGCACGAAGGTCGTCGGTGTCACCTCTGATCTCGAAGCCAGCACCCGCATGGACACCAGCGCCACCTCGTCGGGGTGATCGACCAGGAAACGCGCCGCCTTGCGCAGTTCCGAGCTCAATTTTGGGAGTTCGGTCAGTATGCGCGCCAAAAGCGCGTCGAAACCCATCTCCCGACTGTCCATTGTAACAAGCATTTCCCTTGATTGATAAAGCGCAACAATCGTAGCATGCATCGACGTGCCTTGACACCAAAACACCGGACGGCCGCGACGGCACGCAAAGTACCAAGGGAGAACCAGATGAAACATGCCCGGACTGCACGCCTCGGAGCGCAGATCGCCGCCTTGTCGGCGGCGCTGCTGTTTTCGGCCAGCGCAATGGCGCAGCAGAATTTCGTTACCATCGGGACCGGTGGCGTCACCGGCGTCTACTATGCCGCCGGCGGCGCTATCTGCCGGTTGCTCAACAAGGATCGCAAGACACACGGCATCCGCTGCTCGGTTGAATCGACCGGCGGATCGGCATTCAACGTGAACACGATCAAGGAAGGCGAACTCGACTTCGGCATGGCCCAGTCGGACGTGCAGTATAACGCCTACAAGGGGCTGGAATCGTTCAAGGACGGTGGCGCCCATACCGATCTGCGCGCGGTTTTCTCGATCCATCCGGAGCCATTCACGGTGCTGGCGCATCCCAATGCCGGCGTGACGAAGTTCGAGGATTTCAAGGGCAAGCGTTTCAACGTCGGCAATCCCGGTTCCGGGACGCGCGCTTCCATGGAGCGTCTGCTCGGCGCGATGGGCTGGACGCTGGCCGACTTTTCGCTCGCATCGGAGCTGAAGGCTGACGAGCACGGGCCGGCGCTCTGCGACGGCAAGATCGACGGGTTCTTCTACGGCGTCGGCCATCCTTCAGCGAACATCCAGGATCCGACGACCACCTGCGCCGCCAAGCTGGTGCCGTTAACTGGAGAAGTCGTGGATAAGCTTGTCGCCGAGAATCCGTACTACGCCAAGGCGATCATCCCAGGCGGTCTTTACGCAAACAATCCCGACGATACCGGGACTTTCGGCGTGCTCGCCACGCTGGTCACTTCAGCCAAGGTTCCCGATGAGAGCGTCTACCAATTGACCAGGGCGGTGTTCGAGAACTTCGACGAGTTCAAGTCGCTGCATCCGGCCTTCGCCAATCTCGATCCCGCCAAGATGGTGGCGGAAGGAAATTCCGCGCCGCTGCATCCGGGCGCTGAAAAATACTTCAAGGAGAAGGGCTGGTTGAAGTAGGCTTCGTGACCTGACGACGGGCCGGCGGGTCCAGCTGATCCGCCGGGGCCATCCGCAACAGGAGACGACGTCATGAGCGAAGTGAAGGCACAACCGGCCGGCGTCGATCTCGAAAAGCTCGAACAACTTGTCGCGGAGGCCGACACTGGTGGCCGGCATCCGGCTGGCACGGTCGGGCGAGTCCTGCTGTGGGTTGCAGTCGCGTGGTCGCTTTTCCAGCTCTGGTACGCTTCGCCTTTGCCGTTCGTGTTCGGCTTCGGCATCCTCAATGACACGGAAGCGCGCGCCATCCATCTTGGCTTTGCGCTGTTCTTGACCTTCCTCGCCTATCCGGCGCTAAGATCCTCACCCCGCGATCGCGTGCCGCTGCTCGACTGGGTGCTGGCCGTGGTCGGTGGATTTGCCGGCGCCTACCTCTTTCTCTTTTACGTCGTGCTTTCCGGACGGCCGGGCCAGCCGACCACGCTCGATCTGGTGACCGGCACCGTTGGCATCCTGTTGCTGCTCGAGGCGACGCGCCGTGCGCTCGGCCTGCCGATGGTGGTCGTGGCCTGTACCTTCATCTTCTACACCTTTGCCGGCCAGTATATGCCGGACGTGATTCAGCATCGCGGCGCGTCGCTGACCAAGTTTCTCAACCATCAATGGCTGACAACCGAAGGCGTCTTCGGCATTGCCCTTGGCGTGTCCACGAGCTTCGTCTTTCTGTTCGTCCTGTTCGGCACGCTTCTGGAAAAGGCAGGCGCCGGCAACTGGATGATGCAGATCTCCATTGCGCTGCTCGGCCATCTGCGCGGCGGCCCGGCGAAAGTCGCGGTGGTCTCGTCGGCCCTCAACGGCGTTGTGTCCGGCTCGTCCGTCTCCAACGTGGTTTCAGGCGGCATCTTCACCATCCCGCTGATGAAGCGCACCGGCCTTTCCGGCGTCAAGGCGGGCGCCATCGAGGCTTCAGCTTCGATCAACGGCCAGATCATGCCGCCGGTCATGGGCGCGGCCGCCTTCCTGATGGTCGAATATGTCGGCATTCCCTATGCGGAGATCGTCAAGCACGCGCTGCTGCCGGCGGTCTTCTCCTATATCGCGCTGCTCTACATGGTTCATCTCGAAGCGATTAAGACGGGCCTGAAGACGATCCCGCAGCGTCCGACGCCGGCAAGAGAACGGATGCTGCGGATGGGACTGGGACTGTCGGGCAGCGTTCTCGCCGTCTGTATCGTCTATTACGGCATCATTGCTATCCAGGCTGTCTTCGGTGGGGCCGCGCCGCCGCTGCTCGCGCTCGCCGGCGTCGCTCTCTACGTGGCCTCGGTCTGGTATTCCTCGCGCTATCCGGACCTCGCACTCGACGATCCGAACGCCCCAATCCTGGAACTGCCGCGCGCCTGGGACGTCACGCGGACCGGGCTCGATTTCCTCATCCCGATCGCGGTGCTTCTGTGGTGCCTGATGGTCGAGCAGATGTCGCCCGGCCTCTCGGCGTTCTGGGCGACCGTTTCAATCCTCGCTATTGTCGCCACCCGCAAGCCGCTGATGGCGCTGTTCCGTCAAGAAAATCTCGCCGCCTCGGTGCGGGCTGCCTGGGACGATCTGATCGACGGATTGGCGCTCGGCGCCCGCAACATGATCGGCATCGGTATCGCCACGGCCACCGCCGGCATCGTCGTCGGCACGATCACGCTGACCGGTCTTGGCCTGATGATGACGGAACTCGTCGAGTTCATCTCCGGCGGCAACGTCATCCTGATGCTGATCCTGATCGCCGCGATCAGCCTTGTGCTCGGCATGGGCATCCCGACCACCGCAAACTACATTCTGGTCGCCACGCTGATGGCCCCGGTCGTGGTCGATCTCGGCGCCCAGGCCGGACTGCCGATCCCGCTGATCGCGGTCCACCTGTTCGTCTTCTACTTCGGCATCATGGCCGACATCACCCCGCCCGTCGGGCTGGCCGCGTTCGCGGCGGCGGCGATTTCCAAGGAGGATCCGATCGCCACCGGTTTCCAGGGCGCCCTCTATTCGCTGCGCACGGCGATCCTGCCGTTCGTCTTCATCTTCAATCCGGCGATCCTGCTGATCGGAGTCGACACCTGGCCCCAGACGATCTGGGTGGCAACCGTGTCGCTGATCGCAATATTGCTGTTTTCAGCGGCGACGATGAACTGGTTCGTGACGAAAAGCCGCCTGTGGGAAAGCGCGGCGCTGCTGCTCATCTGCTTCACGCTGTTTCGGCCGGACTGGTGGCTCAACCAGGTGTCGCCGCCTTACGAGGAGTTGCCGGCGAGCGAGTTCCTGTCGGCGGTGGCGCAGACGCCGGCCGATGGCCGCATCAATTTCGTCGTCGAGGGCGTCGACCTCATGGGCGATGATGTCCGCAAGACGGTCAACGTGCCGCTCGGCGAGCCGGGCGAGCCGCTGGAGCGGCTGCGCGGCATCGGCCTTACCATCGCGCAAGCGGGCGACGCGCTGATGATCAGCAATGTCGATTTCGGATCCTACGCCAAGCGCATCGGGCTGGACGTCGGGTATGACGTGGTGGCGGTGCTCAGAAAGGCCGACCAGCCCTCGAGCCTCATTCCGATCGGCCTGGCGCTCGCTGCGACCGCCGGCGTCGCCGGGCTGCAGTTTGCGCGGGCGCGCAAGCAGGCCGACAGGAAGGAAACCGGGCCGGCGCGCTGAAACCGGAACGGTTGATACAGTTGGGAGGCGCCGGGAAAACGCCTCAGTCGGCGGTCAGCACGACCTTGACGCTCCGCGAGCGGTCGGAGGCCAAGGCAAACGCATCGCGGGCCGAGGCGAGGGGGCGTTCGGCGGTCACCAGATTCAGGACATCGATATCCCCGCTGACGATGAGGTCGACCGCCTCGTTGAATTCTGCGCCGAAACGAAACGTGCCGTTTAGATTGATTTCCTTGGCCATCACAGCATTGGCGGCCACCGGGATCTGACCACCCGGCAGATTGCCGACCTGAACGACCGTGCCGCCGCGCCGGACGCTGGCGATCGCAGCTGCGAGACCGGCGGCGGTGCCTGAAATCTCGAACGCGACATCGATCATCTTGTCGGCCGCGAGGGCCTTGAGCTCGTCATCGCCGCCGAACAGGTTGATCGTCCTGTCTGCTCCAAGTTTGCTGGCGAAGGCGAGCGGCGCCTCGGCTATGTCGGCGACGGTGAGCTCGCCACAACCCTTGAGCCTGGCGGCGAGCATGGTCAGGAGCCCGATGGGGCCGGCGCCGATCAGGATGACGTTGCGGCCGGCAATGTCGCCGGCCCGCGCCACGGCATGCAGGCTGACGGCGAGCGGTTCGGCGAGCGCCGCCGCCTTGTAGGCGACAGCATGCGGAACCTTGACACATTGCGCCGGCGTGGCATCGAACAGGCTGGCAAAACCGCCTTGCATGTGCGGCGTTTTCGACGCCGAGCCCATGAAATAGATGTTTTCACAGAGATTGGCGCGGCCCTCTGCGCATCGGGCGCATTGTCCGCACCAGCGCGACGGGTTGACCGCCACGCGATCACCGACGGCAAGTCCTGGCGCGTCCGCGTTGATTTCGACGATCTCTCCGGCGACCTCGTGGCCGAGCACGAGCGGCGATGTGACGACAAAATCGCCGGTCCGCGCGTGGCGGAAATAGTGCAGGTCGGAACCGCAGATGCCGCCGGCGCCGAAGCGCACGCGCACCATTCCGGGCGCGAGCGGGCCGAGTGGGTGCTCGACGACGCGCAGATCCTCGGGGCCGAACAGCATTGCGGCGATTGGACTGTCGATCAACGGATCAGCCCCATTTGCGTCGGCAGCCACAGCGTGATGGCGGGGACGAAGGTGATCAGGATCAGCGCGACGATCAGCGGCACGAGCCAGGGCAGAATTGCCATGGTCGTACGCTCGACCGACAGTTTTGCGACCCGCGAGAGGACGAACAGCACCATGCCGAGCGGCGGATGGAGCAGACCGATCATCAGATTGAGCGTCATGATCAGACCGAAATGCACCGGATCGATGCCGTAGAGGACCACGATCGGCAGGAGGATCGGCACAAGGATCGTGATGGCGGCGATCGTGTCGAGAAAACAACCGACGACCAGCATCAGGATGTTGACCAGGATCAGGAACACCCATTTGTTTTCGGTCAGCGATGTGATGAAGACCGAGAACAGCTGCGCCGCCTGGCTGACCGTGAGCAACCAGGCGAAGATCGATGCTGCGGTGACGATGAAGAGGACCGACGCGGTCGTCTCGATCGTGTCGAAACTGGCCTTGGCGAGGGCTGCGAGTGTCATCGTCCGATAGCGCACGAGCCCGAGAAACAACGACCAGATGACGGCGGCCATGGCCGCTTCGGTCGGGGTGAACCAGCCCATGGTCATGCCGCCGATCAGGATGATCGGTGTCATCAGCGCCATGACGGCGGAGAAATCGAAATACCAGTCGCAGGCGATCAGGACGACGAGCACGATGCCAACGGCGATGTTGAGCGACAGTCCCGTCTGGACAAGGACATAAACGGCCAGCGGAAAGCAGCACACGACGGCGACCTCGATCGAGGCGGCGGCGAGCCGGTTCAATTTGAACGGCGTGTCCGAACCCCAGCCCCGGCGGTGGGCGAAGATCGCGACCGTCACCATCATCAGCGCTGTCATGACGACGCCGGGCAGGATGCCGGCCATGAACAGCGCCCCGATCGAGACGTTGGCCATCATGCCGTAGATGACGAAGGGCAGCGACGGCGGGAAGATCGGGCCGAGCGTCGAGGAGGCGGCGGTGACGCCGACCGCCGCCTCCACGGGATAGCCGTGGTCCTTCATCGCCTTGATCTCGATGGTGCCGATGCCGGCGGCGTCGGCAAGGGCAGCCCCCGACATGCCGGCGAAGACCACCGATCCGATGATGTTCACCTGCGCGAGGCCGCCCTTCATCCAGCCGACAAGCGCCAGCGCGAAGGAATAGATCCGCCCGGTGACACCGGCGATGTTCATGAGATTGCCGGCGAATATGAAGAACGGCACGGCAAGCAGCGGAAAGCTCTCGACACCGGCGATCATGCGCTGCGCGGCGATGATGTCGGGCGCCACGCCATAGAAGACGAGATAGAGCAGCGAGGACACCGCCATCGACACAGCGACAGGCACGCCGATCAGCATCAGGACGAGAAAGGCTCCGATCAGAAGCAGCATGGCCTATTCCCCCAATCCGTCGAACGCGGCGGGGCGCTCCAGCGCCGAGTAGCCGCGGCGAATGTTGCCGATGAAGACCTGGATGGCGCGCAGCATCATCAGCACGAAACCGGCGAAGACGGCGTAGAAGACGACGTTGCGCGGCAGGTTGATGGTGACCATCCGTTCGCGGTGGACGATCCCGACATAGCGCCAGAGCAGCCAGGACATGTAGGCGAAGAAGCAAATGGTAATCACATTGACCGCGAGCGCCAGGTAGCGCCCCGCCCCAGCGGGGAGATAGTGATAGAGCACGTCCACGTGGATGTGGCGCGTGGTGCGCGTGCACATCACCGAGCCCAGGAAGACCACGACGACGAGGCAGTTGATGGCGATCTCCTCGGTCCAGGCAAAACTGTTGTTCATGACGTAGCGCGTGAAGAACTGCAGGAACACGCAGAACGACATGCCCCAGAACACGGCGAGCGTGACCCAGTCCTCCACCGCGTATCGCGACAGATCGATGGGCGGCGCTTCTTCCTCGAAGGCATGCGCCAGTTCTTCTGCTGTAACCTGGGTGTGGACCTCTTGGGTCATCGGCAAGCTCCGGGCACTGTTGGACAGCGGGCTCGACAGACCCGACGCGCTTGTCGCGCCGGGCCCGGATCGATGCGGCTTACTTGACGGCGCGGATCGCCTCCCAATCCTCCTTGCGGTAGCCGAACTCGTCGAACGTCACCTTCTCCATCACGTTCTTTTCGAAATCGGCGCGATCGACTTCGGTGACGGTGAGACCGCGCTCCTTGAAGGTTTCAACCAGGGCCTTCTCGCGATCGACGATGATCTTTGTCGCTCGCGCGGCGGCTTCCTGCATCACCTCGGTGAAGATCGCCTTGTCCTCGTCCGACAATTGCGACCAGCGCGATTGCGACACGATCGTGTTGAGATGATCGACGATGTGCCCGGTCAGGATAATGTGCTTTTGCACTTCATAGAACTTCTTGGCGTCGATCGTCGTCAGTGGGTTTTCCTGCGCTTCCACCGTGCCCTGCTGCAAGGCGAGATAGACCTCGGCGAAGGCGATCGGCGCGGTGTTGGCGCCGCAGGCGCGCGGCATGGCGAGATAGGCCGGCACATCAGGCACGCGGATCTTCAGGCCCTGCATGTCGGCGCATTTCTCGATGGGCCGGTTGGAGGTCGTGTGACGCGTGCCGTAGTAGGTGGTCGCGGTGATGTGATGGCCGGAGGCCTCTTCGAAGCCGGCGGTCAACTCCTTGTATTTGTCGCTCTTGGTGTAAGCGAGCAGGTGATCGGCGTCGCGGAAAGTGAACGGGAAGTAGGTCACGCCAATCGGCGGGTATTCGCGGGCGGCGAAGCTCGATCCGGAGATGATGATGTCGACCGTGCCGAGCGTCAGCCCCTGGTTGATATCGGCTTCCTTGCCGAGTTGCGAAGCCGGGAAGACGTCGATCGTATAGCGGCCGTCGGTGCGCTTCTTGATCTCTTCTGCCGCCCACACCGACTCGGTGTGGAAGGGTTCGGACGTTTCGTAGACGTGGGCCCATTTCAGCGCGGTTTGTGCAGAGGCCGAAGCCATGGGCAGAGCGATTGCGGCGATCGTGCCGAGCAGAACGGCGTATTTCCTCAACATCATATTCCTCCCTGTGAATGGATTGACGGTGCCGACAGGACCCTCCCGGTCGGCGGACTCCTATCCCGCGGCCTCCCTGGCCGCGGATTTCTCACCGAAATTGCGTGAGAATCTCAGTTGCGACTGACGCAGATGTTCCTGCATGGCGGCCTTGGCCCGTTCGGGCTCACGCGCCGCGATCGCGTCGCGCACCGCGCGATGCTCTTCCGCGGCGGCCCGCCATGAGTCCCTGTTCTCGAAATAGCTCGACAGGCGTTCGAAATATGGGTTCATGCGCTGATCGAAGAGCTCGCCGATGCAGCGCACCAGAACGGCGTTTCCGAGAATGCCCGCCACCATCGTATGGAACTCGCGATCGAGCGCGATCGTCATTTTGGTCGGGCGAGGTATGTCCTCCATGCGGCGCAGCACGTCGTCCATATGTTCGATGTCGATAGGCCGAGCATGGAGGGCAGCTTCGGCGGCTATCGCCCCTTCGATGAACTCGCGTGCCCGCAACAGCTCGAACGGGCCTTCATCCATTTCTGCCGTCAAAATTTCGGCACGCGGCGGTTCGGTGACGTAGATGCCCGAGCCGACGCGAATGCGTATGCGCCCCTCGACCTCGAGCGCGATCAGCGCTTCACGGACGGTCGGGCGGGAGATGCCAAGCTGATCGGCCAGCTCGCGCTCGGTCGGCAGCCGATCGCCGACTGCGAACTCGCCCGCGTCGATCAACTGCCTGAGCTGATCGGCGATCTGTCGGTAAAGTCGACGCGGTTCCACGGCCTGGATCGGCATTGTTACCCAGTTCTACTTCAACGGAATCATCTGGCTGATCCCGGATCGGTAAATTGGTCTGACCTATTGATCGAAACCTGCCGCGAAAAAGGCTGAGAGTCAAGCAGCAGAGAACGCCGATGGAACCCATTCTCCGTGACTTCTTGGAAACGACTGATCGGCCATGGCTGGACGGCAACTCTTGAACTTCCAGCAGCTGGAAGGATTATCGCGTGGTTTTCCGCCGGCGGACAGCCGAATTATTTCACCATCAACGGCCGCGCCTATCCTTCGACGGACACGATCAGGATGAAAGTCGGCGAAACTCTGAAAGTGCGCTTCATCGGCACCAATGTGCCACTTGTGGCAGCGGATCATGCTGCGGCGACTTCCGGCACCGTAGCATATCTCACCTGCGCAATGAGTAATAGACTGAGAGGGGGCGCCAGGGCAGCTAGGGGAGCCGTGTCATCGAGCTAGTGGATAGGTCTGCGGCGACTTCCGATATGCCTCTTCACAACGCGGCGAACAAAACCATGGCCCTTCTGGGGCGGCCCGTCGATAGGATGCATACGGAGCATGCATCTTGCACACTGGATCGATCCAGGCCGGGTCAGGCGAGGGGGCAAGTTCGATCTCGTAAAGAGGGATTTCATCAGCTACCGACCGCAGCGCCACCTCTCCGAGATCCCGCACCAAGATGCCTTTGGCGGCAGCGGCGTCGGCAATGGGTTGAGTCGCAAGCAATTGACCGGGGGACGCAAGCGCAGCAATACGTGCCGCTATGTTGACGGTCGATCCAAACAGATCACCTGCCCTGCGGATGACCGGTCCATGGTTCAGCGCCGACCGGGTGAGCGGAAGGCGCGGTTCTTCCCGGCATGCCTGCAACAGCGTTCCAAGCGCCTGGATCGCTAACTCCGGCTCCGGAAACGAGAGCATCGCTTCATCCCCGATCCACTTAATCGGAGGCTCGTAGCCAGCAAGCGCCTCGCGGACCATGCTCTCGAAAATCTCGAGCACATCGATTGCCGCTGCATCTCCATAAACGTCCGCGATGGCGCTAAAGCCCGCAAGATCGATGAATGCCACCGTAGCCGAAGCGCCGACGGAACTCTGCGTCTGGCTCATATCCCTGTCCATGCGAAGTTATTTAGCGCCTGTAACACGGGTTCGCGAATCTCGGACGCGATCGTCAGAGCTCCAGGGCGTCGGTACGCCACACCGCAGACCTCCCTTCGAGTGAAATTGGAGAAGGCGTTAGCCGCCTGTTTCCTCGGGAACACTTTGGTCTCGCAAAGTGTTTTGCCGCGTGGCAAAGGCGAAAGGGAGCGTGAACATGCGCGCAGTCATCATTGGTGCAGGCATCGCCGGACTTGCAGTTGCCAGGGGCCTGCGACTCCTCGGATGGGAGACCGAGATTTACGAGCAGGCGAGCGAACTGAAACCTCTGGGTGCGGGTCTCAGTCTCAGCGCCAATGCGCTTCGTGCCCTTCGTACGCTCGGCCTATATGAAGCGGTTGTGGCCGAGGCGCAGCCAATACACAGACTCGACCTTCTCGACGACAAGGGACAAGTTCTCCAATCCACGGATTTTCAGCGCTTCAGTCAGCTATATGGTCACCTCAGCATGGCCGTGCTGCACCGTGGCGATCTCCACAAGGCCCTTCTTTCGGAACTACCGCGTTCTGTCATCCGCACCGACATGGAATGCGTGGATGCACGGCAGGTTGGTGAGAATATTGCCCTGCGCTTCGCAAATGGGGAGATTGTGGAAAGCGAGCTGGTGCTCGCTTGCGATGGCATTCACTCCGCGGTTCGTAGGGCGCTGTTTCCGCAGTCGCGCGAGCATTTCGCCCGCTACACCTGCTGGCGCGCCATCGCGCCCGGTTTCCCGCAAGGAATGGACCCGGCGCGTCTTACCGAAAGCTGGGGGGCCGGAAAACGCATCGGTCTGGCCGCGATCCCCGGCGAAAGGGTCTACTGGTTTGCCTGCTGTGGCGCCGATCGCCTGGACGACCCCGAGTTGGCTCAGGCAGATCTTGCCGGAGTGCAGGCAATGTTTTCCGGATTTCACGAGCCAATCCCGGAGGTCCTCGATCGGACCCCGGCAGATTCACTGAGCTGGACGGATATTCTCGATCTCGATCCAATGCCCTCGTTCACGTGCGGACGAGCGGTTTTGCTTGGCGACGCCGCGCATGCGGTGACGCCCGATCTGGGACAAGGAGCCGGACTTGCGATCGAAGACGCGGCCGTTCTTGCAGCGTTGTTCGGGCGGCTTCCGACCGACCGGGCCATCCGCGAGTATGACAAGCGCCGTCTCAGCAGGGCACATAGGGTTGCGGCTGAATCGCGCCTCTATGCGAAAGTGGCGCAGTGGCAGAACCCGCTTGTCGTCCCGCTACGCAACTTGCTGGTAAAGAGCATACCGGAGCGTTTCATGGACCGGCAGCTCGAGGCGGTTCTCGATATCGATTTCGAGCCTGTCAGGAACGCCGCCTAGCGCCGGCGATTAAATGCACACCAATCGTCCAATTTTTCTTGTCGGCGGCATAGTGGCCAAGGCCCTGGCGGCAGGTGAAGGGGCGTCCATCTCATCCTGCGGCAGCCCACAGGGGGACACGCTGGCCATATCGCGGCGGAAGTAAGCGATCATTTTGCAGAAAGCCACTTGACCTTCCAGTAACTGGAAACCGTAGGTGGAAGGGGAGTTGCCCATTTAGGAGTGCGCCATGACCGACCGTCACGATGATGCCACCCACACCGACGCATCGCATGGCTCGTGCTGTTCCTCGCGCGCGCCGGCCGCTGCCTCAATCGTCGTCATCCGCGATCCAGTGTGCGGCATGACAGTCGATCCAGCGGCGGGAAAGCCGTCAGCGACCTTGGGCGGCCACAGCTATCATTTCTGTTCGGAAGGCTGCCGGACCAAGTTCCAGAAGGAGCCAGAAGCCTTTCTGAATGCGACCGATCCGGTTTGCGGGATGAAAGTCGAGCGCGCCACGGCGAAGCATTTCGTGCGGCATGAGGGCAAGGGTTTTTACTTCTGCTCCGCCGGGTGCAAAGCCAAGTTCGAGGCCGATCCTCAGAAATATCTGAGCGGCCAGCCAGCGCCGGAGCCGATGCCGAAGGGCACGCAATATACTTGCCCGATGCATCCCGAGATTGTCCGCGACAAGCCCGGCTCCTGCCCGATCTGCGGCATGGCGCTGGAGCCGATGGGCGTGCCGACCGGCGACGAAGGTCCCAATCCGGAACTCGTCGACTTCACCCGCCGCTTTTGGGTAAGTGCCGTCCTGTCGATCCCGCTGTTTCTGATCACCATGGGACCGATGCTGGGCTTGCCGTTCCGCGACTGGCTCGGCGAACATCCGGCAGCCTGGATTGAGTTGGCGCTGGCGACCCCGGTGGTGCTCTGGGCGGCGATCCCCTTCTTCCATCGCGGCTGGGAGTCGATCGTCAACCGCAGTCCGAACATGTGGACGCTGATCTCGATCGGCGTCGGCACCGCCTATGTCTACAGCGTCGTGGCGACGTTGTTCCCGGATATCTTCCCGCACCAGTTTCGCGGCCACGGTGGCACGGTTCCGGTCTATTTCGAGGCAGCCGCAGTAATCGTCGCGCTGGTCTTTCTCGGCCAGGTGCTGGAACTGAAGGCAAGGGAGCGCACTGGCTCCGCCATCCGCGCACTGCTCGACCTGGCGCCGAAGACGGCACGGCGGATCGGGGCGGACGGTTCTGAGACGGATGTGCCGCTCGAGGAAGTGCAGGCCGGCGAGCGGCTCCGCGTGCGGCCCGGCGACAGTGTGCCGGTCGACGGCACTGTGCTCGAAGGCCGCTCCTCGGTCGACGAATCGATGCTGAGCGGCGAACCCGTCCCCGTCGAGAAGACGCAAGGCGACTTTGTGACCGGCGGCACGCTCAACAAGAACGGAACGCTCGTCATGCGCGCCGAAAAGGTCGGCGCCGATACGATGCTGTCGCGCATCGTCGAAATGGTTGCCAAGGCGCAGCGCAGCAGAGCGCCCATCCAGGGACTTGCCGACCGCGTCTCCTATTACTTCGTGCCTACTGTCGTTCTGGTCGCCATCGTCGCCTTCATCGTCTGGGCCATCTATGGGCCTCAGCCGAGCATGGTCTTCGCCATCGTTTCGGCCGTCTCGGTGCTGATCATCGCCTGTCCCTGCGCGCTTGGGTTGGCGACGCCAATGTCGATTATGACCGCCACGGGACGCGGCGCGCAGGCTGGCGTGCTGATCAAGGAGGCCGAAGCGCTGGAGCGCTTCTCCAAGGTCGACACGCTGATCGTCGACAAGACCGGCACGCTGACCGAGGGCAAGCCCAAGTTGACCGACGTCGTCGGGTTCGATGGCTTTGACGAGGCCGAACTTCTCGGCCTTGCCGCCAGCCTCGAGAAGGGTTCGGAGCACCCGCTTGCCGAGGCGATCGTCGATGGTGCGCGGGAGCGCGGCGCGACCGTCGAAGACGCAGCGGATTTCGAGGCCGTCACGGGCAAGGGCGTCACGGGAACGGTCAAGCGCCGCGCCGTTTCGCTCGGCAATCAGGCGCTGATGGACGATCTGGGCATCGGCCTGGAGGTGGCGAAGGAGCGTGCCGACGCGCTGCGTTCCGACGGCAAGACGGTGATGTTCGTCGCGGCCGACGGCAGGCTTGCCGGTTTCGTCGCCGTCGCCGATCCGATCAAGGCGACAACGGTGGAAGCGATCCGCGCGCTGCACGACAGCGGGCTCAGGATCATTATGGCGACGGGCGACAACGAGCGCACCGCGAAGGCGGTGGCGGCGAAGCTTGGCATCGACGAGGTGCGGGCCGACATGCTGCCCGAAAGCAAGAAGACGCTGATCGATGAGCTGCATGCCAAAGGCGCAGGCGTCGCGATGGCCGGCGACGGCGTTAACGACGCGCCCGCATTGGCGGCGGCCGATGTCGGCATCGCGATGGGAACCGGCGCCGACGTGGCGGTCGAGAGCGCCGGCATCACGTTGGTCAAGGGCGACCTCAACGGCATCGTCCGGGCGCGGCGGCTGTCGCAGGCGACGATCCGCAATATCAAGCAGAACCTGTTCTTCGCCTTCGTCTACAACGCGCTCGGCGTGCCAGTGGCGGCCGGTGTCCTCTACCCGGTCTTCGGCACGCTGCTGTCGCCGATGATCGCCGCAGCGGCAATGAGCCTTTCGTCCGTTTCCGTGATCGGCAACGCGCTACGACTTCGTTCTCTGAAGCTTTGAGGTTAGACCATGAACATAGGAACCGCCGCAGAAAAGTCCGGCCTGCCGCCAAAGACCATCCGATACTACGAAGACATCGGTCTTCTTAGGCCTGATCGTGCCGACAACGGGTACCGGGATTATTCGACGGCCGACGTCCATCGCCTGCGCTTCCTGCAACGGTCCCGAAGTCTTGGCTTCTCTGTGGAGGAATGCCGACAACTCCTTTCGCTCTACCGCGACAAGGAGCGCGAGAGCGCGGATGTGAAGGCCATAGCGGAAGCCAAGCTCGCTGAAATCGACCGGAAACTGGCGGAACTCGCCGGACTGCGGGACATGCTTCGGCATCTCGCCGACCATTGCAACGGCGATGACCTACCTGATTGCCCGATCATCGACGGGCTTGCTGGACACGGCACGGTTCAGTGAGGCGCGTCCCCATCATTGCAGCAGTCCTCGTTACCGCCGGGATCGCCGCCGGGACGGCGATCCCGAAGACAGCCGTCGCCCCAGTCGTCGCCGAGCGCCAAGCGTCGATGAAGGGGATGGCGAGCGCCGCCAAGACCATCTCCGAAATTTTTGCCGGCAAGGTGGCCTACGATGCCGCAGCCTTCAAGGCGGCAACCGAAACCATTCGCCGCCGGTCCGGAAGTGCCATGGTAGACGCATTTCCAGCGGACTCGCTTGGTGAACCCTCGGCCGCTAAGGCGGATATCGGTCAGTCCCAAGAAGAATTCGCCTCGCTCGCTCGCCATCTCGAAAGCCTGGCTGCGGCGCTGTCAGATGCGGCTGACGATGCGCCCGAAGGCATTACGGAAGCCATGAGGATGAAACCCGGAATGGCAATGGGCAGCAGCCTGCTCGGAAAACGGGCTGGCGGCGCGGCCGATTCCGATCCTTCGAAGATCCCAGCCGAACACGTATTCCATCTGATGCTGCAGAACTGCACGAACTGCCACGCCAAATTCAGGGAGAAACGGCAGTAGGCAAGGCATCGACTTCACCCGATGCCGGACTAGGTGACATTGACGACAATCGACAGGAATCCTGCAATGTTCGTACAGCCCGTCGACTACTTCCTCGCAGTCTGGTTCGTTCTGGCGGGCCTGAGCACGGCCTATGTTGCGTGGGACCAGTTCCGCAACAACCCCGAACCCGTGGTGATGAAATGGGGTTTCATCCTGGTCACGCTTTATATGGGGCCGCTGGGACTGCTGATTTACGTGCTGGCCGACAAGGAGCCTCGGCCAGGCGAACATGAGGCGTTCACCAAACCGCTCTGGAAGCAAGGCGTCGGCTCGACGATCCACTGTGTCGCCGGAGACGCCACCGGCATCATCCTCGCGGCGGCAATCACCGCCGCTCTTGGGCTGCCGATGTGGATCGATCTTGTTGTCGAGTACGTTGCCGGTTTCGCATTCGGCCTGTTCATCTTCCAGTCGCTGTTCATGAAATCGATGATGGGCGGCACCTACTGGGACAATGTCCGCAAGAGCTTCATGCCGGAATTCATCAGCATGAATTTCATGATGGCGGGCATGGCGCCGATCATGAGCTTCCTGATGATGGGCAGCGACATGCGGGCCATGGAACCGACCGAGCTCCTGTTCTGGGGCGTGATGTCGTTCGGCGTGATCGTTGGATTCGTCACCGCATATCCCGCCAACGTATGGATGGTGGCCCGTGGACTGAAGCACGGGCTGATGACCGAACGCGAACCGGAGTTCGACAAGGCAAGGGAAGGCAGGCGCGAGCACGCACATAGCGGCGCGAAAGCCGGGATGGTGGGGCACCACGCTTACGCGCGCCTCGATGAACAAGCCAAGCCCAGACATGCCAACCCAGGCGGCAATCCCGGGCCTGGCCATCATGGATCCGGCCATGGCTCCTCCCACGGCGATGGGGGAGGAGGGTCGCGTGGTTCGCATGGCGGTCACGACGGTATGGAACCGGATGCAACTGTGCCGCAACTCGCGGCCTTCGGCGGCGTGTCCGTACTCGCGCTGGCGCTCGGCATGATCGCTCCGGCCAACTGGGTGAACCTCGCCCTCAGCGCGCGAGACGTAGGCGGCGCCATTATGCCGCCCGGCATGATCATGGACCACGACACGCCGGCTGCAGCGATGCTGGACATGGCCGCCGTGCATCCTCGCCTGATCACGGCCAGCCATGGTCTGGAGGTTCGCGGCGACCGGGAACTGGAAGCCAGGATGGAGAACGGGGTAAAGGTGTTCGACCTGGAAACCTCGGTCATCCGCTGGGCGATCCTGGCGAACGTGAAAGTCGACGCCTATGCGATCAACGGGCAGGTTCCCGGCCCGCGGCTGCATATCCGGCAAGGCGACCGGGTGCGCATCAATGTGACGAATCGCCTGCCGGAGAGTACGACCATCCATTGGCACGGGTTGATCCTGCCGAACGAAATGGACGGCCCGGCCGAGATCACGCAGGAGCCGATCCCGCCCGGCGGCAGCTACCGATACGAATTCACGGCGGGCCAATCGGGAACCTACTTCTATCACTCGCATGACCATGTCGATCGCCAGCAGGCGCTCGGACTCTACGGCGCACTCATCATCGATCCCCCCAATCCCCAGGACGAGATTGCGGCAGACCACGACTATGTTATCCAGCTTCAGGAATGGCTGATGCGGGAGGGCCTGACTTTTCCGTCGATGCCGATGGACGGCGGGCAGCCGAATTATTTCACCATCAACGGCCGTTCCTATCCTTCGACGGACACGATCAGGATGAAGGTCGGCGAAACTCTGAAAGTGCGCTTCATCGGCACCAATAATGGGTTTATCCACCCGATGCACATCCACGGCGGTCCATTCGAAGTTGTCGCCCGCGACGGCGAGACTATCCCGGAGTCGGCACGATTCCTTGCCGACACAGTCAACGTCGGACCAGGGCAACGCTACGATGTCGTCTGGCAGGCACGTCGGCCCGGAAAATGGCTGATCCATTGCCATATCGGGCATCATACGACCAACAACAATGTCGAAGAGAAGGGCGGTGGCGGACTGATGGTCGTAATCGATGTGCAACCCTGAAGCCCGCTCCGCAAGGCGAAACGTAGATGGATATCCTTGCCATCTACGGCGGCCTGTTTGCTATTGCCTTCGCTGCGGCGACCATCCTCCCGGCGCAGTCGGAGGCCGCCCTTGCAGGGCTCCTCGCCATGGATTCCTTCTCGCCCGCAATGCTGGTTCTTGTCGCCAGCCTGGGCAACGTCCTGGGTTCTGTGGTGAACTGGGGTCTTGGTCGAGGGATCGAACGCTTCCGGGACAGGCCCTGGTTTCCGCTGCGTCCCGCGACGCTCAACCGCGCCACGAACTGGTATCACCGCTATGGAAGATGGTCGCTCTTGTTAAGCTGGATGCCGATCGTCGGTGACCCACTGACCGTGGTCGCTGGGGCTTTGCGCGAGCCGCTATGGAGCTTCGTCGCGATCGTCGCCCTGGCGAAGGTTTCGCGTTATCTGGTTGTCGCCGGAACGGTGCTGAGTCTGATGTGAAATCGAAATGCAGACGCGTCGCAGCAGGCAGTGGCGTTCACTTTTGGTTGCGTTGCAACAAACCTTACGCACGCGAACTTGACAAACCAGACGAACAATTGTCCCAAGGGCACGATGACGAATGTTGGTCGAATCTCGATCTTGGGAAACATACCGCTCCGAGCAATGCTGGCGGTCGTATTCCTGGTCATGTCGGCTCTTCAGCCTGGTCTGTTTGCCACCGCCAACGCCACGGGTTTTCACTCCGGAGTGCATGTGCAGGCCGAGACACCCGCGCACGACATGGGCCATCATGGCGCCACGGCGGACGACGCGGACACGTCGGAGCATCATCACGGCGACAAGCAATCCTCGGACAAAACCTGCGAAGTCCATTGTGCACCGGCACATGCGGTGCCGGTCGAATGCCCTGACTTGGAGCATGTTGTCTCCCGCTGCTTTGCGTCGGTCGTTGCCGTGACTTTGCCGCTTGGCGAATACGCAGCGCTGATAAGGCCCCCCAAACACATCTGAACTGACGCGCCCTCTTCGGGCGTTCGCGCGCAGCGTCGGGAATCCGTTCCCGCGCGGCCAAACGCATACGTCATGCTTCAGGTCTACAATGAAAATCGCAAGCTCCGCGATGCTCGCATCGCTGTTAGTTACCGGATGTGCGGCGACCACGCCGCCGGACATCCTTCCCACCTTCAATCCGGCCGATCCGGCAATGGGCGTCCGTGATGCGCACTACCATCCGGTCGTCGTCTATAGCCACCGGGAGCCAGTCGACCCGCAGAATTGGCGGCGTCTCAATGAAGAACGCTCCTCTGCGAACCCGGGAGCCGGATCATGAAGCGCCGGCCCCTGACCATAGCTGCGATGGTAACCATCCCGCTGATCGCTGCCGGATGCACGACAAGCGGGGCCCTTGATGGCATCTCAGCCCCCATGGCTGGTTTCACGACAGTCGCGGCACGTGCCGAATCCGTGACCGGCAAGAAAACCGTCTGGGTGCAATCCAGCGAGGGAGCGCGGACGGTTTCGGAGCGCGTGAAAAGCCTCGTCCAGAAGAAAACAATCGGTCCAGACACCGCGGTGCAGGTCGCCTTGCTCAACAACAAGGGCCTGCAGGCCGCCTACGCCGAGATCGGCCTGTCGGCGGCCGACATGTGGCAGGAATCGATGCTCGTCAATCCGACGATCTCGATCGGCATGATCGGCGTCGATCCTGTGCGGACGATTGAAGGAGCGGTGGTCAGCAACATCGTTGCGCTGGCGACTCACAAGCGGCGCATCGCAGTCGCGGATGCACGTTTTCGTCAGGGCCAGCTCCGCGCCGCCGAAGAAACGTTACGACTGGCCGCGGACACGCGGCGGGCCTGGATCAACGCCGTCTCGGCCTGGGAGAGCGTTTCCTATCTGAGCAAGGCGCAAGCCGCCGCCGATGCTGCCTCCGAACTCGCTCAAAAACTTGGAGAGACGGGCGCCTTCACAAAGACCGGCCAGGCCCGCGAACACGTCTTCTATGCCGAGATCACCGGTCAGGCGGCGGAGGCGCGGCTCGCCGCCCGCACCGCCAAGGAAGAGCTCACCCGGCTGATGGGTCTATGGGGACCGGATGTCGATTACTCAGTCCCCAACATGCTTCCAGCCTTGCCCAAAGGCGCCAAGGCCAAACGCGCAATCGAGGCGGAGGCGCTAAGAAATCGCGTCGACCTTGAGATCGCGAAACTTGAGCTGGAAGCGCTGGCGAAATCCTACGGTCTGACCGAGGCGACGCGCTACGTCAGCGATCTGGAACTGCTTTCCGGCGTGGAGGTGGAACGCGAGGAGGCCGAGGAGGGCGGAACCGAGACGAGTGTCTCACCCACTCTCGAGCTCGAGTTCGTCATTCCGATTTTCGACACCGGCAAGGCACGCATGCGCAAGGCCGAACTTGACTACATGCAAGCTGCAAATCGGATGGCGGAAAAGGCGGTCAACATCCGTTCGGAGGCGAGATCCGCCTATGACGCCTATCGTTCGACCTACGACATTGCCCGACACTATCGCAACAATGTCGTGCCGCTGCGAACAAAGATCGAGGCGGAATCGCTCCTCACCTACAACGGCATGATCACCAACACGTTCGAGCTGCTGGCGGACACACGCGCGAAAATCAGCTCGATCATGCTTTCCCTCAACGCCAAGCGCAATTTCTGGCTGGCCGACGTCAATCTCGGGACCGCCATCCACGGTGGCGGCGCAGGCTCGTCCGGGGGCGGCGACGCACCGGCAGCAGCCGAAGCGGGCGCCGAAGGCCACTGAACTCAAGGAGAAGAAAATGCTTTCAAGACGTCAGTTGCTAGGCGCGGGAGCCCTGCTTGCCGGCGCCACTGCATGGACCAAAACGTCCGCGATGGGGCTGCCCGACGCTGCAATCATGGAGTCCCCAGACATGCAGCCTCCGATCTTCCCGACGAGCGGACCCGACTACCAGCCGGTCGTGACGCTCAACGGCTGGACCCTTCCGCATCGCATGAACAACGGCGTGAAGGAGTTCCATCTGGTGGCCGAGCCGGTCGAGCGCGAGATGTCGCCCGGCATGACTGCCTATCTCTGGGGCTACAACGGTCAATCTCCCGGCCCGACCATAGAGGCGGTCGAGGGCGATCGAGTCCGCATCTTCGTAACAAACAAACTGCCGGAGCACACGACGATCCATTGGCACGGCATGATCCTGCCCAACGGCATGGACGGAGTGACCGGTCTAACCCAGCCCGGCATCCCGCCCGGCAAGACCTTCGTCTACGAGTTCGACCTCGTGAAGAGCGGCACATTCATGTACCACCCGCACGCCGACGAAATGGTCCAGATGGCCATGGGCATGATGGGCTTCTTCGTCATTCATCCCAAAGACCCGAAGTTCATGCGCGTGGACCGCGATTTCGTATTCCTGCTGAACGCCTTCGACATCGAACCGGGGTCGTACGTCCCGCGCATCATGGAGATGACGGATTTCAATCTCTGGGCATGGAACAGCCGCGTTTTTCCGGGGATCAGCCATCTTCCAGTGGCGAAAAACGACCGGGTCAGGGTCCGGGTGGGCAACCTGACCATGACCAATCATCCGATCCACATGCATGGCTACGATTTCGAGGTGACCTGCACCGATGGCGGCTGGGTCCGGCCGGAGGCGCGGTGGCCGGAGGTGTCGATCGACATCCCCGTCGGCGCCATGCGGGCATATGAGTTCGAAGCCAAATATGAGGGCGACTGGGCGATCCATTGCCATAAGTCGCACCACACAATGAATGCGATGGGCCATGACGTGCCCACGTACATCGGCGTCGACAACTCCAAAGTCACCGACAAAATCCGCCGGGTCCAGCCCGATTACATGGCCATGGGTGACCGCGGCATGGCCGACATGGGCGAGATGGAGATGCCGCTTCCCGACAACACGATCCCGATGATGACCGGCTGGGGCCAATTCGGCGCCATCGAGATGGGCGGCATGTTCTCGGTCGTGAAGGTTCGCGAGGGCCTCGCCTCGAACGATTATGCCGATCCGGGCTGGTACCAGCACCCGGAGGGAACCGTGGCTTACGAGTGGAAGGGGGATGTCCCCGCTCCGACGAAATCAGGCGACGCAAAAACGATGGCCCCGGCAGCGCACGGCGGTCACGGCAAACAGGGATGAGAACCGAAACCCCTCAACCTCAACCATGAGAGAAAGTGCAGCATGAAACATATAATCGCAGCGACTGTTTTGATGGCGGTCAGTTCGGGAGCAGCTCTTGCCGGTGGAACCCACGCTGGAGGCCATGGCGACAAAGCCGCCACGATGCCGATCGGCAGCCCTGGCGAGGCTGGCAAGGCAAAGCGGACCATCAACATCTCAATGTCGGAGAAGGACGACGGAAAAATGTTGTTCCAGCCGGCCGTGCTCAAGGTGATGAAGGGCGAGACCGTTCGCCTGGAGTTCGTCAACAAGGGCCAAGTCGACCACGAATTCGTCATGGACGTCCATGACGGGATCATGGAGCACAAGGCGCTGATGGAGAAATTCCCCGAGATGGAGCACGCCGATCCCAATTCGATCCGGCTGGCGCCCGGCGCCAGAGGCGAGATCATCTGGACGTTCGCCAACGCCGGCGAATTCGGCTTCGCCTGCCTGATCCCGGGTCACTACGATTCCGGCATGAAGGGCGATATCACCGTCGCCCACTAACCCCCAAATCGCAAAGGAAGCAGTCATGAAGATATTGATAAGAGCTTTCTCGACCCTCGCGCTCGCGCTCGCCATCGGCGGGAGCGCGTTCGCACAGGAATACGTGAAAGGCGAAGTCGTCAAAGTCGACGCCAAGCAGAAAAAGCTGACGATCAAGCATGAGCCGCTGACCAATCTCGACATGCCAGCGATGACGATGGTGTTCGTCGTCGCGGAGGACGGCATGATCGAGAAGGTCAAAGCGGGTCAGGCAATCGAGTTTGCAGCCGACCGCGTCAACGGCCGCATCACGGTCACCGATATCAAGTGATCCACGACTAGCGCCGCGGGTTGCAAATCAACCCGCGGCCGCCGTCCGATCAGGCAAAAATGCGCTTCATGACGAGGGGGCCGCGCAGAATGTTATCCAGAGATTCTCTTGCCAATCGTCAGGTGCCCGCGCGCGCGAAGGCGAGCGCTGCTTCCGTCATCGTCTGAATTTCCTCGATGGTCTTCAGCATTTTTTCCTAGAGATCGTGATCCTGGACGAACTCGGCGCGCAGCCGGAGCGAGGTCAGCGGAGTGCGCAGGTCGTGGCTGATCGCCGCCAGCATGCGCGTGCAGTCCTCGACGAAGCGCTGCAGGCGCTCCTGCATGCGGTTGAACGGGCGTGCCTGTCGCTTTGGGGTCATCGTCCTATTCTCAAGACCACTCTTCGCCCATCGGAAAGGATTCCCGTTCCTGTGCCAGTTGGAGGTTGTCTGCTGGTCAGCGAGAACACGAATCGGGTTGAGAGTCGTCCGCAAACCATCGTTCCTTCTCCACGCGAAAAGGTAAGGTTGATGGTAGTTGTCCCTCGGCATTCGACCCCGGTATTGGTCTGCCCGCGAATAGTTCCGCGCCGCGTGATGCTGTTGACGGCAGCCGTCCCTGAAAAGGAGAGCGTCCCATCAATAGTCTGACCGGAGACTGGTGCCGTGATGATGAGCGGGTTTTGCGCCTGCGCGTAGCCGACAGCGTAGCCGACACCCCAGGCTATCAACATTGTCGCTAAGATTCGCCGGAAAGTACGGTGCATTTGGACGGTTCCTGTTGAGACCGCTGCAGTGCAGACCGCGAGACGGTCATGCTCGGCCTTTCCTGCCAGTCGGTCGTGTCCCACCGCGTGGTGTAGGTCGGCGGTAGCGAAGCCGCTCGCGAGCGCGCGCCCTCAACAGCGCTGTAGCGAGCGAGCGGCGTAGCGGCGGTCATCGATCTTCTTCGGTAGGGTTGAGTTGCTGACACAACCTGATTTGAAGGAACCACCGATGACCAACGACATGATGAACCTGCGCACGCTCGTAGAGAAGACCCCGACGCCGATATCCTGCGCGAGATGATCGGGTTTGCCGCTGAGCGGCTGATGGAGATGGAGCGGCCCTGCTTATGACTTGATCCTGCTACCGCATATCCGTGCCCCTTTAATGTTCAGAGGCCACTGGCGGAAAGCTCTTGACCTTCCCAGCGACCGGAAGTCGTTATCCTGTGGTTTTGGGGCGATGGGGAAGGCGGTGTCGCGTCTAGAGCGCGATGATTTTAGGTTGGGACATAGCCGGCCTCGGTGAAGTAGTTGGCGCATTCCTTTGATGTGACGGTGT
>NZ_JBVVQT010000030.1:0-57575 GCF_055811595.1 Mesorhizobium sp. WSM4814
CGTCACATCAAAGGAATGCGCCAACTACTTCACCGAGGCCGGCTATGTCCCAACCTAAAATCATCGCGCTCTAGACGAACGGCTGGGTGATGCCGCAACGCATGGCCGCTTGCGCGATGTGCGATCGGAGCCGAAAGATTTTCGCAGAGCCTGTCGAAATCGCGCGTGGCCGCGCGACATACGTTCGGCTCGCAACGATGCGGCCTTCGAAAATGGAGAAGACCATGCGATACATGCTTTTGATCTACGTGAACGAAGCCGCGATGGCGGCCGCGCCGACGGAGAAGACCTACGAGATCAGCGCAGCCTATGGCGCCTATACCGAAGCGTTGAAGAAGTCCGGCTCCTGGTTGGCCGGTGACCGGCTGAAGCCGACCCAAGCCGCGACCTCGGTGCGGATGGCCAACGGCAAGACCAATGTGCTCGACGGTCCCTATGCCGATACCAAGGAGCAGCTCGCCGGTTTCTACATGATCGAGGCGGAGGACGCCGACGCGGCTATTGCCTGGGCGGCGCGATGCCCAGCTGCCAGCACCGGCACAGTCGAGGTGCGGCCGATCTGGGAACAAACCATGTGATGACGAATGACCTTGAGGTCGCCCGGGCGGCGGCGGAAGCGGCCGCCCGGCAAAGCTACGGCAAGCTCATCGCCTTCCTCGCCGCCCGCACGCGCGACGTGGCCGGCGCCGAGGACGCGCTGGCCGACGCCTTTGCGGCGGCGCTGGAGCGCTGGCCGCAAACCGGCGTGCCGCAGAAGCCGGAAGCCTGGCTGCTGGCGGTGGCGTGCAGACGCCGCGTCGACGCGATCCGGCGGCGGCTGACCAGTGAGGCGAGCCGCGACCATCTCAGGCTGATCGCAGAGGAGATGGAGGCCCGCATGATCGATGAAGACCTGCCCGATGAGCGGCTGCGGCTGATGTTTGCCTGTGCCCATCCGGCGATCGAGGCTGGCGTGCGCGCGCCGCTGATCCTGCAGGCCATTCTGGGCTTCGACGCAGCGACGATCGCCTCGGCCTTCCTGGTGTCGCCGGCAACGATGGGCCAGCGCCTGGTGCGCGCCAAAAGCCGCATCCGCGAAACCGGCATTCCGTTCCGGGTGCCTGAAAGGACCGAACTCGGCGAGCGGCTGGATGCGGTGCTGGAAGCGATCTACGCCGCGTTCGCCGAAGGCTGGTCCGACCCGGCCGGCACCGAAACCCGCCGCCGCAATCTCGCGACCGAAGGCATCTGGCTCGGCCGGCTGGTAGCCTCGCTGATGCCGGATGAGCCGGAAGCGCTTGGCCTGCTGGCGCTGATGCTGTTTGCCGAGGCGCGGCGTGCGGCGCGGCGCAACGCCGCCGGGGACTATGTGCCACTGGCCGAGCAGGAGCTTGCGCTGTGGGACGGCGCCTTGATCGACGAAGCTGAGACACTGCTCAGGCGCGCCGCGACCAAGGGCGTCGTCGGCCGCTACCAGCTCGAGGCGGCCGTGCAATCCGCCCATACGACCAGGCGGCTGACCGGGCGGACCGACTGGGTCGCGATCAGACATCTCTACGACGCGCTGTCGGTGATTGCCGCCTCGCCGGTGGTCTCGATCAACCGCGCGGTGGCCATTGCCGAGGCCGACGGCGCCGCGGCGGGATTGAGTGCACTTGATGAGCTTGGTGGAGACAAGCGGCTGCATGATTATCAGCCTTACTGGGCCGCCCGCGCGGGCCTTCTGGCCAGACTCGGCAAAACTCGGGAGGCTACTGAGGCCTATGACCGGGCGATCGGCCTCGAACGCGACCCGGCCGTGCGCCGGTTCCTGCAGGCACGACGGGCTGGGCTCGCAGCCGAAGAATGAGGTGCGGGAAAGGCCGGGATCAGACATGATCCGATGTTTGGGATCTAAGGCCGGCCGCTGGCGCCGCCCCTCATTGTCCTGCCCGTCCTCCGCAGCAACTGCGGAGGGTGGACCGTAAACGGGGAGAAAGAGGCCGGGTCGCGGTGTCGGCACTTTTTTCTGCAACGCTGGCGATTGGCGAACCCGTCAATGAGAGCGCCCCCTCGCCCCGTTTACGGGGAGAGGATGCCGGCAGGCAGGATGAGGGGCGGCGCCGGCTTCGACAATTGGCGGGCGCTACGGAAGCGCAGGAAACCGCAACCGCAGGCCGGCACAAATATGCCCTAAGCCCCCAGCCCTTCGAACAGGATCGTCGACAGATAGCGTTCGGCGAAGGACGGAATGACTACCACCAGGTTCTTGCCCTCGTTCTCCGGCCGCGAGCCGACGACGATCGCCGCCTGCAGGGCAGCGCCCGACGAGATGCCGACCGGCACGCCTTCGAGGCGGGCGACAAGCCGCGCATTGGCGACCGAATCCTCGTTGGAGACCTTGACGATCTCGTCATAGATGGTCGTGTCGAGGATCTTCGGCGCGAAGCCGGCGCCGATGCCCTGGATCTTGTGCGGGCCGGGCTGGCCGCCCGACAGCACCGGCGAGGCCTCCGGCTCGACGGCGACGACATGCACGGAGGGCTTGCGCTGCTTCAGCACCTGGCCGACGCCGGTGATGGTGCCGCCGGTGCCGATGCCGGCGACAAAGATGTCGACTTCGCCATGAGTGTCGTTCCAGATTTCCTCGGCTGTGGTGCGGCGGTGAATTTCCGGATTGGCGGGATTTTCGAACTGCTGCGGAATGATGGCGTCGGGCAGCGTCGCGGCCAGTTCGTCGGCCTTGGCGATGGCGCCTTTCATGCCTTTCGGCCCTTCGGTCAGCACCAGTTCGGCGCCCAGCAGCGCCAGCATCTTGCGGCGTTCGACCGACATGGTTTCCGGCATGGTCAGGATCAGCTTGTAGCCCTTGGCGGCGGCGGCGAAGGCGAGCGCGATGCCGGTGTTGCCCGAGGTTGGCTCGATCAGCGTGGTCCTGCCGGGCGCGATCCTGCCCGATGCCTCCAGCGCCTCGATCATCGAGACACCGATGCGATCCTTGACCGAGCCGATCGGGTTGAAGAATTCGAGCTTGGCCAGCAGATTGGCGACGACGCCCTTTTCCCCGGCGAACTTGTCGAGCCGCACCAGCGGCGTGTCGCCGATCGTCTCGGTGATCGAATTGTAGATGCGGCCGCGGCCGGGCACAGGCACGGTGGTGGCGGGCTTGTTCATTGGTTTCGCTCCCAAGAGGTCAGATGGGCAAGGGTCAGGCAATCAAGTGAGTCAGGCAACTAAGTCTCGACCAGGCAGGATAAAGCCTTCGGCCGCGCAAGCTAGTCTGCCGTTTGAAAATATCCGCTGGGTCGCATGCTGAATACATCCTCGCCCGCAGGTGACGGCCAGATGCAACCGTCGCCGTCCTCCGGGCACCGCATCACTTGCCGGTCGGCCCCAGACCGCGTCGCCGGAGACGACGAATCCGGTCACGAGATCCTCATGCTCGCCGGTCGGCTAGCCGTCCTTGCACCTTTCGGGCTCAGTTCCCGGCGGCGTAGAAATCGTCGTCGAGGCGCTTTTCCAGCGCGACGAGATCGGCCGGCAGCGGCAGGCCCATGGCGCGCATCTCCCCCAGCTTTTCGCGCAACTGCTCCTGCACTTCATGCTGATCCTCGGGCTGGTTGATCATCTGCTCGAGCAACAGGCTGATCTGAGCCTTGAATGATTCCAGCGCCATTTTTTTCTCCTTGAGGTTCCCTTAAGCGTGTCGCGTTGGAAGGATCCGTGCGACGCGCTTCGGTTTTTTGGGCGACATGCATTATCGCAGCATGCGGGAAATAAGCTGCGCGGTATAGTCGACCATCGGCACGATGCGTGCATAGTTCAGCCGGGTCGGGCCGATGACGCCGAGCGCGCCGATGACGCGGGCGTCCTTGTCGCGATAGGGCGCCACGACCAGCGACGACCCCGACAGCGAAAACAGCTTGTTCTCCGAGCCGATGAAGATGCGCACGCCGGAGCCTTCCTCCGCGAGGTCGAGAAGCTGGATCAGCCCGTCCTGCGTCTCCAGATCCTCGAACAAATGCCGCAGCAGCTCGATGTCGGCCTGGGCGGTGACATTTTCCAGCAGATTGGCGCGACCGCGCACGATGAGACGCGCCGGCAAGCCGCTCTCGGCGCCTGCCCAGACAGCAAGGCCCTTCTCGACTAAATCCTGCGACAGCGTGTCGAGGGCGGCCCTGGTTTCTTCCTTGATGCGGGCGATCTCGACCCGCGCCTCGGCCAGCGTGCGACCGCGGATATGGGCGTTGAGGAAATTCGAGGCTTCGTGCAGTTGCGAGACAGTGATGCCGGCGGGCAGGTCGACGACGCGGTTTTCGACGTCGCCGTTCTGCGACACCAGCACGGCCAGCGCCTTGTTCGGCTCGAGCTGGATGAATTCGATATGCTTGAGCGCCACCTCGTTCTTGGCGGCAAGCACGAGGCCGGCGCCGCGCGACATGCCGGACAGCATCTGGCTCGCCTCGGTGAGCATGTGCTCCAGCGTCGCACCAGAGCCGGAGGCGCGTACCTGCGCCTCGATGGTGCGGCGCTCCTCGTCGGAGAGATCACCAAGCTCCATGAAGGCATCGACGAAGAAGCGCAGGCCGGCCTGGGTCGGCAATCGGCCGGCTGAGATATGCGGCGCGTAGATCAGGCCGAGATGCTCGAGATCGCTCATCACATTGCGGATGGTGGCCGGCGACAGCGAAGACGGCAGGATACGCGACAGGCTGCGCGAGCCGACCGGCTCGCCGTCCTTCAGATAGGAATCGACAATGCGCCGAAAGATGTCGCGCGAGCGCATGTCGAGCGATTGAAGGGCGGGCGATTGAAGCGCGGGGGATTGGAGCGCTGCCGCCGACTGGGAACCGGGATCGACTGCCTTGGTCATTCGAGCCAAATACCTCCGGCCCAAGGATATAGACATCGGCCGCGCCCGCGCAACTGGTCCATTTTCCTTTGCGCCTCTCGTCGCGTGCGGCTACAAGCCGGCCACGACTCCTAAATCGACAAGAAAGAAGCCTGAATGCGCCCTTCCAAACGCCAGTTCGACGAAATGCGCGCCATCTCCTTTGAGCGCGGCGTCTCCAAGCACGCGGAAGGCTCGTGCCTGGTGAAGTTCGGCGACACCCACGTGCTTTGCACCGCCAGCCTCGAAGAAAAGGTGCCGGGCTGGATGCGCAATTCCGGCAAGGGCTGGGTGACGGCGGAATACGGCATGCTGCCGCGCTCGACCGGCGAGCGCATGCGCCGCGAGGCTTCGGCTGGCAAGCAAGGCGGCCGCACGCTGGAAATCCAGAGGCTGATCGGCCGTTCGCTGCGCGCAGTGGTCGATCTGCAGGCGCTGGGTGAGCAGCAGATCACCGTCGACTGTGACGTGATCCAGGCCGATGGCGGCACGCGCACCGCCTCGATCACCGGCGGCTGGGTGGCGCTTTACGACTGCCTGCGCTGGATGGAAGCCCGGCAGATGGCCAGCGTCGCCAAGGTGCTGAAGGACCATGTCGCGGCTATCTCCTGCGGCATCCACGACGGCCAGCCGGTCATCGACCTCGACTATCTCGAGGATTCATCGGCCGGCACCGACGCCAATTTCGTCATGACCGGCAAGGGCGGCATTGTCGAGATACAAGGCACGGCCGAGGGCGAGCCTTTCTCGGAAGAGCAATTTGCGGCGCTGATGGAATTGGCCAAGAAAGGTATTGCGCGACTGGTCAGCCTGCAGCAGATGGCTGTAGCTTAACCCTGTCATGACCCCTTCTGCCATCCTCGAATCAGCGCTATATGTGATCGACCTCGCTGCCGCGGAAAAATTCTACACCGATGTGCTCGGGCTCGATCTGCTGGGCAAGGTCGACGGCAGGCATCTTTTCTTCCGTTGCGGGGACGGCGTGCTGCTCATCTTCAACGCCGAGGCGACCAAGATGCCGCCGGCGCCCGATGCCAAGCTGAAAGTGCCGCCGCACGGCACGGTCGGCGACGGCCATCTCTGCTTTGCGGCGAGCGCGGACGAGATCGTGCGCTGGAGAGCGCATCTTGAGCGCAAGAAAATCGCCATCGAGAGCGAGTTCGAATGGCCGCAGGGTGGCCGCTCGATCTATATTCGCGACCCCTCCGGCAATTCGATCGAATTCGCCGAACCAAGAATCTGGGGCATCTGATGCAGTCGCTTGATGGACATGAGATCGTTGTCGCCAGCCACAATGCCGGCAAATTGCGCGAATTCGCCGATCTGATGGCGCCGTTCGGCATAGAAGCGAAGTCGGCCAAGGAATATGGCCTGCCGGAGCCGGACGAGACCGGCACCACCTTCGAGGAGAACGCCTATATCAAGGCCTTTGCCGCCGCCAAGGCGACAGGCCTGCCGGCATTGTCGGACGATTCCGGCCTGTGTGTCGATGCGCTGGGCGGAGCGCCCGGCGTCTACACCGCCAACTGGGCCGAGGCGCCCGACGGGAGCCGCGACTTCGGCATGGCGATGCAGCGAGCCGAAGTGGCGTTGCAGGAAATCGGCGCGGTTGATCCAGCGCAGCGCAAGGGCCGTTTCGTCGCCGTCATCTGCCTGGCCTTTCCCGACGGCGCGGCCGAATATTTCCGAGGTGAGGTCGAGGGCACGCTGGTATGGCCGCCGCGCGGCGAACTCGGCTTCGGCTACGACCCGGTGTTCGTGCCGGACGGTTTCCAAAAGACTTTTGGCGAGATGACCGCAGAGGAGAAACATGGCTGGAAGCCCGGCCAGCCGACGGCATTGTCGCATCGGGCTCGCGCCTTCCAGAAATTCGCACAGGCCAGACTGGATTTGGCGCGATCGGCGGTGAAATGACCATGCTGCTCGACCGCAGCCCCGGTTTCGGCGTCTACGTGCACTGGCCGTTCTGCGCGGCCAAGTGCCCCTATTGCGACTTCAACAGCCATGTCCGCCACCAGCCGGTCGACCAGGAGCGTTTCGCGCGCGCCTTCGAGACCGAGCTTGCGACGATGCGCAACCGCACCGGACCGCGCGAGGTGACCAGCATTTTTCTCGGCGGCGGCACGCCATCACTGATGAAGCCGCAAACCGTCGCGACGGTGCTGGACGCGGTGGCGAAGAACTGGACGGTGCCTGCCGGCATCGAGGTGACGCTGGAAGCCAACCCGTCTTCGGTCGAGGCCGAGCGCTTTCGCGGCTATCGGGAGGCAGGCGTCAACCGAGTGTCGCTCGGCGTGCAGGCGCTGAACGACAAGGATCTGCGCTTTCTCGGCCGGCTGCACAATGTCGATGAAGCGCTGCATGCGATTGGGCTGGCGCGTGAGATTTTCCCGCGGCTGTCGTTCGATCTGATCTACGCACGGCCCGGCCAGACACCGGAAGCGTGGCAGGCGGAGCTCGAGCAGGCGATCGGCCATGCCGCCGACCATTTGTCGCTCTACCAGTTGACCATCGAGGAAGGCACGCCGTTCCACGCGCTGCATGCGGCCAGGAAATTCGCTATTCCCGACAATGACCATGCCGCCGATCTCTATGCGCTGACGCAGGAGATCACCGCCGCGCATGGGCTGCCGGCCTATGAGATTTCGAACCACGCCAGACCAGGCGCCGAAAGCCGGCACAATCTCACCTATTGGCGCTATGGCGAATATGTCGGCGTCGGTCCCGGCGCGCATGGCCGCTTCGTCGAAAACGGCCGTCGCGTGGTGACGATCGCCGAACGAATGCCGGAAACCTGGGCCAATCTGGTCGAGGCCAAGGGCCATGGGGTCACCGGCGGCGAGATCCTGACGCGCTCGGAAGAGGCCGACGAGTTCCTGTTGATGGGGCTGAGGCTGGCCGAGGGCATCGACCTCTCTCGCTATGAAGCGTATTCCGGCCGTGGCCTGTCGACGGCGCGGCTGTCGATGCTGCAGGGCGAGGGGCTGGTGGCGCCGATCGGCAATGCCCGCCTGCGCGCCACGCCGGCCGGCATGATCGTGCTGGATGCAGTGGTGGCGGATCTGGCGCGGTAAAGGCACAGGCCAGGACTACGAAGGAATATCCCAGCGCCGGGCCAGCCTGCAATCCGCGACCGATATTTACTTGCAAGCGTGGGCCTGACTGGTCAAGCTTCTGTCGGGTGCCGCTAATATGCGGTTGAAGCAGACCGCGGGGCTAAAATGCGCCTCTTCAATATCGCGCTTGCTGTCCTTGCCCTGATCGGCGGGCTGGAGGTGGCGTGGGCTGAAAAACGCGTTGCGCTGGTGATCGGCAATTCGAACTATCAGCGGGTGGCTAGACTTCCCAATCCGAACAATGACGCTGCTGACATGGCGACCTTGCTCTCAATGGTAGGGTTCAAAGTATCTCGCAAGATGGACTTGGACCATACCGCGTTCAGGAAAGCTCTGCAGGAGTTCGGTCGCGAGGCGGAAGGTGCTGATTTCGCAATAATCTTCTTTGCGGGACATGGGGTTGAGGTTGAGAATAGAAATTTTCTGGTTCCTACAGATGTCAGCCTGAGCGCTGATTCCGACGTGGAGTTTGAGGCAATCCCGCTCGATTTGGTGATGAACGCGTTGTCCCGTGTCTCCGGCGTGCGAGTGGTTCTACTTGATGCTTGCCGGGACAACCCCTTTATCGCGGCCATGCGAAGATCAAATGCAACGCGTTCCATTGGCAGAGGCCTGGCTGCGATTGAGCCGGCAGCCGGAACCTTGGTCGGGTACGCTGCGAAGGAAGGTACGACCGCATTCGATGGAGGGGGACGGAACAGTCCCTACACTGCAGGGCTGTTGGCGCATCTGGGTGAACCCGGGGTAGACATCCAATTCGTGTTTCGCAAGGTTCGCGACACTGTTCTGGCCGCGACAGGCGGCAAGCAGGAACCATTCACGTATGGATCGCTGCCTGGCAGGGAAATTTTCATTGCCCCTCCTCGTGGCGCAACGGCAGTCTCGCCAGCCAACAACAGCCGAGATGCGAGCCTGACGGAAATCGAGTTGTGGACCTCAATCCGCGGCTCCAAAAGCAGCGGAGCGTTAAAGGATTATCTTCGACTGTACCCGGACGGCCTGTTTGTGGCTCTCGCCAGACTCCAGATTCAACAGTTGGAGAATGCAGATCATCAATCGGACGCCAACCAGGAAGATGCCCCGAACGAACTGGCGAAGCGGATACAGCGCGAGCTTGGCCGCGTTGGGTGTAATCCGGGAAACCCAGACGGCATCTGGGGTGGAAGAACCCAGGAGGCGTTGCGCCGTTTCGCTCGCTACTCCGGCGCTGAGATCGACATGGCGAAACCGACAGAAATTGCTTTGAGGAAACTGGAAGGGAGCACAGCTCGCGTGTGTCCGGTGGTTGCCCGGCCGAATTCGATAGAAAAACCCCGCCATGCGAATAACCCGAACACCCGGCCACGATCGCCAACGGAACAGAAGCGTGCCGCCACTGCTCCGGGCGCGAGCAGGCCAGCTCGCGTTTGCAGGGCAGAAACCCACGATGAGTGCAGGGTCAGAGCGCGGGCCGCCGGGGCTCGCCGGGGCAGCGGCTTCTGCCGCGATCGACTTACAATCTGCGAGTGACGTGCCTCGGCAGAGGCTGCCGATCGATCACGGCCACGGGGCGTGTGTTGAAGCCGGCGAGAACCGGTAAGCGGCAGCCGAGAGGCATGCTGGCGATCCCATCTTCCACCTCGTCCTATTGAAACTCGATAATGTAGCCGTGCGAGCTGTTTTGCGGACCCATGTCGTCCCACGTGCTCGCCTTGAGATCGGCCGTGTCGCGGTTGCCGTCCAAATGAGCATAAAACATCGCAAAATCATCACCCTGCTTGTGCTCGTTGGGGTGGTTGGGAAGCCAATTGTTGTAAGTCATTGCCTCGCCGGTCAACCATCGCCAGCCGCCACGAGGCTCGCGCCCCCCCGGATCCTGCTCAAGGCCGATCCACGGACCCATCTTGTAGGACACACTCTTCCGTCGAAGCCAGTTTCGAACATCCGTTCATCAGTCTCGAACAGCCCGTAAATAAAGTCGTTCTCCGCCTTTGACGAGATCGCCGCCAGATGCGCTTCACACCGCTGGGCAGCAGATTTGGCGGTCTGCCAAGACGAGTGGCGATCGTAAACCGCCACATAGAGGCGGCTCCCAAACTCGCCGTAGATGATTTCTTTGCCCCTGAGGCACTGCGCGGCGCGAATAGTGCGCTCATCGGTTTCGAGCCCTTTCAAATCCTCGGGGTCGAAGAGCCGCGCCTCGTCGGCAGATACGACGGAATCCGTGCTCGTGACGCCAACCAGCTCCAGCCTGTTGGCGACGACGCTATTGATGTATCCAGTCTCGGTGAGCCCCAGCACCTTCTGGTATCGAGAGATCGCCCTGCGAGTCTTTTGACCGAGATTGCCGTCCGCCGCACCTATGTCATATCCGAGGTCGGAAAGCGTCAGCTGGATTTCCTTGCGTTGAGACTGCGTCAGCTTCATATGGCGTTCAGCTTCCTGCGGCGACACGAGGCCATCGCCGCCACGTTCGAGCAGGCGCAGCGCAGCGCGAGCGCTGTCGGAGAAAGAGCCGGATTGGTGCTTGGCCAAGTAAAGCTGCCAGCCGCGTGCAGTGGCAATGCGCTCGGCCTTTTCGAAATCTATCTGGGCGAGAAAATCGGATGCGGCGACAGCGGTCGCCGGCGCGCTGGCGTTGAAGTAAAATTCAGCGGCAATGTTCGAGACAATCTGCGGCGATTGGAGGTTGTTCGTCTTTATGCGGACATCGCGGATCACACGCTTGAAGGCCGTACCTACCTCTAGCGAAGGGCTGGACATATGTTCAACTAAGGCCGTCGTGAAAGGCGAGTTCTCACCGACTCCATCGTAGGCGACCTGGCCAGGCGAAGCGGAGAAGGCGATCATCGTTCCCGAGCCGGTGGAACCCACAGGCGCCAGCCCCTTCAAGGCAGCGCCGCGGGTGACGCCTTCGACGCTTGCATTCAGCCGGTCGGCGATCGGATTATTGCGACAGGCATCGACGAAAAGAAGCGACAGCGAGGCTTTCCGCTCCATAGTGCCTATAATGGAATTCAGCGCGATGGCTTCGGCGTCGACATCAAACTCCGACAGCAGCTCGGCATCGAGCCCGAGCAGAAAATTTTCGCCTTTCAGCTGCATCCCGTGGCCAGCGAAGTAGAACAAGGCGGTGTCGGCTGGCCCGATCTTCTTTGAAAAAGTAGAGAGTCCTCTCGCGAAACCGGCCCGGTCGACATTGATCAGACTGTCTACCTCGAAGCCGTTTTCCTTCAGGAACGCTGTAAAGGCACGGGCGTCGGCGGCGGCGTTCGCCAACGGCGTTGTCGCCGTGTAGGCAGAATTCCCGACTACCAACGCAAGGCGCTTACCTTCCGCAGCGCGTAGCGGCGCTGAAAAGCCCAGCACGATCAGAAGCAAAAAGAATAGAAATGCCTGAAGATTTCTGAGCCCCATGGCTGCCTCTCCTATGCTGGCGCGACTATTCTAGGCTGAATACCTCGATCATCTCGGCGCGCCCTTTGACCTCGTGATGGCCGCAGGACTTGAAATATTGTCTGCCTTCAGGCCAGTGCTCGACGAATTGGGCGCTGACCAACAGTGGCTTGTCCAGTTTTCGCGTCAATCCCTCAATACGAAAGGCCAAATTCACGGCATCGCCCAGCGCGGTGTTGATGCCTTTGCCCATAGCGCCGATAGCAACTTCACCCACATGAAGGCCAATGCGGCAGTCGAGTACGATGTCTTGTTGTTCCCGGACCAGTACTCGGGTTGGCGACGTAGCCGCGTCTTCCGCAGCGCGGAGCGCCTGGGCAGCCTGAACCGCAGAGACACAGGCATCCGCTGCGGTCCCGTGCCAATAAGCGAATACACAATCACCGATGAATTTGTCGATCGAGGCGCCGTAGTGCTTCAAGATCATATTGCAGTCCAAGTACCACTCGGCCAGGAGGGCCGCCACCTGTTCCGGGGACAGCCTTGCGCTAATTGCGGTAAACTCCTTCAAATCAGCAACGAACAGGGTGGCCGGCCGGCTCTTGGGGGCTGCCGGGTTGCCCCATTGCGTTTTTGTGTTCGCCACTTGCGAGTCTGGATCGGGGGCAGTCGTGCCCTGGTCGAAAAGAAAAATCGATCTGCCGAACTGGACGCGATCGCCGGTGTGCAGCACACGCGCGGTTGTGAGCGCCACGTCATTCACATAACTGCCATTGGCACTGCCGACATCGACAACCCAGTAGTTCGCGCCGTCGCGCCGGATCGTTGCATGCTGGCGCGAAACTTCCCCGTCTTCCAAGTGTATGGTGGCATGTTCGCCACGACCAATCAGGTTGAAATCTCCCAGCCTGTAGGCCTCTCTGCTGCTCAGTGCGGTTAAAGTTGCCGACATGATCCTCTCCCGTACGCTCAAGTGCGCACGCAGGTTCAATATTAGCACGTTATGAACAGAGGCTGGCGACATTCCAGACGACGAGTCATGAACCCAGTCTGGAAGCGTTTGCTGGAAGCGCGGGTCTCGAACTATCCGGGTTGAATGATGCGGCCGAGCGTTCCCCCCGCGCTTTAGAGGGAAGTGTCTCGGCCAATCGCGAAGGTCGCGGTAGTCAGGCGTCGTGCTTGGGGCGGCGCCTGGCGTGGTCTTTCTCGGCGTCCGCCTCACCGTCGCGAGCCGGCTTGGCCTCGCCCTTGTCGCGGCGTGCACGGTATCGATCGCTTGTCGGATGTGGGGACGCTCCATTGCGGGAGCTTTTGGTTTCAAGGCGGGTGATGAAAATGTCGAAGCGATTGGGCATCGTCTGGTCAGTGCTCCATCGTGCTGCCGGTGCCGGTCGAGGGCTCGATCTCGAGCTTGGTTGCCTTTGACGGCCGACGCTTTCGCGGCTTTTTAGCCGAGCCGGCGCCGGCTTTGGCAGGCAGGCCCTTGTCCTTTCGCACGGCAAAGCGCTTGCGGCCAGCATAGTAGGGTTCGAAAACGTCTTGTATCTTGAGGCTGTCCATCCTGCTCCTCCCGAGATCAGGCATAAATCCGTCGGGCACGGTTTCGTTCCGTAGTGTGGCAAAGCCATGACAGCCGCGTCACTTCGGCATGGGTTTTGCAACCCGGCGTGAGCCGTGCCAAACAGGGCCGAATGCATTCAAGGTCAGAGCCTGATGGGGGACACCGGTGACCGGCGAGTCGGCAAAACGCAGCTACGTGATCGGCCAGACCGAGATACCGGCCCGGCCGCTCGAGCCGGCGCTCTACCTGGTGGCGACGCCGATCGGCAATCTCGCCGACATCACATTACGCGCGCTTGAAACGCTCGCCGCCGCCGACATCGTCGCCTGCGAGGACACGCGTGTCAGTCGCGTGCTGCTCGACCGCTACGGCATCCGCCGCCGCACCACTGCGTATCATGAGCACAATGCCGGCGAGGCCGGCCCAAAACTGATCGCAGCCTTGCTGGCCGGGCAGAGCGTGGCGCTGATCTCGGACGCTGGCACGCCGCTGATCTCCGATCCGGGCTACCGACTGGTCGGCGAAGCGATCGACCAGGGCATTCGCGTCGTGCCGATCCCCGGCCCGTCGGCGCCGCTCGCGGCGCTGACGGCCTCCGGCCTGCCCTCCGACGCCTTCCTGTTCGCCGGCTTCCTGCCGGTGAAGACCGGCCAGCGGCTGACCCGGCTGGAAGCGCTTAAAGCCGTGCCGGCGACGCTGATCTTCTTCGAATCGCCGCGCCGGCTGGCCGAGACGCTCGGTGCCATGGGCGAGGCGCTGGGCGGCGCCCGCAAGGCCGCGATCGGCCGCGAGCTGACCAAGACCTTCGAGGAGATCCGGACCGGCAGCTTGCAGTCGCTCGCCGATCATTACGCGGCGGCCGACACGCCGAAGGGCGAGATCGTCATCTGCGTCGGCCCGTCGGACGCAACGGCCGACGAGCCGGCGGACATCGACCGGCTTCTGCTTTCGCTTGCCGCCGAGATGCCAGCCTCCAAGGCGGCGGCGGAAGCCGCCAAGATGACCGGCGGCCAGAAGCAGGCGCTTTACCGGCGGCTGCTCGAACTCAAGGACACCGGCAAAGACGGCGACACCGGGAAAGACAGCGATGGCTGAACGCCCGGTCGCCAGCCGCCAGCGCGCCTATCGGCGCGGCCACCGCAGCGAGTGGCTGGCGGCTGCGGCATTGATGGTGAAGGGCTATCGGATCCTGGCCCGCCGCCACCGCACACGGTTCGGCGAGATCGACCTGATCGCGCGGCGCGGCGACCTGGTGCTGATCGTCGAGGTGAAGGCGCGCCGCACGCTGGTGGAAGCGATGGAGGCTGTTCGCCGCGAATCGGAGCGCCGCATCGAAAACGCCGCCGATCTCTGGCTGTCGCGCCAGTCCGACTATGGCAGGTTGTCGGTGCGCTTCGACATGGTCGCGGTGCTGCCTTGGCGCTGGCCGGTGCATGTCGAGAATGTTTTTTACGGGCGAAGCTAGGCGCTGGAAGTCGCCGATGGGATCCGGATCGCAGCGCATTGACCATTCCACGTAGAACGCTCCATCGCGGCATAATCCAAGTCGATGCGTCAGCCGGCTCGGTCGCGAATTTCCGGACGTTTGCGATCGCAGCGCCAAGGTTTCGTCCCGGGAAGCAGCGCCGACTTTCAAACGCTGGTTGACTTTCGGCGACAGGCGCCGATTCTCAAGTCAAAGGCGGCCTGCCGAGCAACATGCCGCCCGAACGATCAGCACGATGATCGAGAGCAGCCTTGAACCTGGTCAATCCACCGAGCCTTGTTCTAAACGGTGTCGAGTTCGATTTCGACGCCGGTCTCCTGCACGGCGAGCATGGTGAAGATGTCCCGCTGAGGCCTCAATCGCTCGCGGTGCTGAAGCATCTGGTCGCCAACGCCAACCGTGTCGTGACCAAGGAGGAGCTCCTGGACGCTGTCTGGCCCGGCATCGCGGTGACGGAAAACAGTCTTTCCCAGTGCATCAGCGAAATCAGGAAAGCCATCGGCGACGAGAAGCAGAGCCTGCTCAAGACAGTCGCGCGACGGGGATATCGCTTTGTCCCCGAAAGCCAAGCGCCCGGCATACCTCACGATCGCTACCCGCAGGTTCACGGCACTGCCTCTCCTGACCAGCACGAGACCAAAAGCCGGCGAAGCCTGATATTTGTAAGCGCTGTACTGGCAATCATTGCCGCAGTCGCGGCGTTCATCTGGAGGCCTACATTTGATACGGGAGTGCCGACCTCGCTCTCGATCGCGGTTCTGCCGTTCGCAAATCTCAGCGAAGCCGAGGAGCAGGCCTATCTTGCCAACGGTTTCGCGGACGATGTGACGACAGAGCTGGCGCGCGTTCCCGGCCTGTTCGTCGTCTCGCACAATGCCGCGCGTGCATATCGCAACAGCGGTCTGCCGCCGGCGAAGATCGCGAAAGAGCTCGGCGTCCGCTACCTGCTGGAGGGCTCGGTTCGACGTCTCGGCGATGAAGTGCGCATCAATGCGCACTTGGTCGATGCCTCGACGGTTGGCCAGATCTGGGCCGAGCGGTTCGAAGGTCCATTCAGCGATGTGTTCAAGCTCCAGGACCAGGTGACCGGTCAGATTGTCGCCGCGCTGCAGCTAAAGCTCGTCCCGGGAAAAGCAAACCTGGCCGTGTCCGGCGATACTGACGATCCGGAAGCTTACCAGGCTTTTCGGCGCGCTATCGAGGCGCGACGAACGGATACACCATCAGGCACCGTGGACGCATCTCGCTACCTGCGCCAGGCCCTGGCGCTGGATGCCGATTTCGGCGCGGCGGCCGCGGAATTGGCATGGCTCCACTGGGATGCCGACGACGCGAGGAGACAGGCCCTAGGGCTTGGTTGGACCGAGATCGACGACGAGCTCTACGGCAATCTGGCCATCGCTGCCGGAAATCCGTCGCCCGGTTACTATCAACTGATTTCCGAGCTTCTGGTCCGGGAGCATAGGTCCGACGAGGCGGTGGCTGCCCTGCAAAAGGCGATAGCGCTCGACCCGAGCGATTCCTGGACCTACGAAGGGCTGAGCCAGGCCCTCATCTTCAACGGCAGGCCGGCTGAGGGGCGAACCTTTCTCGAGGCGGCCCTACGCGTCGATCCCGGGTGGACGGAGTGGCGACACTATCAGGCTGGCTTGGCGGCGTTCGGCCAGGGCCGCTACGAGGAGGCGGTCGCGCAGCTTGAGCAGGTCGATGTTCGGTCGCCCAATCCCTGGACGAAGTTCTACGGCCTGCATGTTCTTGTCGCAGCGCTTGCGCATCTCGATCGCCTGCCGGAAGCGGCCTCAGCCCTGGAGCAGCTCCGAAGCGTGCTGTCGGAAAGGCAGGAGGGTCAGCCGAACCTGCTGATCGCGCAGCAGTTCTTCGTCTACAAGCGACAGGAAGATATCGTTCGCCTGCTCGATGGCTTGAGGAAGGCAGGGGTTTCTGAGCTTCCTGCCGGAATGGAACCCGAATCCGCTGAACGGATGAATGGCGTCGACATCGGCAATCTCATGATCGGACACGAGCTGACGGGACGCCAGGTTCTGCCCGATGTCTTGGCCTACCATGCTGTGATTGCGGCAGACGGCAGCGTGACCCGAACAGTTGGTGAGGAGGTCGTGACCGGTCGAATGTGGGTGCAGGGCGACAGCTTGTGCACCGCCTATCCGCGTAAACTGACGGGCTGTGGCGCCGTGTTCCGCAACCTGAGCGTCACACCCGGAGCCCCGAACGAATACATCCTGCTGCCTCGCTTCAAGCGTTATGAATTCTCGGTGACGAAGTAGCAGCACTTCGCTGCGTTTACAGCGGCCATGAAAGATTGAGGTTCATTTCGCTCTTGCCTTCGGTGACGTACGGACCACAGCGCTTCAATGCATCCGCGAAATCCCTGGCCAAGCCCTTGAACGTCTCGGTCTGCGGCGCTACGTCGACGATTTGGATGGCACTGACGTGCCCCTCGCGGGTGAAGCTGACGTGGACATCTGCACTGAAGCTGATCCCGCGCATCGCCGTCTGCGTAGGCCAACAGCTTGCTGCCCGTTCGAGAATGTGGCGGCTCAGACCATCACCAGCGGACGCGGTGGTCGCGGCGCCGATCACGAGAACTCCCAAGATGCGGTTGATCATCCTTTATCTCCTCAGTTCGACGCCCGAACCGTGTGGGAACGTCGTGGGAGAGAGGACGCGAGGGCTCGTTCGAAGTCATGATATCGGCGTGAAAATGTTCTGAAGAGTGGTGAACGCGATCGATTTGGCGATCGGATGCACGCAAACGGGCGAGAGCGACCCCGCGATGACGGCTTGGGTTGGAGGGGCGGGTCTACGCTGGTCGTCCCCACCATCAGCCGACATTGTTAGGCCAAACGAACAAATAGAGCCCTTGGCGACAAAATAAGCGTGCCGCCTCACCCCCGGACGAACAGCGCCGCCAGGCCGACGGTGCCGATAACCAGCCGCCACCAGCCGAACAGCGAATAGCCGTGGCGCGAGACGTAGTTGAGCAGGAAGCGCACGACGATAAGCGCCGCGACGAAGGCGGCGATGAAACCGGCGGCGATGATGGGCAGATCGGCGCTGGTCAGCACATTGCGGTTCTTGAACAGGTCGAAAGCGAAGGCGCCGACCATCGTCGGCATGGCGAGAAAGAAGGAGAATTCCGCAGCCGCGCGTTTGTCGACGCCCAGAAGCAGCGCGCCGACGATCGTCGAACCGGAACGCGACGTGCCGGGGATCAGCGAAAGGCACTGGAACAGTCCGATCTGCAGATAGAGCCGGAGCGGAAACCGCTCGACGTCGTGATAGAGCGGCTTCGGCTTGAAGCGATCCACCCACAGCAGGACCAGGCCGCCGATGATCAGCATGACGCAGATCAGCCTCGGCGATTCAAACAGCACCGTCTTGATGAAGCCATGCGCCAGCGCGCCGATGACGGCCGCCGGCAGAAAGGCGACGAGGATGCCGAGAACGAAATGCCGCGTCACCCGATCACGCGGCAGGTCGACCAGCATCTGCCACAGGCGATGGAAATAGACGCTGAGGATCGCCAGTATGGCGCCGAGCTGGATCAGGATCTCGAAGGCCTTGCCGGTCGAATGGAAGCCGAGAAAATGACCGGCAAGCAGGATATGGCCGGTCGACGAGACCGGAATGAACTCGGTCATGCCCTCGATCATGCCGAGCAGCAGCGCTTCGACAATGGTCTGGCTTTCCATGGAAACCTCGGCGTTCGAGTGAGAGCTTTGAAGAACGGCTTGCTTGTCATGGCGCGGAACTCCTCCTATAGGTCGCAGCACCCTGACGGCCCTTTGAATCGGGGCGGCCCCCTGAGTCGGGGCGGCCAAGACTTACCGGCGCAGCCGGCGATTTGCCAGTGCGCTCTATTATCGCGGGACCATGCTGACGCTTTTCCACCACCCGATGTTCGCCACCTGCCGCTTCGTTCGCCTCGCTTTCGGCGAGTATGGCGAGGAACTGGCGCTGATCGAGGAAAAGCCGTGGATGCGGCGCAAGGAGTTCCTGGCGCTGAACCCGGCCGGCACGCTGCCGATCCTGCTTGCCGAGGGCGACGTGCCGATCGTCGGCGCCATGGTCATCGGCGAATATCTCGACGAGACGCGCGGCGTGCTCAAGCGCGACAAGCGGCTGTTCGCCGAGGACCCGATGGAGCGCGCCGAAATCCGCCGGCTGACCGACTGGTATCTCAGCAAGGCCGATAGCGAGGTGACGCGGCACCTGGTGCGCGAGCGCGTGCTGAAGCCGATCATGCCGGAAACCGCGGGCGGCGGCTCGCCCGATTCGGCGGCGATCCGCGCCGCGCGCGCCAACATCCGCCAGCACATGAAATACACCAACTGGCTGGCCGGCACCCGCCATTGGCTGGCCGGCAGCAAGGTCACCTATGCCGACCTCGCGGCTGCGGCTGCGCTGTCCGTGCTCGACTATCTCGGCGAGATCGACTGGCGCGAACACGCTGCCGCGCGCGAATGGTATGCACGGGTGAAATCACGGCCATCGTTCCGGCCGCTTTTGTCCGACCGGGTGCGCGGCCTGTCGCCGGTGTCACATTATGCGGACCTCGATTTCTAGAGCGCAAAACTTGCGCGCGCTGATCGACCGCGAGGCGCGGCGCGCCGGTTTCGATGCCGTTGCCGTCACCACGCCCGATGCCATCCCGCAGGCGCCGGCCCGGCTTGCCGCATTCGTCGCCGACGGCTTCCACGGCTCGATGGGTTGGATCGCCGAGACGCTCGAACGCCGCGGCGAGCCGATGGCGCTTTGGCCCGAAGTTCGCTCGATCATCGTGCTGGCCATGAACTACGGGCCGGACCACGACCCGCGCGCGGTGCTGGGCAGGCGCCAGCGCGGCGCGATCTCCGTCTATGCGCAGAACCGCGATTATCACGATGTGATGAAGGGCCGGCTGAAAGAGATCGCCGGCAAGATCGTGGGGCACTCTGGGAGCGACGTAAAAGTGTTCGTCGACACCGCCCCGGTGATGGAAAAGCCGCTGGCAGAAGCCGCCGGGCTCGGCTGGCAAGGCAAGCACACCAATCTGGTCAGCCGCGAGCACGGCTCCTGGCTGTTCCTTGGCACCATCTTCACCACGGCCGAGCTTGCATCCGATACGCCCGAAGACGATCATTGCGGCTCTTGCCGCGCCTGTCTCGACGCCTGCCCGACTGACGCCTTTCCGGCTCCCTACCGGCTCGATGCGCGCCGCTGCATCTCCTACCTCACCATCGAGAACAAGGGGCCGATCCCGCACGAGTTCCGCGAAAAAATCGGCAACCGCATCTATGGCTGCGACGATTGCCTGGCCGCCTGCCCATGGAACAAGTTTGCCCGGGCAGCGTCCGAGGCAAAGCTCGTCGCCCGCGCGGACTTGCGCGAGCCGCCGCTCGCCGATCTGTTGGCGCTCGACGACGCTTCCTTCCGGTCGTTCTTTAGCGGTTCGCCGGTCAAGCGCATCGGTCGCGACCGCCTTGTCCGCAACGTGCTGATCGCCGCCGGCAATTCCGGCGAACCCTCGCTCGGAAACGCCGTGCGTGCGCTGCTCGGTGACGCCTCGCCGCTGGTGCGCGGCGCAGCGGTATGGGCGCTGTCACGGCTTGTGCCGGCTTCGGATTTCGCCAAATCGGCCACCGCTGCGGTGAAAGCAGAAGGCGACGAGGCCGTGCGACGCGAATGGCGCCTGGCGCTGGCAAACCAGATCGAGGCGCATGCATGAGCGAGAAGCAGATCCTCATTTTCGGCGCCGGCTATTCGGGCAAGGCATTTGCCCGCGCCAGCAAGGATGTTGGCACGATCCTTGGCACGACACGCGCAGCGGAGAAATTCGAAGCGCTGCGGCAAGCCGGAATCCAGCCGCTGCTTTTCGATGGCGCGCTGACGCTTGAAATCAGCGACGCGCTCGAGAAAACAACCCACCTCGTCGTCTCGGTGGCGCCGGAAGAGGCCGGCGACCCGGTGCTGAATGCGGCGCGCCAGGCAATCGCGAAGATGCCGGCGCTCGAATGGATCGCCTATCTCTCCACCGTCGGCGTCTACGGCGACCATGGCGGCGGCTGGGTCGACGAGACCTCCGAATGCAGGCCGCTGTCGAAGCGCTCGATGCTGCGTGTCGCCGCCGAGCAGGACTGGCTAAAGCTGGGTCGAGACATCGCCCGGCCGGTGGCGATCCTGCGGCTTTCCGGCATCTACGGGCCGGGCCGCAATGCCCTGGTCAATCTGGAAAACGGCACCGCGCGGCGGCTGGTCAAGCCGGGCCAGGTGTTCAACCGCATCCATTGCGACGACATTGCGGGGGCGCTTTGGCATCTGCTCAAGCACACCAGCGGCGGCATCTTCAACGTCACCGACGACCTGCCGGCGCCGCCGCAGGACGTCGTCACCTATGCCGCAGGGCTGATGGGCGTCACACCGCCGCCGGAAATTCCGTTCGAGACCGCCCAACTTTCGCCCATGGCGCGGTCCTTCTATGGCGAGAACAAGCGTGTCGTCAACACGGCGATCAAGGCGGCCGGCTATCGCTTCCGCTTTCCCGACTACCGGTCGGCCTTCGACCATATGTGGGTTTTGGGCAACTGGCGCGATGGCGAGGCGCGCAGCCCGATGAAGCGGTCGTGATCGAAATCGCGCGCCGGGCGTGCTATGATTCGACCCAATTTGCAGAGGGGTTCTGCTTTCATGACGATGTTGAAGCGACCATTGCCCGGCAAATCGCTGCTGCTGAAGCGTGTCGCAACGCGCTTTAGATCTCTGTTTATGCATGTCGTTGTCGCAAAACCGCTGCGCACTTTTGGGCGACATGCATTAGCAGCACTCGCCGTCCTCGCCTTGGCGGGGCTTGCAGCGCGACCTGCGACGGCCGAAGAGCTGGCGAAAAACCTGTTCGGCGCCAAAAAGCTGCCGGCCGTGGCTGCGCCGCAGTCGATCGGTTTTTATTCCAAGGGCTGCTTTGCCGGCGGCGTCGCCATACCCCTGAACGGCCCGAAATGGGAGGTGATGCGGCCGTCGCGCAACCGCCGCTGGGGCCATCCGACGATGATCGCGCTGATCGAGAAACTGTCGCGCGACGCCGCGGCCGATGGCTGGCCCGGCCTTTTGGTCGGCGACATTTCGCAGCCGCGCGGCGGCCCGATGCTGACCGGCCATGCCTCGCACCAGATCGGCCTCGACGCAGACATCTGGCTGACGCCAATGCCCGACCGCAAGCTTTCGCTCGAGCAGCGCGAAAACATGAGCGCCACCTTGCTTGTCGATGAAAAGACCCATTTGGTGAAAGATGCGCTCTGGGCGCCGGCGCATACGCGGCTGCTGAAGCGCGCGGCAAGCTATGCGGAAGTCGAGCGCATCCTGGTCAATCCCGGCATCAAGAAGAAGCTCTGCGACACGGTGAAAGGCGACCGTGGATGGCTGCGCAAGGTAAGGCCGTTCTGGGGCCACGACTATCACTTCCACATCCGCATCGGCTGCCAGCCCGGCTCGCCAAAATGCAAGGCGCAGGAAAACACCGCGCCAGGCGACGGCTGCGACCAGTCGCTGGCATGGTGGTTCACCGAGGAGCCGTGGCGCCCCAACAAGAACCCGGACAGGCCGAAAGCGCGCGACCTGATGACGATGGCGAGCCTGCCCGCAGCATGCCAGGCCGTGCTCGACGGGCCAAATCCGGCTTCGGCGGAGACGGTCACCTATTATGGCGACTATTATGGCGAGGACGGCGTGCCGGTCGCGGCTGCACCCGTTCTCACCAAGGCTCCGTCGCCGGCGCGGGCATCGGCAAGCGGCGCGGCAGCCCTCCCGGCCACGGCCAACGCCTACGCCGAAACGCCCGAGATCGGCATTCCGCTGCCGCGACCCCGGCCGGGGTACTGAGGCCAGCTAATGTTGGAGACAACCAACTGTTGCGGTCGGCGCCGCCCCTCATTGCCCTGCCGGGCATTTCTCCCCGTATAGTGACGGGGAGAAAGGGCTGGCCGCTGCCTTGGCGCCGTTCTTGCAGCGTTGGAGATTGGCGAAACCATCGATGAGAGCGTCCCTCTTCCCGTCACTATACGGGGAGAGGATGCCGGCAGGCAGGTGAGGGGCGGCGCCCGCTGAATGAGGTTGCTCCGGAACTGACCCTGAAGCGACTTTCCCTTTCCCGGGTCATGCGCTAGTCAACAAAAGAACGGCGGAACGCCACTGGGAACCGGGACGGACGAGAGCATGCCAGGCGACGACGACACAGTGCTGCAGTTTCCGGTCCTGATCGGCGACATCGGCGGCACCAATGCGCGCTTTTCGATGGTGCTCGACGCGGATTCGGAACCAACCGAACCGCAGATCGTCCAGACCGCCAATTTCAACACCATCGACTCAGCGATCCAGGCGGCGGTGCTCGACCGCTCGTCGGTGCGGCCCAACTCCGCCGTGCTGGCGGTGGCCGGCCCGGTCGACAGCGACGAGATCCCGCTCACCAACTGCCCGTGGATCGTCAAGCCGAAAAAAATGTTTGCCAGCCTCGGCCTCGGCGACGTCGTGGTGCTCAATGATTTCGAGGCGCAAGCGCTGGCCGTCGTGGCGCTCGGCGAAGAGCATATGGAAAAGATCGGCGGCGATGCGCCGGAGCCCAATGCCGGGCGCGTGGTGCTTGGCCCCGGAACCGGGCTTGGCGTCGCCGGCCTGGTGCACGCGCTGAACCACTGGATACCGGTGCCCGGCGAGGGCGGTCACATGGATATCGGGCCGCGTTCGCCGCGCGATTTCCAGGTGTTTGCGCATATCGAGAAGCTCGAGGGCAGAATCTCCGGCGAACAGATCCTGTCCGGGCGCGGTCTGGTCAATGTCTACCGGGCGGTGGCCAGGGCGGACGGCAAGCCGGCGCCGTTGACCACGCCGGCCGAAGTCACCGCCGCGGCGCTGGCGAAGTCGGATCCGGTGGCCGAGGAAGCGCTGTCGCTGTTCGTCACCTGCCTGGGGCGCACCGCCGGCGACCTTGCGCTGGTGTTCATGAGCCGCGGCGGCGTCTTCCTGACCGGCGGCATCGCGCAGAAAATCCTGCCGGCGCTGAAGTCAGGCAATTTCCGCGCCGCCTTCGAGGACAAGGCGCCGCACAGCGAATTGATGCGGACCATGCCGGTCTATGTGATCACCCATCCGCTGGCAGCGCTTTCCGGCCTTGCCGCCTATGCCAGAAACCCATCGCTGTTCGGCGTCCAGACGGCGGGGCGACGCTGGCGGGCCTGACCCCACAGAGTTTTTGCCGGCCTCGGCCATAGGCAAGCCGGCACCGGGGCGCTAAGAGGATTGCCGAATTAACCCGGCCGCGGAGCCGGACCGACGTCACGGAACGATCCCGACTTGAACCAGTCGCCAAACACCCAAGCCCCAAACCACCAAGCCAAAGCCCGGCCCGGCGAGGTCGTGGCGGTGATCCGCCGCATCCTCGCCGAGAACGGCCGCGACTATCGCTGGTATTATGTTCTGGCCGTTCTGTGCCTGGTGATGGTTGCGGCCACGACCGCCTTCACCGCCTGGATCATGAAGGATGTCGTCGACCAGATATTCTACCAGCAGCGCGGCGATCTCATCGCGCTGATCTGCTTGTTGATCCTGGGCGCCTTCATGCTGCGCGGGTTGGCCACCTACGGCCAGGCGGTGACGCTGGCCAGGATCGGCAACAATCTGGTGGCGCGCTACCAGCGCCGCATCTTCGCCCATCTGATGAAGCTCGGCATCAATTTCTTCAACGACACGCGCTCGGGACGGCTGGCCGCCCAGATCAACGAGAACGTCAACGGCATCCGTGACCTGCTGTCGATGACGCTGACATCGTTGGCACGCGACGCCGTATCGCTGATCGCGCTGATCGGCGTCATGATCTGGCAGGATCCGATGCTGTCGCTGATGTCGCTGCTGATCGGGCCGCCGCTGATCTACACCGTCGTCTATCTGACCCGCAGGATAAGGCGCGCCACCCGCGAAGCCGTGCAGATAAACGCGCGGCTGATCGGCGCCATGCAGGAAGCAACGCAAGGCATCGCCATCGTCAAGGCGTTCACGCTGGAGGACGAGCTGTCGCGCCGCATCAGCGATCTTGTCGCTGGCGCCGAGCAGCGGGCAAACCGCATCGCCCGCGTCTCGGAACGGTTATCGCCGATCTCCGACATGCTGGCCGGTTTCGCCGTCGCCGGCGTCATCGCCTATTCCGGCTACCGGGCAGCCGTCGGCGGCCAGCCGCCCGGCGCGGTGTTTTCCTTCATCACCGCGCTGCTGCTTGCCTACGACCCGGCCCGGCGGCTGGCGCGCATGCAGGTCGGCATGGAACGGGCGCTGGTCAATGCGCGCATGATCTACGAGTTGCTCGACCTCGAGCCGCAGCAGGGGGACGCGCCCGGCGCGGCCGAAGTGAAGATCACCCGGGGCGAGGTGCGCTTCAACAATGTGTCGTTCGGCTATGTCATCGACGCCCCGGTGCTGCAGGATCTCAGCTTCGTTGCCGCCGCCGGCAAGATGACGGCCATCGTCGGCGCCTCGGGCGCCGGCAAGTCGACGCTGGTGGCGCTGCTGCAGCGTTTTCACGATGTCGAGGCGGGCAGCATCGAGGTCGACGGCCAGGACATTTTAGAAGTGACCAAGCAGTCGCTGCGCCGCTGCATCGCCTATGTCTCGCAGCAGCCCTACCTGTTCGAAGGCAGCATTCGCGACAACATTCGCTATGGGCGGCTGAGCGCCAGCGACGCCGAGATCGAACTGGCCGCGCAACAGGCCGAGGCCGATGGCTTCATCCGCCAGCAGCCGCAGGGCTATGACACCCCTGTCGGCGAAGGCGGCCTGACGCTGTCGGGCGGCCAGCGCCAGCGCCTGTCGATCGCTCGCGCCATCGTGCGGCAGGCGCCGATCCTGCTGCTCGACGAGGCGACCTCAGCACTCGACAACGAAGCGGAAGCGCGCGTCCAGCAGGCGCTGACCCAGATCATGGCGGGGCGCACGACCATCGTCATTGCGCACCGGCTGTCGACCGTGGTCAATGCCGACCATATCATCGTGCTGGAACAGGGCCGGCTGGTCGAGCAAGGCACGCATGCCTCGCTGATGGCCGACCCGCACAGCGTCTATGCCCGGTTCCACCGGGTGCAGGGCAACAAGGGGCTGGGGCTTGTCGACGACGGCAAGCCAATCTAAACTCTGCTGCGGCGCGCGAAAAAAGCGATTGGGAGAAATTTATGAGCGGTACGGCCACAAACGACCCGCCCGTCAGTGAAATGGGCCTGGTGGTGGTCGGCGCGGCCGGTCGCATGGGCCAGGCGCTGATCCGCGCCATCCACACCATTCCGGGCGCCCGCGTCGCCGGCGCGATCGAGCGGGCGGGCTCGCCGCATCTCGGCAAGGATGCCGGCGAACTGGCCGGCATCGGCACTATCGGCGTGGTGATCGGCGACGATCCGCTGCCGGCTTTCGCCAGGGCCGACGGCGTCCTCGATTTCACCAGCCCGGCGGCGACCGTCGAATTCGCCGGCTATGCGGCGCAGGCACGCATCGCCCATGTCATCGGCACCACCGGCTGCTCGGCGGACGACAATGCAAAGATAGCGGCGGCGGCGCGCCACGCGACGATCGTCAAGTCAGGCAATATGAGCCTCGGCGTCAATCTGCTGGCGGTGCTGGTGGAGCAGGCGGCGCGCGCGCTCGATGCCGACGATTTCGATATCGAGATCCTGGAAATGCATCACCGGCACAAGGTCGATGCGCCGTCGGGAACGGCGCTGCTGCTCGGTGAAGCCGCCGCCGCCGGGCGCGGTATCGACCTTGACGGGAACAGCGTGCGGTCGCGCGACGGCCATACTGGCGTGCGCAAGACCGGCTCGATCGGCTTCGCCACGCTGCGCGGCGGTTCGGTGGTCGGCGACCACAGTGTTCTGCTGGCCGGCACCGGCGAGCGCATCACGCTTGCCCATCACGCCGAGGACCGGGCGATCTTCGCCCGCGGCGCGGTCAAGGCCGCACTGTGGGCGCGCGGCAGGAAGCCGGGCCTGTATTCGATGCGCGACGTGCTCGGACTCGCCTGAGACGATCTCATCCACCAAACCTAAGGAGCAAAAATGTCGGGAACTCTCGTGCTCGTGCGCCATGGCCAGAGCGAATGGAACCTGAAGAACCTTTTCACCGGCTGGCGCGACGTCGACCTGACCGAATTGGGCCACGCCGAGGCCAGGGAGGCGGGCGCCAAGCTGAAGGCGCGCGGCATGAAATTCGACATCGCCTTCACCTCGTCGCTGATCCGGGCGCAGAAGACCTGCCAGCACATTCTCGACGCCGTCGGCCAGAGCGATCTCGAGACTATTCGCGACCAGGCGCTGAACGAGCGCGACTATGGCGACCTCTCCGGCCTCAACAAGGACGACGCGCGCCAGAAATGGGGTGAGGAGCAGGTGCATGTCTGGCGCCGCTCCTACGACGTGCCGCCGCCCGGCGGCGAAAGCCTGAAAGACACCGGCGCGCGCGTCTGGCCCTATTATCTGCACGACCTGCAGCCGCATGTGCTGCGCGGCGGCACAGTCCTGGTGGCGGCGCATGGCAATTCGCTGCGCGCGCTGATCATGGCGCTGGACGGCAAGTCGGGCGAGGAGATCGTCAGGCTGGAGCTCGGCACCGGCGTGCCGGTCATCTACAGGCTCAACGCCGATTCGACGGTGGCATCCAAGGAAGTGCTGGCCGGCTGAGCCGGCGGGGCAGCTTTCAAAAAAGCGCGTTGACACTCACCGTTTGCCCGCCTAAAGAGCCCGCACCAGCCCAGATGGCGGAATTGGTAGACGCGCACGGTTCAGGTCCGTGTTCCGCAAGGAGTGGAGGTTCGAGTCCTCTTCTGGGCACCATCATCTTGTAAGTACCTGATTTCATTCAGGTTCTGGTTCGCTTTTCCAGTTCGGCCCAGTTGTAACAGTGACTGTTATAGTCAGGGCTCGAATCGGATGGCGACACTGCCCGAACGGATGATGGCGCGCAGCGGCACTTTTTACTGCCGAATTTGGGTTCCTACGGACATTGCCCCTATATACGGGCGTCAAATCGTGGTCCGGTCCTTGCGCACAAAAGATCTGAAAACAGCCAAGTCGCGTCTCGCTCGCAAGAGCGTCGAACTGGAAAACCGGTTCGACGAAATTCGTGCTGATCAGATCGCCGGCGACAATCACGGCGCTGCTGCGTCGCCGGACTCCCGAACGATCCGTGCCGGCTTCCGCGAGATCGCCCGTGAACACGCCATCGCGGCGAGCGATCAGGAGTTCTGCCGCCGCGCGGAGCTCTTCAGCCAGGCGACCGCGGCTCCCGCTCGGTTCTGGCGTGGCGAGCTCGGACCGCTGCCGGTGCCGGCCGACTTTGGGCACGGCGAACAGGATGCCTATACCTATTTCGACCACCTCGTTGCCGAAGGTGACCTCGAAAAAGTCATCGCCTTCGTCAACCGCTTTCGTCTCGGCAAGCGGATCGAGACGTTGCAGAGCATGCGGGCGACCGGAAACCTTGGCGAACTCGTCGCGATCGCCGAGAACCGCATTCCCGAAATCAGCCGTTCGGATGCGATCGCTCTTGGCCGATTGCTGCTTGAGAACGAACTCGACGTGCTTCGGGCAATCGCCGAGGGCCAGCCTGATCCATCGCTGGGCGATTTTCGTGCAGGCAATCTTCGGCAGGCGGAAAAGCCTGACGCGACTACCTTGGGCAGTTCCCAGCCGACGGCACCAACCGCCATGCCGATCTCGCTCGATGAACTTTTTGAGCGCTAGGAGGCGGAAACCGATCCGAGTGCCAGCACACTGTCTAGCTGGCGCGGCATCCTGCGCGACCTGAAATCATTCGTCGGGGACAAGGCGGACGACATTACTCGCATCACCGCCGAGGATATCGTCGGCTGGAAGGACAAGCTCGTCAAAGCCAAGAAGGCAGCGGCAACCATCTCGCGGGGCTACCTGGGCTGCGCCCGTGCGCTGTTCAGGTTTGCCGTGGCGAACAAGCTCGCGGCGTCCGATCCTTCCCAGGGAATCAAGGTCGCGCGCAAAACGAAGGCGGGCAAGAAGATGTTGGGCCATACCGGAGAGGAGGTGGCTCGGCTGCTGGATTTGGCGAGCGCCGCTCCGGAACCTTGGAAGAAGTGGCTTCCCTGGTTGGCTGCGGCCACGGGATCACGGATTGGCGAAGTGGCGCAGCTGCATGTCAGCCATGTGTTTGAGGAAGACGGATATCATGTTGTAAAGATCATGCCGGCAATCGATGCTGGTAGCATCAAGAATGCGGAAAGCGAAAGGACAGTGCCCATTCATCCGGCCCTGCTTGCAGCCGGGTTCCTGGAATTCGTCGCGGAGAAGGGACAGGGTCCACTCTTCTATGGCCGCTCGTCAGGCGATCCAAAGCGAAAGCACGCCTCGAAGGGCGTTGCCAACCGGCTGGCGTCCTGGATTCGAGCGAACGGGTTTTCCGATCGTCGCAAAGCGCCGAATCATGCGCTGAGGCACTGGTTCAAGACCGAAGCGTCAAGGGTTGGCATTTCTGACAGCGTGGCCGACGCAATTCAGGGCCACACCGACAGCAGTTCCTCGGGTGTCTACAGGCATATCGGCTTGGCTGTGATGGCATCAGCGCTCGAGGAAATCGAACTGCCGCCGCACCGCGGCGTGTCGTTAGACGCTTAGAGCTACACGTCTGCGCTGGCAGCAAGCTCGTAACCTCCTGATTGTGCCAAGAGCTGTTATCGCCGAACCCCTACTCAGACGTCGCATTTGGGGGCCGACAAACGAACCCGCTGCGCGGGATGGGCGCGCGCGGTAAGGGCTCCCGTTCGCCCGCGAACTGCTCGCGGTCGCGAGCTCACCGGCTGTGGCCCGTCCGTCCTCGGGGACTTTCGTACGCTGCCGGCGCCCGAAACTCTTCACGATAGCGGACTGGCAGCTTTCCGGTGTCCGAAAGGACAATAGTGGACGTTCAGATCGGGAGGACCGAGGTCTCAGACCGGCGCGACCTCGCCAACTCCTGGTCTCCTGCACCGAATCACGGCGAGAAAAACCAAATCGCCTGAAGGCGTGCCTAACCATCCTAAAAGGGCTATAAAGTACCGAACCATGCTGGCGCCGTTACCCGGTCACATGCGTGCGATCGTGCCGAAGCAGGAACGCCTGGGCGGCTTAGCCGTCATTATCGACGTCGCCGTTTGTTTCCGTAATGCTGAAAACGACCGCGTCGATCGCGAGCGGATTTTTGCTCGCGCGGATCGGGAACTTGTCGTTGTTCGCTCCAGCATGGATCCCGAGGACACGCACCAAGGCTTTGCCGGCCGTGTCGTTTTCATCGGCGGCGGTCCACCGGTGTGGGAAGCCTACGCGCGGTTCGTCAGCCACTGCGATGTCACGCGGGCTGCCCTATGACGGGCCGGCGGACCGCTGGTTCGATGCAAGATGGCTTACGGGAGGTGGCGAGGTTGCCAGAAATCACCGCGACCAATGAAGGCTCGGCTCGTTTCGATCTGGGAACATTTAGACCACCTCGCGACCCAAGTTCCAGTCCGCATTTTATGCAACTTTATAGGCACAAATCATGAACACTGCGGCGCAGTGGGTTTGATTTCCAATCGCCACTTTAGTCGGCTTCGCATGTTCCGAAATGAGTGCATTGGGGCCGACAGGGGACCGGCAGGTTTCGGTTTCGACGGCCGGGCTAGAGGTGACGTTCGCACTGAGGCCGATCGGCGACGTCCGGCCTCATTGCTTATGGCTCGGACAGCGAAGCGATCAACCAGTCTAGCTCCGTGCGTGCGGACGAAATGATGCTAGCGTACGAGTGCAGCGAGCTAATGACAGAAATCTGTCACCAGCGGCGGATCGTGCAGTTCGCGGCGTCCCCGCCTCTTTTTGAGGACCAGCTTTGAACACGGAGAAGTTTGACCAGGTTTGACCAGGGAGATTTAAATCGAAGGGGACGGATCGGCTGCAATGCCGCTATCCCTACGCCAGCTCCGTTGGAGCGGGAGGTGACCTGGAGCGCCCCGCAACAATTCAAACTTGTTATTGTGCAGTGCAGCAACGATATTGCTGCAACTGCGTTGTGCGCAGCGTGGCCATCGTAGCGGCCGACCACGAGGAATTAAGGAATTCTGATTTGCGAAAAATCTCCGACACCATCACCCGCCTTGCGGCATTCCGTGCCGGTCAGGGTTTTCAAGCCAACGTCCAAGGCCGCGATCGGTTATCGGATCTGGACGATTTCGGCTCTAATCCGGGCGCCTTGCGGGCGAGGATCCACGTTCCCGACGTTTTGGGTCAAGCGGCGCCTCTTGTCGTCGTGCTGCATGGCTGCACGCAAACCGCGGCCGGTTGCGACCATGGTTCCGGCTGGTCGCAACTGGCCGATCAGGAAGGTTTTGCGCTGCTGTTTCCCGAGCAGCAACGCGCAAACAACGCCAACCTCTGCTTCAACTGGTTCGTGCCCAGCGATACAAAGCGGGCGGAGAGGCACTTTCCATCCGCCAAATGATCGAAACAATGGTCCTGGCCCATGGCCTCGACCGTGGGCGCATCTTTATCACCGGCCTCTCCGCCGGAGGCGCCATGGCATCGGCCATGCTGGCTTGCTACCCGGAGATTTTTGCAAGCGGCGCGATCATCGCCGGCCTGCCTTATGGGAGCGCAAAGACAGTCCCGGAGGCCTTCGACCGCATGCGCGGTCATGGCATGCCCTCGGAACGTCAGAGGAAGAACCGGCGGTACGCGCCATTTCGCGACATTCGGGCGCGTGTCTTAAGGCAACGTTTCACCGGACGTCGAAGCAACATCCGTTACGAGAACCTGACTACGCAGCAGCCGCTGGAGCGGGAGAGATGTGTTAGAGTCCACATTTGCCGGTTCGGGCCGTATACGGCGAGAGGTGGAGGTTGGACGGATTCTTCCGCAGATCATATCGTCCATTCTGAGACTGAAGATAGATATGTCCACAAACTGATCTCGCTTTGCGAGAGATATTCGAGATAGCATGTCGCAAGTTCCGATCCGCTCGATCTGGGTGTTTCACTCAGCTGCCCGCGCCGGTAGCATTTCGCGGGCCGCCGAAGAGCTGAACGTCACACCGTCCGCCGTCACTCAGCAGGTCCAGGCGCTGGAGACTCAACTAGGTGTCACGCTGCTTACCAAGGTCGGTCGTGGCATCCTGCTGACGGAAGCCGGCGAGCGGTTTTTCGCCTCGATCAACGATGGCGCGGAGCAGATTGCGGAGGCAACCAATACGATCCGTGGCTATCGTTCGATCACCGCACTCACCGTGCGCGCGACGCCAACTCTGTCGAACAAATGGCTACTGCCGCGCCTCGGCGCGTTCCTGACTGCAAATCCCGATCTCGAGGTGCGGCTGGATGGCACCAATGAGCCGACCGATTTCAACCGCGAAGCCGTGGATCTGGAAATCAGACACGGCGACGGCAAGTGGCCCGGTCTGTTCGTTGAGGGCCTCATCGAAGAGAGCTTTGTTCCGGTTTGCGCGCCGTCGATCGCCAAGCCCGCCAGTCTCGCGGCACAAGAAGTGCTGCAGTTTCGCCTGATCCACTCGGTCAAGTCTCAGGCACAATGGACCCGATGGCTGGCGCTTGCCGGTGTCGAATCCAATGAGAGGTGGCGGCGCGTTCTGTTCGACCGCAGCCACATGGCGATTGATGCGGCTGCCGGCGGCCTTGGCATAGCTCTGGAGAGCACCTTGATGATGCAGCGCGAGCTATCCGAAGGCAGCCTGATCTGCCCGGTTCGCGACGGACCCGAAATCCATATCGTGACACAGTGGATCGCGTGCCCGCGCGATCATCTTCGCCACAAGAAGGTCCGCGTGTTTCTCGACTGGCTGCGTAGCGAGGCGCGATCCGCAGCGCCCAAATGTTGATCAGCCGAATGCGGCCGCGGCCCTCTCCACGATGCTCTGCGGGCTCCACGCAATCGAAAGCGTCAAAAAGCGCTCGTCGGGCATCGGGAGTTCCAGCGTCGCGAGTTGGCTGGATAGCAATGAGGGTCCAGCGAAATGGTTCTTGCGGCTGCCAAGGCGCTGCAGGATCAGTTCCTCCGATCCATCGAGGAAAGCGAAGCCGACCGGGCCAAGTCGTTCCCGCAGAAAATCGCGATAGCTGCGCTTGAGGGCCGAACAGGCGACGACCGCCGGACGCAAGGGCAGTGCCAGCGCCGCTTCCGCCACCGCAGCCAGCCAAGGCCAACGCATTTCGTCCGTCAACCCATCACCACGTCGCATGCGCTCCACACTCGCCGCGCTATGATAAGTATCAGCCTCGATCCAATCGACGCCGAGACGGTCTGCTAGGCCTCGGGCGATCTCCGTCTTGCCGGTGCCGGACACGCCCATGACGACGATGAAATCGGGTCGCGTCATCGTTGATCGACTCAATATAGGCCGAGCAGGCGGATCGGCCCGGTGGTGAGAACCGGGAACAGCACCAGCCCCAGGATCGCCAGGACCAAGATCGACATCGGTGCGAGCGATCCCTTGATCACATCCTCAATCGACATCTTGGCAACCTGCGCCGCCGCGAAGAGGCAGACACCGACCGGTGGCGTCACCAGCCCCAGCGTCAGCGTAACGACTGTCACGATGAGGAAATGCATCGGATCGACGCCCAATGACACCGCCGGCGGCAGCAGCACCGGGATCAGGATGAACATGGCGGCGATCGCGTCCATGAACATGCCGACCACGATCAGGAACAGGAAGACGAGGATGAGCACCATCGTCGGGCCTGTGCTGATCGCGCCGAGCAGGGTCGCCACCTGTTGCGGTAGGCCGTCATAAGTGAAGACCCAGGCCGCAAGCTTTGCGGTCGCAGCGATGAACAATATCGTTCCGGAGGTGCGCGCTGTGTCGACGATGATGCCCGGAAGCTCCGCTAGCGAAATCGTCCTGTAGAGGATCACCGCCAGGAACAGCGTATAGAGCGCGGCAATGGCTGCCGCCTCGGTGGGCGTGAAATAGCCGTCCACGATACCGACCAGCAAGATGACCGGCGTCAGCATCGGCAGGATCGCATTTACGCCGGTGATTGCGATCTTCCGGAAGTTCATCGGCGACGGCGGATTGTAGCCGTGCCTGACTGCATAGACATGGTTGAACACCATGAAGGCGAAGGCGATGAACAGGCCAGGGATGAGGCCCGCTACCAGCAGCGTTCCGATTGAGACGTTGGCGATCGAACCGGCGATGACGATCAGGATCGACGGCGGAATGATCGACGATAGAGTCGACGTGCAGAGCGTCATGCCGACCGCATATCCGCGTGGAAAACCGTGCCGCTCCATCGCATTTATCTCGATCGACCCGATCGAGGCGATGTCGGCGACGGAAGAGCCCGAAACGCCCCCGAAGATGACGGAAGATACGACATTTACATGGCCCATGCCGCCCGGCATCCAGCCGACGCAGGCCTCGGCAAAATCGAACAACTTCTCGGCGACGCGCCCCCGTTCCATCAGAACGCCGACGAAAATGAAGAGCGGCACCGCCACCAGCAGGAAGGAATTCATCGCGGAGAACATGCTCTGCGAAAGGAGGTCGATCGGCGTGGAGGTGAACACGTAGATCACGGCGACCGACGCAAGGCCGAGCGCCACGGCCAGAGGAACGCCGAGCGCGCTCATTAGTAGAAAAAGGACGAGCAGCGTGATGCTCATGGCCTCTGCTCCGGATCTGGAACTGCGATGTCCGCTTCCACCGCCTGGCCGGGCGGCAGCCCAAGATCGGGAAGCTCGATGTAGCGACGGCGCGTTCGCAGGGATTCGAAGATGGCCAGGATGGCGAGAACGGCGGCGATGGGCATGATCGTTCCGATGAGCCACATCGGAATCACGAGTGTCGCAGCGGTTTCGTTCATCATGTACTGCTGCTTCGCCAGCATCCAACCTGTCCAGGCGGTCAAGGCAAAGAAGAGTACGGACGAAACGACATAGATCGGCACGGACAGCCGGCGCATGAAGTCCGGCATCATGTCGATGAAGACAGTCACGCGCGCCGTTTCGACCGTGCGAAAGCCGGCGGCTAACCCGAGAAAGATCATCCACACAAACAGATAACGCGTCGCTTCCTCGGTCCAGGATACGGGTGTTCCGAGCAGGCGGCTTGCTACCTGCAGCAACACCACGATTATGATGCCGGTCATCGCGATGCCTGCTATGCCGTCCAGCAGGATTCGCAGGATGGCGTCGAAGCGGGTCTGTGGCTTACCCATGGTCTCCTCCCATAAGGGCGGCGAGGGATCGCCTCGCCGCCAAGCCGGTATCAGAGCTTACTACTTTCCGACAAAGGCAACGCTCTTGTCGAAGAAGGCCTGGTCCTTCACCAGACCGGCAAAGACCGGGAACAGCTCCTTCGAAACCGCCACGAAAGCGGCCTGCTGCTCCGGCGTCAGACGGTTGACCTTCATGCCGTGGCCTTCCAGTTCCTTGAGGATCGTCTCGGCCTGCGTTGCATCGTTCTCGGCCTTCCAGGCCTCGGCCTCCTTGGCCGCCTCGGTGACCGCCGCCTTCTCGGCATCGGACAGTGCGTCGAACTTGGCCGGATTAATGCCGAGCACCCAGCCGTCAGCCATGTGGTTGGTGATCGAGACGAAGCTCTGTACCTCATAGAACTTGGCAGCGAGCGGCACGCTTATCGGATTCTCTTGCCCGTCGACGACCTTCAACTGCAGTGCGTTGTACACTTCGGCGAAAGCCATCGGGGTCGGCGCCGCGCCCATTTTTTTGAAGAACTCGACCCAAAGCGGGTTGTTTGGGACGCGGAACTTCAGTCCGGCCAGATCCGCCGGCTTCTCAATCGGCAGCTTGGAGTTGGTCATCTGGCGGAACGGGCGGGTCCACAGGCTCAGGCCCTTGATGCCGATGGTGTTCAGATCGGCAATCAGCTCCTGACCATGCTCGCCGGCGAGATAGGCGCGCAGCTGCTTCTCGTCGTTAAAGAGGTAAGGGATCGAAATGGCCGAGAATTTCGGATTGAAGTTGGCGTAGAGCGAGGTGGCCAACACCAGCATGTCCAGCGATCCGCCCGCAAGCTGCTTGACCGCGCCCGACGGGTCGCCGCCGTAGAGCGTGCCGTTCGGGAAAACCTTGATGGTCCACTTCGCCGTTGGTCTTGGCGGCCACCAGTTCAGCAAACTTGTTGGCAGCGACAGTGATTTCCGCGCCATCCGGGTCGGGCGTGGATAGGGTCAGGGTCGTAGCGGCCTGCGCGGCGGTTGCGACAAGCAGGGCCGCGCCGGCAAGCAGGTTGCAGATTGAGAAAGCGTTCATGATATCCTCCACTCTCAGTTGTTGGGGGCGCTTGCGCCCGGTTGGTTCATCTTCTTCAGCGTCAGAAAGACCGCGCTGTGATCGAGATCGCCGCCGCCTTCATCAACAAGGCGGCGAAACAGGCTGTCCACCTGTTCGGCGATCGGCAGTTGCAGCTCTTGCGCACGCGCCAAGGCCAGCGCGGTGCCTGTATCCTTGACCTGGTATTTTGCAGGACCGCCCGGCACGAAATTGCCTTCGACCATCCTGAGGCCATGCTGACGGAACACGGTCGAATCCGCGAAGCCGCCGAGCAGCGCCTCGCGAACCCGGGCCGGATCGGCGCCGCCACGCTCGGCCAGCAAAAGCGCTTCGGCCACAGCGCAGATGTTCGATGCCACGATCAGCTGATTGGCCAGCTTGGCCAATTGTCCTGAACCGACCGGCCCGACATGCGTGACGCGGCCCATCGGCGCAAAGACCCCATAGAGGCCTTCGACCTGCCCCACCTCGCCGCCCGCCATGATGGCAAGCGTGCCTTCCCGCGCGCCCTTCTCGCCGCCTGACACCGGAGCGTCGATATAGTTGAGGCCGCCTGCGGTAGCCCGTTCCGACTGCCCCCTGGCGGTTTCGACCGGGATCGAACTCATCACGACAAGCGTCGAGCCGCGTCGCATCGCACCGAGAACACCCCCCTCGGAGAGCAACACCTCATCGCAGACAGGCCCAGAGTTCAGCATGCAGATGACGGCATCGGCGTCGATGGCGGCGTCAGCGGCGCTCGCGGCAATCTCGATGCCGTAAGCTGCCAGAGCCACGGCCTTATCGGGCGTTCGATTCCAGGCTTTCACCCGAAACCCGGCCTCTGCCAGACGGCGAGCCATGTGCCCGCCCATAATGCCGGTTCCGACAAAGCCGATACTTGTCAGAGCTTTACCCATCCCTGTGCCTCCCAACACTCGGGCGTCCTACTCGCTCACGAGACTTAAAAAACGGACGATTGTCTCATCGACCTCGAGCGTCTTCATGGAAGCCTGAAAGCGCTTCAAATGCGGCGTGGTGAGATGCACCTCGAAGGCGGCGCGATCGTCATACACCTCGTAGAACACGACTGCATCGTCGGCGCCTTCCGGGCGGACGACATCGAACTGGTGGCACCCGGCCTCGTCCGCAACCGAATGGGACGCATCGTCCAAAGCAGCGTCGAGGAACGCCTCGATCAGCTCGGGCTTCACGCGAAACTCCGGGATCACCACGAAGCGAGGCTTTTGGGTGCGGTCCATCACGCATCCTCCCTCGACCATCAGGCCGCAACGCTGGGGTTGGGACGGAACGTGTCTTCCATCTCGCGCCGCACCTCCAGGACATCCAGGTCGTTGACCAATTCCACATCGTCGAAGCTGACGATCTGGTCCTTCTTGATCGCGCGCTTGAGCTTAACGTTATGCGCGAGTCCGATGGGCAAAGCTCTGTGCGCCAGGCTGCGCGTCGCGGGAATAGCGTGGGCCCAGACGGCGAAGCCGCCCTCGCCGTCGAGCACCTCACCCGGCTGCATGTCCTTCTTGGCGGTGGCCACGGCGTCACCGCGGAATTCTTTCGAGCAGCCGGTCGCCTCGCCGCGCAACACGGCCGAAAGCACACTGACCGAAGTTTCCAGGCCGATGATGTGGAACGGACGCCACATGGACGCATACCATCCCGACGGATCGGTCAGCAGGCCATACTGGTTGAAGCAGGCCTTCGAGTATTCGTTGTGGGCCTTGAAGGTAACGAACACACCATAGCGAATATTGTTGAAGACCTCGCGGCCATCAGGTTCCTGGCTGGCTGCGATGTCGACAAGGCCGCTGCGATCCATGCGGCCGCCATCGGCGGCCGGCCGGAACACCTTGGCGAGGTCGTGCAGCCCGGCAGGTGGGAAAGCGAGACCATTGTCCGGACAATCGAGGCCGGCGCCGTTGGCGACCGCCGCCATCTCGATCGCAGCTTTGGTCCCGTCCGTGAAAGAGTTGTACATTTTCGGGTTGAAGTCGCCCTTGGCGACATATTCTTCCGACCATCCGAAGAACCCCCAGACGGTATCAGGCGTCGAATAACGGTAGCGCGGCTCGAAGTTCATGCCCTTGCCGGCCGCTGTGACTTCGAAGCCGGTGGCGCGAGCCCAATCCACAAGCTCGCAGATCAACGCCGGCTGGTCGCCATAGGCCATCGAATAGACCACGCCCTTTGCCGCGGCCTTTCTTGCCAGGATCGGGCCGACCATGACGTCGGCCTCGACATTGACCATGACAATATGCTTGCCGGCCTCGATCGCGGCTAGCGCGTGTCGCGTGCCGGCGATCGGATGGCCGGTCGCCTCAATGACGCATTCGATATCGTCGCAGGCGAGCAGCGCCGCGACATCATCCGTCACGAAGGTCGTGCCATTCTTGGCGGCGTCAGCGGCGCTGGTGGCGCAATAGCTCTCCTTCGGCCAGCCGACGCGGTCGAGCGACTCGCGCGCCTTTGCAACATTCAGGTCCGCTACGGCGACCATGTGATAGCCGGCAATGCGCTGCGCTTGGGCGAGCACCATCGAACCGAACTTGCCGGCGCCGATAAGGCCAACGCGAACGGGCTTGCCCTTGGCGGCGCTGGCAGCGAGGAGAGAGGAGAGGTTCATTGTCTCGGGTTCCCTGCATGAGGACGATAAGTTTTGTGGGCTGCGTCCAAGTCCCCGTCGATCTCCCGCGTAGACCAGTGACGAACCAATGCTTCGCAACCGTCCGGAAGGTGCTCCCGGACCGCTGAATGTCTGTTGGCGAGAAGATTCCTCCCTCCGGCCGAGGCCTCGCTGCGCAAGGCACTGCGACGAAACGGACTTTATTCTACCAGCTTGTTTAGCTCAATTTAGAAAGATGCACACTTCGTTTAGATGGCCTAACAATACCGCATAGGCCATCGCTCTTCCGATAGGCCGAATAATGCCCAGATCGCCGGATTGTCGGGAAATCAGAGAAAGGATGCGAACCTCTGTCGCTGAGCAGGTGTTTGGCGAGATTCTGAGTACCGTTGGCGGCACGGTCGCAGAAACGGCGCTTGTCATCGCCCCTGCTTTGAGGTGGAAAAAGCGTGCGAATTGAGGACGCGAGGATTTCGGTCTTGAATGATCCTTGGCGGGAAGTGCGATTCGCGAAGCGCGGGCGATCGGAAGCCATCGTAGGCGACCACTAGGGCGAAGGGATTGCCGAAATTGCCGGAAATTGTCCGGTTCATCGCACGCTCGAAGCCGTTGCGAGACGGTCGTGAAACCCAAGGGAAAATACGATATCTTCACTCAGTGAGCGTGATCGCCAAGTCCCTTATCGAGACTGGAATGCCGCGATCCAGGAGGGCGGATGAGTCAGAGTGAGGAAACGTTGGACAAACTCCAACGGGACACGATCGAATATTTCCTAAAAGAGAGCAATCGCGCCAATGGAATGGTCCCTGACAACACGCGCACGGGGTCGCATGCGAGCATTGCCGCGATAGGGTTTGCATTAACGGCCTACACCATCGGCGTCGAGCGCGGCTTTATCACACGCGCCGAAGCTATCGAGCGCACACTCACGACACTTCGATTCTTTAGAGACAGTGAACAGAGCGAGGCGGCGGACGCGACCGGTTACAAGGGCTTCTATTACCACTTTCTATACATGGACACCGGCCGTCGCGCCTGGGTGTCGGAGTTGTCGACGATTGATTCGACATTTCTGCTCGCTGGCATGTTGGCCGCCGCTGCGTACTTTGATGGAGGTGCGCCCGACGAGCGCGAAATACGTTCGCTGGCTGAAGAGCTCTACGCCCGGGCCGATTGGCAGTGGGCGCTTAACGCCGGAGAAACCGTATCGATGAGTTGGAAACCGGAGTACGGGTTTCTGCCGCATCGGTGGGAGGGATATAACGAAGCCCTGATCCTTTACGTGTTGGCACTGGCTTCGCCGGCCCATCCAATTCCAGCCGAGAGCTACAAGGCGCAAACTCGCACTTACTGCTGGAAGAATCTCTATGGCCTGGAGTTTCTCTATGCCGGCCCATTATTCATTCATCAGCTCTCACACATGTGGATCGACTTTCGCGGCATTCAGGACGAATTCATGCGTGAGAAGGGGATTGATTATTTCGAGAACAGCCGCCGTGCAACTTACGCGCAACAGCAATACGCGATCCATAATCCATTGGACTACAAAGGGTACAACGAGCATTGTTGGGGCATTAGCGCGAGTGATGGTCCTGGTCCAACCTGTGTGAAGATCGAGGGCGTTGAGCGTCACTTTTTCGACTACACGGCGCGCGGCATCCCATTTGGTCCGGACGATGGCACCATCGCGCCCTGGGCCGCGATTGCATCGCTACCTTTCGCCCCCGAGATTGTCTTGCCAGCGTTGCGGCACTTTAATGAGGTATACCCCGAAGTGACCAGTGAGTATGGCTTCAAGTGCAGCTTTAACCCAACCTTCGAATCAGGGCATCAAAGCGAGCCGGGTTGGATCTCAAAAGGTTATTACGGACTCGATCAAGGACCGATCGTGTTGATGATCGAGAACCACCGCACGGGATTTCTTTGGGAGTTGATGAAGAAATGCCCGCTCATTGTCGAGGGTCTGCGCAAGGCAGGATTCACTGGGGGTTGGCTGAAATTCTCGTAGCTGTGTGCCAAGGGATTTGACTGACCGCGTGTCCAGTGACCGCGAGGCTGTGCGATTTGGGATAGTGTCCTGAAGGTTCTGCAAAAAGCTCTGAAGAGAGGCCGGCGCTGGCTCTGAAGCGAGTGGCGGCCATGGCACGCTGGTGACGGTGCGATCACCCCGGCGATCCATTTCGCTAAGACCTTAGCCCGTATTGTCGGTAGCTGGCTAAATTTATTGCCGAAGGCCTGACGCTTCACGGACTCAACCGGAATGATGTCGTACCCCTGCGGAAGGAGGCGTTCGATGCTCGGGCCTTATCCTTCAATGCGAAAATGGGAGAATGGGAATTCCATTTTTGGAGTTTTGGGCGCCACCGAGTGTCCGAAAATGTAGCATATTTCGGACTCATACCTTGCCTTTGTCCGAAACTTGTAGCATATTTCGGACATGCCCATCGTTGAGGTTGATACCGATCTTCGCTCGCGCCTGCTTGCCCGCATTGAGTCCAAACCCGACGAGGTCTGGACCCCCGGCGACTTCGCCGATCTCGGCGCGCGCGCCGCCGTGGACAAAACCCTGCAGCGCCTGTCAGCCGCCGGGGAGCTGCGCCGGATCGACCGAGGCCTCTATGACCGGCCGCGCACGAACAACCTGACTGGCCGCGCCACCGTGCCGGACTATCGCGCTGTGATCCGCGCCGTCACGCGCCGCGATCGGGCGCGCGCCGTCATCGATGGTATGACGGCCGCCAACGACCTCGGCCTCACGACCGCCGTCCCCGCCCGAATAGAAGTCGTGGTCGATGCGCGGTTGAAGCCAATCAAGCTCGGCACGCAGGAAATCCACTTCAAATACGCTGCCCCTAGCCGCCTCTATTGGGCGGATCGGCCGGGGATGCGGGTCGTCCAAGCCTTGCATTGGATGCAAGACATGCTGAGTCAGAAGGGCGAACGGAAGCGTATCCAGGCGACGTTGCGCCGCCTGTTTGCCGACCCCAATCACGGCGAGGCCATTCGCGAGGATCTGCGCGCCGGTCTCTCCGCCGTGCCGATCTGGATGCAGGAGTTCCTCCGCGAAATCCTGAGGGCGGACCCGCACGAGGCGAAGCCATGAGTACCGATGCTTACCGCCAGATCATCGCGGCATCCCCACGTGACCGGCTCGACCTGTTCCTCAACACGGCCAATCGGATCGGAGCTCCGGTGGGCAATGTCGAAAAGGACTTCTGGGTCTGCTGGACGCTCAATTCGCTCTACCAAGAAAGGCCTGCGGGGGAGCCACGGCTGCTGTTCAAGGGCGGACGTCGCTATCAAAAGGCTATGGCCTCATCCAGCGTTTTTCCGAGGACATCGACGTTACCGTGTTCCGCGACGATCTCGACGAGGCTGCCTCCGTCGAAGAGCTTGAGGGACTGTCGAACAAGAAGCGCCGCGCCAAGCTCGACGCCATCCGGGACGCCTGCCGTGCGTATATCACAGGCCCGCTGCGAGACTTCCTCACCGCTCAACTTGCCGACATTACGAACGGCGCCGGACGGGTGGAGCTCGACGAAGCCGATGCCGATGGTCAGACCCTGCTGCTCTGGTATCCCGAGGTCGAGCCGCGTGATAGCGCCTATGTGCGACCGGCCATACGCCTCGAGTCCGGGGCGAAATCGGCGCTCGATCCCAATCGCCCATCACAATCACGCCCTATGTCGCGGGGGAAGCGGCAGGCATTGATCTCACCGTCGCCGACGTGACCACGATCGAGGCGACCCGCACCTTTGGGACAAGGTGGTGATCGCCCATGGATTGCGCCGCTGGCACGAGCGGCGCGGCGAACTGCGACAGGAAGGCCAGCGGGTGTCTCGGCACTATTATGACCTGCACTGTCTTCTCGGATCCGAGACCGGAAAGGTCGCGCTCGGCGATCTCAACCTTGGCGCCGATTGTGTGCGGCACGCACGAATGTTTTTCGACCGTCCCGACTATGACCTCGCCTCAGCAGTCTCGGGCAGCTTCGCGATCGCGCCCGCTCCAAAGATGGTGGACGCGCTCACGCGCGACTATGCCAATACGGCGGCCATGATCTTCGGCACTCCGCCGAGTTTCGATGACATTCTGGAATCAGCACGGCAGATTGAGCAGGACATCAACACCCATTCCTAGTCGCCCGGCCACGTCGCCGGGGCATCATCAAGGCGTTGTCGAGCAAATGGTCTGCTACTTCAAACCCGAGGACATCGAAAAACTTCACGCTGGCCGAGAGGACATGCATCGGCAGGCAGTTCGCTGAACTGCGGGATCGCTTTCTTGGTCGCAAGTATCAGACCGAGCGTGGCCACGATTTCGCATATCATGGGTTCTCGCGGCGCCTCGGTACCATGGTCAGGGCTGTTGACATCGTGTTCGAGAAGCTCCCCCCAGAGCTGGACGAAATCCCCGAGAGGGACACGGTCGTCGACGCAACGCTGAATATCCAGGCATTCGTAATGAACGCGTTCGGGTGTCTCGATAACGCACCGCGGGCGCAACGGCGTAGGACGTGACGGCAATTTGGCCTGGATCTGGGTCTGCGAGAAGGCGGTCATCAACGCCGAAGGCAAGGAGCTCGAGTCTCTCCGAGTGGGCCTCGACCCGAAAAGCAAGGAAGTCCGCGCTTCTTCCTTTAGCAAGGAGTTCCTCGCCTATTTGGACAAGCGTCAAGGCTGGATAGACAAGCATCTCAAAGGGTTCCGCGACAGCCTCGCTCACCGGATACCCCTGTACATCCCGCCCTTCATCGTCACGCCCGAGACAGTCGACAAGTACAACGAACTCGAGAAGGCGAGTGGAATGCCATCCAGAAGCGGGACGTCGAGCTATACGACAAGCTGCAGGCGGAGCAGACGGTCCTGGGCATCTTTCGTGTCCATCGTGCCACTATCGGCCGTATCGCGCCGAGGCTAATTTTAGATGTTCGCTGATTGTTCTTTCAGTTGGCCGTTTTCGCAGCGACGTACGCACCGGGCCAATAAGCGCTTTCGAAAGTGTTCTGCCTCTTTGTGGGAAGGCTTAAAGGGCCACGGTTTGATATAGGCCGTCCCTCAGCGCCTCCCGCCTGAACGTCACTCCGAAGCCGGGGCTATCACGAATGGGTATGACGCCGTTCTTCACAGTCGGCTCGATGGGGTCCTCGAGGACTTCGATGTGGCCGGGAATGCGATCCCAGTATGGGAAATGCTCCTGAATGTAGAAGTTGGGGATCGACGCGCTGAAGTGCATGCCGACCGCGGTGGACAATGCGCTCGCGCAGATATGCGGCTGCACCTTGAGGCTGTAGGCCTCCGCCATGGCCGCGATCTTGCGGGCCTCAAGGAGGCCGCCAGTATTGCTGATATCCGGCTGGAGAATGTCCGCGGCGCGCGTCTCCAGAATGTCGCGGAAGCCATACCGGGTAGAGACGCGCTCGCCGACGGCCACCCTCTGGGAGATCGCATTTGCTACTTTGACGAGCGAACCGATGTCGCCCGGATCGGCCGGCTCCTCCACATAAGTTATGTCGTATTTCTCGATCGCATGACAGAACCGTATCGTGTCGTCGGGAGTGGCCCCGGCGGACAGATCGAGCATCAGCTCCACCTCCGGCCCCACGGCTTCGCGGACTGCGGCAACGCGCGAAATTGCTTGTCGGACAAGCTCCGGCTCGCTCGCAGCGCGCAGCGACGGGTGACGCAACCTGCCGTCCGGCAAAATGGTGGCGAAAGGATAGAACTTAAGGGCGCCATAACCGTCTGTTACTGCGCCAACCGCGGCTTTCGGCAGATCGCTGTCGGACGTGCAGCCGAAGTACCAGCCATTTGCATAGGTGCGCAGTCCGTCGCGCATGCGGCCGCCCAGCAGTTCATATACGGGAACTCCCAAAGCGCGGGCTTTGATGTCCATCAAGGCCTGGTCGATGGCGCTCATCGCGGAAAAGACCACCGGCCCGCCGCCTTTGGTCCAGAAACTGTGGTCGTACATTTCCGCCCACAGGCTCTCTACCCGGAAAATCTCTCGGCCATTCGCCAGGTAGCGCTCAATCATTTCCTTGAGCATGCCCGCGGCTGCCAGTCCTCCCAGGCCATAAGCCAGCCCAGCTCCGCCAAGTCCTGTCACGCCGTCATCCGTGATCAGTTCGAGCAGTACCGGGCGAATGCCTCCGCTCTGAACGAGATAAATGTTGGCTGTCTTCAATTTCATAAGGGGTCACCAGTTTCAGATTGCAGGCAGTGCTCCGCGATGACGGCGCCATCACTTTCAGCGCCGAGTCCGAGGTCCGGATATTGCATATTGATGCGTTCCAGATCGGCATCGAATTCGGCCCCGATCCAATCGCAGATCTCGACGACGACCGGCGATTCTGGATTGCAAGTCGTGACCAGTTCGCATGTCCGGCCGGTCCTCATGACCTGTCCGACCGGCACAAGATCGCCGCGAGCCAGCAGATGCGAGACGACGTTGAGCCAACCGAGCGCGACACCCTGCCCAAGCAGGGCGGCCTGGACCACAACCGTATAGTCTGAAAACTGAAGCCCGCCCGGCCTTGCGTCTGGCGTATCGTCGGCAAACAGCCCCGACCAATCGGGCTCGGCGGTGCTGAGATTGATTATGCGATCAACGGCCGGCATGAACGCACCGGCAGAAGCTTCCGCACCGCGGAAGTGGGGAGCTCGGATTGGAACCAGTAGTTCCGGCATGACTGCGCGGGCCACATGGCGGGGGCCGCTGCCGTAATCGAAGCGCATGGCGATATCGGCCCCATTGACGGATCCGCCAAGCGGTCCGCTGATGAGCTGGAAGCGGATGTCGACCTTTGGGAACCTTTCCTGGAAATCGGCAAGCCTGGGCATGAACCAATGTGTCGCGAAGGCCGACGAGGCCGACAGAACGACGGTTTGTACGCCCGAGCGCCGTGCCTGCTGCCGCAGCAATGTCTTTTCGATTTCGTCGAAGCTGGCCGAAATGCCGGAAAAAAGCGCGGTTCCTTCCTCCGTCAGCACGGCGCCGGCGCTGGTGCGGTGGAAAAGGGCAACTTCAAGATGCGCTTCGAGCCGCCCGATGGTCCGGCTGACGGCGGGACCGGTAACGCAGAGCTCTTTCGCGGCGCGGGCAAAGGTGCCGCAGCGCACCGCCGCTTCGAAGGTGACAAGCGCATTGAACGAGGGAAGCAGGTGGCGAAGCCGTGCCATTACAAAATGTAACCTCCCCGGTTACCATTTGTGGAATTGCGGGGGCGGCCGTCCTCCTGTTGATTGCATCTTAACCTTCGCGAGAAGGTAGACATGAAACCGCAAAGAGGAATCGCCGAATGTCCTTCAAGGATTTCAAACTCTTGACCTTCGACGTCGTGGGCACGCTGATCGATTTCGAGAAGGGGATACTCGACGCCTTCCGCGAGATCGGCGGAAAGGCTGCCGAGGGGCTGAGCGACGACGATCTCTTCGCCCCCTATCTCGATGCGCGTATCGAGCATCCCGGCCGTTCCAGCCAAGTTATGGCGGACGTCTATCTCTATGTGGCGCGTAAGCTCGGTCTGCCTGCTGACAAAGGCTCGGCCGACGCCTTCCAGATCGCGGTGCTGCGTTGGCCGGCATTCGAGGATTCCGCCGAGGCACTCAAGCGGTTGCGCCGGCATTTCCGCCTCGTAGCGATGACGAACGCCGACCGCGTCGCCTTCAGCGCCTACTCGCACACGCTGGGGAACCCCTTCCATGACGCCGTCACAATGGACGACGCCAGGTGCGCCAAGCCCGATCCCCGCTTCTTCTCGCATAATCTCGGGCGGCAATCTGCCTTCGGCTATCGCCAGAAAGACATACTGCACGTCGCACAGAGCCAGTATCATGACATCGGCGTCGCCCGCTCGCTCGGTTATGAGGTCTGTTGGATCGAGCGGCGGATGTACCAGGAAGGCTATGGCGGCACTCCGCATCCGGGCGAAGTGACCAAGCCCGATTTTCATTTCGCGACGCTCGCCGAGCTTGCCGACGCGGTCGAAGCGGAGCTCGGCGGCTGACGAGCAAGGCGGGAGCCACGGCGCGATGAACGAGATCGAGCATCCTCGATCGCTCTGGCGGGAAACGGCCTCGCCCGCGCCGGCCCCGGTCAAGCTGTCCGATGCGTTCAATGCCGACATCGCCATCATCGGCGGCGGGTATACCGCCCTTAACGCCGCGTTGCGCGCCATCGAACGCGGCCTGCACCCGGTCGTGCTGGAAGCGGCCGAGATCGGCTGGGGCGCATCCGGCCGCAACGGCGGAGTCGTCTCCACGAAATTCCGTGTCTCGCTAAGTGACATCGCCAGGCACCATGGTCTCGAAATCGCCCGGCGCATGCACCGCATCGGTCACGACGCGATGGATTGCGTCGAGCGGAATATCGAACAGCTGGGGATCGCGGATGCCGGCTTTGCCCGGACCGGAAACCTGCGCTGCGCCCACAACGACCTCGCCCAGACGCGGCTCGTGACCGAGGCGGAGACGGCGCGAGACATGTTCGGCGACGGCAGCCTCACCATACTCGGTGCCGACCAGGTACGGGAGGAAACCGGTTCGGCCGATTTCGTCGGCGGCGTGCTTTCGACCCATGCCGGCGTCATCCATCCGCTGAACTATGCACGCGGGCTTGCGGCCGCGGTGCGCGCGGGCGGCGGCGAAATCTTCGAGCATTCGGCGGTGTTGGCGCGCAACAAGGACGGTGACCAGGCCGTGCTGACGACGGCGCAGGGCCAAGTAAGTGCCCGGCATGTACTGATCGCCACAAACGGCTATTCCGACATCACCGCCGCCACGGCGCTGGTGCGCGGAACGGTCATCCCCTTCCGCAGCGCAATGATCGCCACCGAACCGCTTGGCCCTGACCTTCGAGCCACCCTCATGCGGTACGGCCGGAGCTACAGCGAGACACGGCGCATGATGCGCTGGTTCCGCCCCGTTGGCGACCGAATGCTGTTCGGCGGGCGCGGCGCTTTCGGCCGCGAAGACTCCGCCTCCGCGTTCCAGGCGCTCGAAAGGGCGCTGAAGGAGATGTTCCCGCAGCTTGCCGGCACCGTGATCACCCATCGCTGGTCCGGGCTCGTGGCGATGACCATGAACAGCCTGCCGCAGGTCGGCATGCTCGATGAGCGGACCGGCTTTGCGCTGGGCTACAACGGAGCCGGCGTTGCCCTGTCGAGCCTCATGGGCCGTCGCGTCGTCGATCTGTTGTTGGGGGATAAGCCGGACCTCGGTCTCATCGAACGGGACGGTCCGAAACCCATCCCGTTCTATTTCCTGCGCGAGCCGGCGGTTCGCGCCGTCGCGGGCTGGTATCAGTTTCTCGACAGCATCGGTCGCTGACTCCGCCGCCGCACCAACAGTCATAGCGCGCTGCATATTCGTAAGGCATCCAGAACCGCGGCGTGGATATTCCGGCTTGAAACGGCATCACCGATGCGGTGCAGTTCAAAGCCGCTGTCCCGCAGGCGCGGTTGCGCCGCCGCTTTCACCATGGCGTCCAGATCTGTGACGCCGTCATTTGCCGATTGGGGACGAAGCTCCAAATAGATTTCATTCATTGGGATGCTACCCTGCTCGATGATGACCTGGTCCACCAGGACGCTCGTCACCTCCCGCGAGATCTCGTTGACGAAGCGCGCTTCCAGCCGGTTCGCATTGCGTTGGACGGCAAAGAGGCGGCTCTCGAAGATCGGTTTCACGCCGATCTGCAGGAACCGCTTTTTCCACCGCAGGCGCTCAGCATAGGTCAGTTCCTCCGACAGCTGTGCGTCTATCGAGACATAGATGACCTCGGCACCCGCTTGCCGGGCCTGCTCTGCGGCAAGCGGGCCGGGGTGCCGGCCGGTTCCGTCATAGATCAGCACTTCGCCCTGCAGCGGAACCTGTCCGGTCAGGACGTCCCAAGTGCTAAGGCACAGATCGGCTCCCTCCTGTAGGTCGATCTGCGGCAGGCCGCCCGTGGCGAGGATGACGACATCCGGTTCGAGGACGGCGATGTCGGTGCTTTCCAGATAGCTGTTGGTGTGGACCGATACGCCGAGGCGCTGCAGTTCGGCCGCGCGCCACTCGACAATGCCCATGAGATCGCGTCGCCAGGAGCCGGTTGCGCCGATGCGGATCTGTCCGCCAAGGTCGCTGCCCGCTTCGTGGAGTGAAACGGCATGGCCCCGCTCCGCGCTGATGCGCGCCGCCTCCAGGCCGGCTGGCCCGCCACCGACGATGACCACCTTGCGCGCCGGTCCCTCCGCCTTCTCGATCACATGGCGCAGTGTCAGTTCACGGCCGGTCGCGGCATTGTGCAGGCAGGAGGGCCGATATGGCGACTGGCAATGCGTTGCGCCGACGCAAGGCCGGATCTCGGTCTCGCGCCCGCTGGCGAGCTTCTCCACCAGATGAGGATCGGCGATCTGGGCGCGTGTCATGCCCGCCATGTCCAACATGCGTTCCACTACGGCGAAGCGTGCGGAAGCGACATCGGCAATGCGCGCGGCATGGAACACGGGCAGTCCGACTTCGTAACGAAATGCGCCAACCGGCTTAACCCAGGGCGCTAGAGGCGAGCCCATGCCGGGCATGTTCTCTTCGGCCAGCGCGCGTGTCGTATCCATGGTGCCGTAAATGGCGTTGAAGAAGTCGACGGCCCCCGCCTCCTTGAGCATCAGGGCCGCTTTGACGCATTCCTCGAAGCCCAACCCGCCGTCCGGGCCCTCATCCACCACGACGCGCATTCCGACGAGAAAGTCGTCGCCCACTGCCTTTCGGATGGCTTCATGCACCATGAGGCCGAACCGCAGGCGGTTTTCCAGCGAGCCGCCGAAACGGTCGGTTCGGCGGTTGGTCACCGGCGACAGGAACTGGCCGATCAGATGTCCGGCCGCCAAGGTCTCGATCCCGTCCAGCCCGCCTTTCTTGCAGCGCAGGGCAGCCTGCGCATAGGCCGTCACGACACGGTCGATATCGTGCTCGTCCATCTCTTTCGGGATACTGCGGTGAAGGGTCTCGCGCACCGGCGACGGAGCGATCGTGGAAAGCCGGTCGCCCGCATATGGATCGCCGCGGCGGCCCAGATGTGTGATCTGGCACATCAAGGCAGCACCGAGATCATGCATGCGCGTGCTGAAGCGCTGGAGATGGGGGATGATCGCATCCGTGCCAACATTGAGCTGGCGGAAGATGTTGGGTGAATCGCGGTCAACGTTGGACGACCCGCCGAACATCGAAAGTGCCAGCCCTCCCCTGGCCTTCTCCTCATGATAGCGCTGGTATGCTTCCTCCGGCATTCCGCCGACTTCGAGACCGCAGGCATGGCTGGTGCTGATGATGCGATTGCGCAACGTCAGCTTCTTGATGGTCAGCGGCTGCAGCAGCGGATCCCTGCTAATGGTCCCCGGTTCCGGCCCGTTCATTTCTTTCTCCCGCCGAATTTTTGGCCAAGCACGATCGACCGCGCGGATAGGGTCGCCCGCACGCCGCCGTCACCGGCCTGTCTGGTTCATGTGTCCCGGGTCCATAGCTCGAAAGCTTTGGACCAAAACTCCTACGATCCTAAAGAATCTGGCTCAGGAACTGCCTCGTTCTCGGGTCAGTCGCCTTGGTGAAGAACTGATCGGGCGGACCGTGCTCCACGATCACGCCGCGATCGGTGAAATAGACATGGTCCGCGACTTCGCGGGCAAAGCCCATCTCGTGGGTGACGAGGATACAGGTCATGCCCTCGGCTGCGAGTTCCCTGATTGTGAGCAGCACCTCCTTCACCGTCTCGGGGTCGAGCGCGGCCGTCACCTCGTCGAACAGCATGATGTCGGGGCGCATCGCCAGGCTGCGCGCGATGGCGACGCGCTGCTGCTGACCGCCCGACAGCTCTCCCGGATAGGCGTCCTCCTTGCCCTGCAGACGAACCTTGGCGATCAGCGCACGGGCCCGTTCCTCGACTTTCCTTTTCGGCTCCTTCAACACCAGGACCGGCGCCATCATGACGTTCTGCAGGGCCGTCTTGTGTGGGAAGAGATTGTATTGCTGGAAGACGATGCCGACCTTTTTGCGCAGGGCAAGCAGATCGAGCTTCGGGTCGTTCACCTCCTGTCCTTCGACCTTGATCGAGCCCTTCTGGATATTGTTGAGGCCGTTTATGCAGCGGATCAGCGTCGACTTGCCCGAGCCGGACGGGCCGATGATGCAGACCACCTCGCCTTTGTGGACATCGAAGCTGATCCCCTTGAGCACCTCGACGGCGCCGAAGGATTTGTGCACGTCGCGCAGCGATATGATCGGCATGTCCGGCGACCAGTTCGTTTGCGGGTTTGCTCCGCGGGCGTTCGAATTAGTTTGCAACATATTTTCGCTCAAGCTTCCGCGTCCAGATTGCGATCGGGTAGATGTAGGCGAAGAACAGGCAAAGCAGGAAAAGATAGAACGGGATGAGCAATTCCGGGCGCGCGCCTGCCGCCTCCATGGCCGCCTGGGCATTGCCGACCGCCTCGCGCACGCCAAGGATCGAGGCCATCGGAGTCGCCAGCGCGAGCAGCGCATACCAGTTCATCCACGGCGGGATGGCGCGCCTGACGCATTGAGGCAGGATGATCCAGCGCAATGTCTGGCCGCGTGTAAAGGCTAGGCTCTCGGCGGAGTCCCACTGGCCCTTCGGGATGGAATTGATGGCGCCGCGCAGGATCTCGCTGATATTGGCCATCACCGGCAGCGAGAAGGCGAACGTGGCCTTGGCCCAGTCCGGTATCCTGACCGTATCGCCGCCGGGCAGACGCATCTCGAACGGAACCAGGAACATGATCATGAACAGAATCACCAGCCATGGTGAGTTGCGGAACAGATGCGTCACGAACCACGCAGGCGCCCGCAACAGGGGCGAACGGCTGACCTGCAGCAGACCCAATCCGATCCCAAGAACGGTCGCGGCGGCCATGGCGATGAAGCTCATCAGGAGATTGAGCCCGAAGCCCTTGAGGATGAAGGGCAGCCATAGGATCAGCGTGGCGATGGCCGATGGGACCTGCTGTTCGGGCTCCGATTGCGCATAGGCGAAGGCAAGTGAGCCGAAAAAGGTCAGGCCGAGCCAAAGGCCATGCCGCCAATGGATTCGCGAGCAGAAGCTGCCTTGGCCGAAGCGACGGGCGTCTAGACGGAAAGCGTCGCCGCTCATTGCCCGTATCCCGGCAGGGCAAGCCTGCGCTCTATGAAGTGGAGCGCGGTGGCCAGAAGCGACACGACGAGCACGTAAAAGAGGAACAGAAGCAGCATCATCTCCGGCACGTTCACGTTAGCAGACCAGACCTGGTTCAACGTGGAGGTCATCTCCGGGACAGCGATGACATAGGCAAGCGAGGTGGTCTTCGCCAAGCTGACAAGATTGTTGGTGAGCGCCGGCAGGCTGATGCGGAATGCCAGCGGCAAAGTGACGTATAAGTATGTCTGCCACTTGCTCATACACAGGCTTTCGGCGGCCTCCTTCGTCGATTCCGGCACGGCTTCGAGGCCGGCGCGGAAGATCTCGACATTGAAGGCGCCGCCGAAAATGCCGAGCGAAATGACCGCCCACATGAACGAAGAGATCAGCGGCTGGTAATAGCCTCCCATGTCCACCTGCGGTGTGAAGGTGCCGAGAGCGAAATAGAAGAACAGGAGCTGGACCATCGGCGGCGTGTTGCGGAATGCTTGGATATAGAAGTCCATCAGACCGCGCAGGATGGGAGACCGGGCGTTCTGCGCCCAGGCCCCCAACACGCCGATCACCAGCGACACGACAATCGACCAGAATATCAGTTGCAGCGATACGCTGACGCCGGACAGGAACCGCTCGTATTCATAACTGTCGTAGAAGACGATGAAATTCAGGCCCGTGCGCTCGTAGAGATCCTGGAAGAATGGCGCGATCAACTGGAACATTTCAGCTCCGCCATCCGGTCACGGATCGACATCCCGTCGAGCATCGGCTCAGTTGCCGCCTTGCAAATAGCTGGTATCCCACTGCGCCTTTTCATGCTGATCGGCGATCCAGTCGGACGGCTTCACTTTCCACTTTTTCTCGAGCTCGACCAATTTCCCGGAAGCCTGCCAGCGATAGGCCATGCCCGACATGAACACACCCCAGGCTTTATCAACCTCCGGCAGCGGCACTGCCGCAGCCCACGGATTGTCGTAAAGGACGGGGACTGCCATTTCGTAGCCTTCCCATTCGCCGGAAGCGAGATCGGCCATGATAGGCGCATCGTCATAAAGCCACGCGATACATTTTCCGTCCCTTAGCGCCTGCTTGGCCTCAGTGTTTCCGGTGAAGGAAATAATGGTCGCGTCGTACTCGGTCTCGACCTGTTTATTGTAGTAATTGCCCTGCTTGCCGCAGACTGGCTTGCCGGCAACGTCTTTCCAATCATTGATGACGCCTTCCTTCGCAAGCAGCGTCGGACCGGAGCTCCAGTACGCAGGTTCGATTATTCCGATAACCTTGCGCCGCTCGGCTGTGTCGTACATGCCGCCAATAATCAGATCAATTTTGCCCTGCTGCAGGAACTGCATGCGATTGGCCGAAGTGATCATGACCGGCTCGAGCTCTAGGCCAAGCGCATCGGCCACCGACTGGGCAAGATCAACCTCGATACCCTGCATGGACCCGTCCGGCGCGGGGAAAGACCAAGGTTTGAAAGCTCCCTGCACACCGACACGCACAACGCCTCGATCCAGGATCTGTTTGAGATACGAGTCGGCTGCCTGCGCGCCGCTGGCGGAAAGGACCGTGCTTGCGGTCAGAGTGACGGCAAGGGCGGCAATGCTTTTCAATGCGGATTTTCGTTTCATGCTTGAATATCTCCCATTGTTGATGTCGTTTCTGTTGATTGAACCGGGTCCGATGCGGTGCGGAATACCGTCTTCTGGTATCGCATGAATTTTTCCACTTCCCCGCTGGTCCTCTCCGGCGTCCAGCCGGCGAGATCGGCGACGGAGCTTGCCACTTCCTCGACTTCCCTGCGATCCAAGTGCCGACGCCAGGCAAGCCCTGTCCTTGTGTAGAGAATGCCCTTCAGGTCCCGGGCACGCTCCGCTGACACCGCTCTGCGGAAGGCGGCGCGTCTGCCCTCGGCAAGCGGCATCGAAATGCCGAATTCCACGCTGCGGCCGTCAGTGGCTGGGCTGCGTCTTCCAGCCGCCCTGTGTTTCGGCCTCAGAAGCTTCTCGACAATCTTTCGCATCTCGCGCCCGGCGCTCAGATGGGTCATGACAGGGCCGGCGGTCATGGCGAAGATGCCCGGCTTCCCGGCGCCGGCGAGATCATGAATTTCGCGCGTGCGCCGGCCGATGGGCTGCTGCGCATCGAAGGTGAGCGGCCGCACGCCGGCCCAGGTGAACTCGACATGGCGGCGGGTCAGTCCTAGTCCGGGAAGCATGTAATTGGCTTCCCCGAGCAGGAGGTCGATATCTTCGTCAGTTGCCGCGACGTCGGCGGCATCGCCGTTGAAGGGCGTCTCCGTCGGCCCGAAATAGAAGCAGTCGTCATGGGACGGGAGACAGTAGAACGGCATGCCGCTGCGGTTGATCGTGGTTATGCCGTAGCCGCGATAGGAATCCGGCAGCCGTACTGCGATGTGGGCGCCCTTGGTGCCGCGGATGAGCCGGGGGGCGGCGGCGCCGGACGCGGCGACGGCATTCACCTCATCTATCCAGGTTCCGGCCATGTTCAGCACGACGGCGGCATGTATCTCAGCCGTTTCGCCTTTGTCGTGGTCTTTGAGTGCGATTAGCCAGCCGCTCTTATCCCTCCGCACGATCGCCGCCTCGCAGAAAAGGCGTATTTCCGAGCCGTTCTCTTCCGCGTCGAGGGCAGCGTCCACGCACAGCCGGTCCGGCCAGTCCATGATGTATTCGCGATAGGTGGCGATTGACCGGAGCCCCTCCCTGTCGCGCAGATGGCTCGCGAACGGCAGGTGTCCCCCGAAATTCCTCGTCAGCCGGCAGTAGGAGAGCGGCGGCTCCAGCGGCCCGAGACGTCGCAGAATACGGAAGCCGAGATCGAGATGCCAATCCCGAACCGGGCTTTCCGGATAGACGGGAAAACACATGGTGAAAGGTTTGCATCTTTCCGGCGCCAGAGCCACGAGTTCCGCCCTGGCCTCCATGCCCGCGCGCGCCATGCGCATCGCCCCGGCAAAGCGCAACGGGTGAAAGGCGAAGGTGCGGACGGGATTAGGCGTTTCGAAATAGCGAAGGCCGCAATGCAGGATGCGCGAGGAGCGGCTCGAGGCGCCCGCGGCGAAATCGCTCTTGTCCACCAACAGGACGCTGTAACCCGCCGACGCCAGTTCGCGCGCCGCACTTGCTCCGTTGATACCGGCACCGATCACGACGACGTCGTAATCTCTGCCTTGCATCTCGGTAAGTTTCGGCGGCATTGGCGGCCCGTTCCCTAAATGATCGATCGAGCGAATAAATCAATGAAAGGGCAATGTTCAAAATAGAATCTTTAGCGAGTGGTATGCATTAAATGCATACTGAACTAGAGCGGCAATTGTGCCAAAAGCCGATCGCGTCTTTTCGCCATCAGTTCCAGCAAGGCGTCTGCGGCAGGATTGGCCGCCCGCGACTCCGGCCGCAGCAGAGCGACATTGAACGGTATCTTTGGTGAGAAGGGAATGAGCTTCACCCTGTCGTCCAATTGCTCTACCGCCGTGTAAGGATCGATGATCGCTACGCCGATGCCCTGCTTGACCATCTCATATGCCGAGACCGAGAAGGTCGTCTCATAGGCTGCATCCACTTTGACGCTGCTGGATTGCAAGGCTTGGTCGAGGAGATGTCGCGCCGAAACAAAGGACGTCCACGATATGAAGGGCCCTTGGCGCAGATCGGCGGGGCCGAGACGCGAAAGGCCTGCAAGCGGGTGATCGCGGGGCACGGCCGCGATGTATGGCGCGTCGCTGAAGATCTCGGTGCGGAATCCGGAGCGCCTGAAGGGCGTCTCCGCCAAGCCAAAATCGATCTGCTGCGCGGCCGCCCATTCCTCGATTTTGACCGACATGCGAACATTCAGCGTGACCTTGGTCTTCGGCCAATCCTTTCTGAACTCAGCCAGCAGGTGCGGCACGAAATTGATGCCCAGCGCCGGCATGACCGCAAGACTGATCTCGCCACCCTCGCCGCTTGCCAGGCGGGAGGCGAAGCTGCTCAGCGCTTCAAGCGAAACATACGCCCGCTCGATTTCGTCGAGCAGCAGATGGGCAACCGGCGTCGGCGTGACTTGGCCCCGACGCCGCTCGAAAAGCGATACGCCGAGTTCGTATTCCAGCTTGTCGAGAAGTCGACTTACAGCCGGCTGACTACGACCTAGAAGCTCAGCTGCGCCGCTTACCGTGCCCGTCAGCATGATCGCCCGAAATGCCGCGTAGTGCAGGAGATTCAATGTGCGTATCAATAGTGTTCTGGTCCTTCGCCGTTTGTGCTGAATTCAATAGCCACTCACATCCAGTAGCAGGCATCTGGTCCATTGTGTTGCAGGAAACAAGATTACTGGCACGGTGGCTTAGTGGAGCGGGTGTTGGACGGTTGTTCTGAACGACGGCTATCACAGGAAGGGTAGCGCGTCAGCGCCAGTCTAGAGTTGGGCCGAATCGAGAATGCCGAGCGCGGCAGGACCGGGATCGCCCTGCCCCAGGCTTGCGGTTCCGGCGAGACTGCTTCGCGGCTCGACGAAAAGTTCGAAACGATCCCGGCGGGCAAGCACAAGTTGCGCGGGCGCGGCGAGGCGACAGAGGTCTTCCAGCTTGGCAAAGTCGCGACGTCGCGCGGTCTGGACATTCACCGCGCCCAAGCAGGCTGAGGAACTGCGTAGACGACCGCTAAACGCGTTCCACATTATGCGACTTTGCGCGAACAAACATCGAACAACGTCATAACGACTTCGCACACATGCTGGGATCCGCTGTTCGTCATGGGCTCAGTTGCGCCAAGAGCGACCCTTCCGAGCCGAGAACCAAATGTGTCGCATTAGGGGCCGTTTGCTGACTGTCGGCTTCAGACGCCGACGTTGGAATAGCTGCCATTCCTCGGGAGGCGCAGCGTGACTGCGTTCGACCTCATCTCAGTCGTTCCAAGGTCACTGACGGTCTTCCAGACGCCGACGCCCCTGGCCCATAAAGTTTCGGTGTCTCGAGGTTCGCTAAAGGGCCGAAGGAGAAGTACTGCACTCCACTGTCACCGGAGATAGAATTCATCAGTTGCGATCAGGCGGAAAGAAAAACCGGCATGTCACGTCGGAGTTTGGCGGCGAGCTCGTGATCTGGGCAGCGGTCGACGGCCGTCGTCCAATCGCCATCGCCTTAAGCCGTTCCCCCCTATTGCAATGCGTTCCCCCGAGGTTGAACATCACCAAATCGTAATCGGGATTCAGCGCGAGCGCCTTCTCATAGGCGTCGATGCCAGAGCGGGAATTAGCTGGAAGACTCACGGATTCGATTTCATCCCGCAAGGCTGCGGAAATGCGGCATTCCGCATCGCTATCCTGGAGAAGCTTTGACCGTGGTGCTGACGAAGGAGGCGATACGGCTGCTGTCCCGCGACATGTCCTATGAAGTGCCTGAACAGGATTTGCAGCTGGATCTGTCGCGAATAAGCCAAAAAACGGCTTTGCTCTTACTCACGTCCGGGCGACAGCGGGCGCCTGCACTTGGGCGGGCCACATAGGTAGCGAGAGACCTGGTATCCGGGAGTAAAACTGATGATCAAAGAAAAGGTACGGGAAGCGATCATCGCAGAGCTCCAGCGTTGATCCGAATCCGACCGGTCAAAGCTCCGGATCTGCGACTGCGCGGACAAGTTCGCAGTGGATGGTGTGATGGACCTGGATGCTTCTGGCACGTAGTTACGGAAATGGAGCGACGCCAGCGACACCATCTGGGCCGTCGACGAGGTATCTTGGTCCGGCTTTGCCGCACTCCATGCGCGCCGCAAGCACATCTGGGCGCAGCGCAGCGTCAGCGGCGGGTGGTCATTAGGCCGAGATTTGCGAGGCCGTCCGGGTTTGTGTTCACGAACTGAATCGACACGCCCGCTGTCGCGGCGATGCCGTGGGCCGAACGGTTCTCCACTTCGTGCCGTAGTACAGAACCTTTTGTACAGGAGTTCAATGGCCACGAAATGCCCTGCGCTATGGCCCTATCTCGCCTTTTCGCATCTCCTGCGCGACCAGTCCCCCGGCAGCCAAACCCAGAGCGAGCGCTACATACGCAGCTGCGATGGAGCGCTTAGAAAGCACTGTCTCCCA
>NZ_JBVVQT010000031.1:0-56322 GCF_055811595.1 Mesorhizobium sp. WSM4814
CCAGCCAGCATGTTGAATCAAATCCCCGCTGATTTGGGAATCCCCCTTCGATTCAGCCTCTCTTCATCCCGCTCTAGCATCCTCAGATCGCCGGCGAGCGCACTGCTTGCGTGCTGTCGAGCGCCTGCTGCAGCCGCGCGTCGCGGTCGTAGACGTCGCTGAAATATTCGACCTTGCCGGACATATCAGGCCAGGCGGTGAAATAGGCGACATAGACCGGGATCCTGCGCGCTACCTTCTCCGTCGCATGTCCGTGCTTCAGCTTCTCCGCGATGTCATCGACCGAGGTGCCGAGCACGGCCGCTGCCATGCCGCGCGGATCCTGCAGGCGAACGCAGCCATGGCTGAGCGCGCGCATGTCACGCTGGAAAAACGTCTTTTGCGGCGTGTCGTGCATGTAGATGGCGTGCTTGTTGGGGAACAGGATCTTCAGTTCGCCCAGCGCATTGGCCTCGCTCGGCAGCTGGCGCACGCCATAAGGTATTTTTGCGCCATAGGCGCCCCAATTGACCGAGGAGGACGGAATGCGTTTGCCGCGCGCATTGACCACTTCGTAGCCGGCGCGGTCGAGATAGCCGGGATCCCTGCGCAGCCGGGGCAGCATCTCGTTGACGAGGATCGACTGCGGCACGCCCCAATAGGGATGGAAGTCGACCTGCTCGAGCTGGTCGTAGAAGAAGGAAGTCTGGTTGGTGGTCTTGCCGATGACGACGCGGGTCTTCAGCTTCTCCTCGCCATTTTCGATGTAGCTCGCGGTAAACGCCGGCTGGTTGATGAAGACACGCGGGCTGCCGAGATCGGATGGCAGCCAGCGCAACTCTTCCAGCGCGACCTGCACCTTTTGAATCTTGTCGGCTTTGGACGTCCCGACCAGCGCCGCGACGGTGCGCGGACCGATGACGCCGTCGCCCTTCATGCCAGCCTTTTTCTGCACCGCCTTGATGACCGGCACCAGTTCCGGATCATAGACCTCGCTGGTGGCGAGCCTGGCCAATATCTCGCCATAGGCGCCGCCCATCTCGTCGTCGAGATTGCGCGCGATCTTCGCCAGAAGCTTCGGCAGTTCGGGGCTGGTCTCTTCCGGCTTCAGCAACAGCTTGGGATCGACGACGATGTCGTCGTCGGCGCTGGCCTGAAGTGATTCCAGTTCGACGCGCAGTGCCTGGTATTCGGCGTTCTGCGGATGCCGTGATTCGAGATAGGTGCGCACTTGCCGGGTGCGCGTCAGCGTTTTCAGCACGCCTTCCATGTCGAGCGGCTTGGCCGGGAAATCATAGTAGCCGGTGATGCGATTGGGATCGACGCGGCCACTGTGCGCGTCGCGGACATAGCGCAAGACGCGCGCTGACAGCGCCATCTCGAAGCGGACGAGCTGCTTGAGCCGCGCATCGGCGCTGCCGGTCGATGCGCCGGCGGCAGGCACTTCAACCGTATAGTCGGCCGGCATGAGGCCATAGCTGGTTGCCTCGCCAAGCACCCGCACCGCATCTTGCGCGCGACTGTTGGCATTGGCTCCCGTCACCCAGACGAAATCCGGATTGGCCGCGTAATAGGCGACGAGTGCCTTGGCGATGTCCTTCTCGGCGTAGAGCTCGTAATCGTGGAGTCCGGCAATCGCTTCGCGGAAGGCAGCGCCGGTGGCGGACGACGGCTGGAATGCGGCGTCCTGCGGCATTGCCGGCTCCGGCGCTGCCGTCAGCGTCGAGAAGTCGACGCGCACGAGCGGGTCGCTCTTGTAGGTGTAATAGGACGGGCTGCGGATACGAGAGGCAGCGGGCGCCGTGGCATATGGCTTGTATTTCAGCCTCTGCCTCGACGGCGGCAGGGGGAAATCACCTCGCGGCGAATGCCTGACACCACCGCCGAAGAGCCTCTCGAAAAACCCTTGCGCGTCTGCCTGCGGCACGCCGAAGGCCAGCATTGCCGCGACCGCCGCAAGCGGCATCACGGTTGCCTTGTTTCCGAGGAATTTCATGGAATCACCCGCTCCGGCTGCAGCCGGCTCCCGTTCCGCATCGCTTGACGGTCTCGCCCACCGCATCATGGATGTAGGGCGCGACTACACCGATTCATACTGATTTCGTTAAGCTTTCATAAATTTCAGAACGTCTCTGTTGCAGAACGGTTTCACAACGGTGGCAGCCGAAGCGAATCGGCTCCGCTCCGGCTCCAGCGAATAGCACTGAGGCCGGGCGATGACGCCGCCGGCGATGGGAATCAACTCGACCAGCCGCATTCGGTTGCAAGGAAGCGCTCTTCCTCGAATCGCTCTTCCTTGAAGCGGTCGACTTTTGACACGCAGGTCGAAGCCGCCGGTGTTTAATGCAGCGATACCGGCTGCCGGTGTTCGGCAACGAAGCCGACCGCACGCTCGACCACGCCCTTGTCGGCGAGGATGCGGCGGTGGCCGAGCCCGTCGGCCCAGTACAGCCGCACATGGTCGCCGGCCCCGGCATAGAGCCTTGCATGGTCGGCGGACACCTCGCGGTCGTCCGGCGCATGGATGACCAGCGTTGGCACCGGCGTGCCGGCAAGCTGGCGGTCGCCGGTGAATTCGTGCAGCGGCCGGCCGGCGATGCGTTCGACCCGGTCGGCCATGGCGGCCTGCGAGCGTGGGCCGACACTGAGCATGCGGCTGAAATCGTTGAAGATCGCCGGCAGCGAACTCGGTGCCGCGATCAGCACCAGCCGCCCGGCCGGCAGCGGCGGAATGGCCTTGACCGAACCGGCGACGGCATTGGCGGCGACGGCGCCGCCGAAGGAATGGCCGACGACCGCCACGAACGGGCCGAACCACTCGCCGGTCAGCCGAGCGGCCTCGACAGCGCTGACCAATGTGAGCCGGCGTCCCTGCGATTGGCCGTGGCCCGGCAGGTCGAGCGAGACAACCTTGTAGCCGGCGCCTCGATAGGCTTCGATCAGCGTGCGCATATATTCGGTGCGCGAACGCCAGCCATGGATGACGAGCACCGTTCCGGCGGCCCGCCTGCCCGGCTCTGGCCTGAATTCATGCACCATGACGCAGCCGTTTTTGGTCTTCAGCCGATGATGGCGCGCCTCGGCCATGAAGCCGGCGGCGCGGTCGACGGCGCGTCGCTCGCCGTCGCTGAGAATTTTGGCGTTCGGCGTGCGGCAGAACAGTTCGAATGCCGCGCGCCCGGTAAGGCGGGGAGCCACATGTTCGGCGGCGGCAAACACGCCCCGGATGACCTTCAATCCAAATGATGCCATAGTGGCGATCCATCCATTCGTTCAAGCATGAACATAATAGTTCAAACATGAACATTAAACAAGAGCTGCCCTGGGACAACCCGCGTTTTCGCAACTGGGTCGCGGTGGCGCGCGCCTGCCATGTCCTGGAACGCACGCTGGCAGTGAAGCTTGCGCCGCTGGACCTGAAGCCGGCGCAGCTCGACGTGCTGATGAACCTTTACCGCCATCCCGGCATGTCGCAGCACGATCTCGCCCGCCGGCTCCTGGTCGGCCGTTCCAACATCACCATGCTTTTGCCGCAACTCGAGACACGCGGCCTGCTGCGCCGCGAAGGCGATCAGAAGGACAAGCGCGTGCTGCGCCTGACCCTGACCGAAGCCGGCACGGAACTGCTGATGCAGGCGCTGAAGGTTCATATGGCGCTGATCGAGAAAGCGATGAGCCAGTCGACGCCGGAGCAATGCGACATGATCGGCGAGCAGATGCGCAAAATTGCCGACGTGCTCAAGGAAGCGTGACCCGCTCACCAGATCGACTTTTTCGCGCGCTCCGGCCATTCCCTGTCGTAAGCCTCGCCGTCGATGCCTTTCCGGCTGGTGATTTCCAGGATCTTTCCGGGTGTCGGCAGCGACTTCGGGTCGACATGCCTCGCCGGGTTCCACAGTTCCGACCGATGGACGGCGCGAGCGCACTGGAAATAGACCGAATCGACATCGATGACCGTGACCGAACGCGCCGGTCTGCCGTCGACGCTGAACGAGGCACACAGCGCGGCATCCGTGGTGATGTGGGCGCGGCCGTTGACGCGCAGCGTGGTGCCGCAGCCTGGGACCAGGAACAACAGGCCGACGCGCGGATCGCGAATGATGTTTTTTAGCGAATCGGCACGGTTGTTGCCGCGCCGGTCCGGCATCATCAGGGTTTTCGGATCATGGATGCGGACGAAGCCGGCGAGATCGCCGCGCGGCGAGCAATCCAGCCCTTCCGGCCCGCTGGTCGCGAGCGCGGCAAAAGGCGAGGCCTCGATGAAGGCGGCGTATTCGGGAATGACATGGTCGAGCTCCTTGACCAGCGACGTCTCGCCGGGCAGCCCATAGAGCGCTTCGAGCTGTTCGACCGTGGTGATGACGGACATGTTTTCGCCTCCGAGCATCCGCAGCCGCTACTCCAAATCGGTGACGCTTTGACCACGGGCCGGAGCTATCGATCGCGGCTTAGCCCCTTCTCTTCCAGCTCGGCGAGATAGGCGGCCCAGCGTGCGTCCTTCTCATGACCCAGCGTATGCAGGTAGTTCCAGGTGAAGATGCCGGTATCGTGGAAATCGTCGAAGGTGATGCGGACGGCATAGTTGCCGACCGGTTCGATCTTCAGGATCGCAACGTTGCGCTTGCCGGGAACGGTCACGCGCTGTTCGGGCGAATGGCCCTGAACTTCGGCGGATGGCGAGGCCACCCGCAGCAGCTCCGCCGGCAGCTCGAACGGCTGATGGCCAGGGAACGTCACGGTTAGCAGCCTGCGGTCCTTCGAGACCCTGAGTTCCTTCGGCGCCGTCATGGTGATAGGTTCCGCATCATCTGTCCTTCCCTACGCCGCTTCGCGCAGCGGGAAAAGGCCGCTTCGAAACTTCCGACACGATCCGTGGTGGCGCGATGTTGCCTAATGCATGTCGCGCAAAAGCATGCCCTCTGGCCTGACCCGAGGGTGTGCAGCGGTTTTGCGATAACGACATGCATAAAACAACAACCTAAAGCGCGTCGCATGAGACCGGTCGAACGCGACGCGCTTTAGGGATCGAAACTTCTTGTCTTGAATGGCAGGTTGGATCGTATCACATAGCCATATATAACGATGCCGTTCGCAACCACGGGAAACGCACCAGCATGGACATGATCGATCCTTTTGGTCGCACGATCAGCTATCTGCGCGTTTCGGTCACCGACCGCTGCGACTTTCGCTGCACCTATTGCATGGCCGAAGACATGGCGTTCCTTCCCAAGAAGGATTTGCTGTCGCTGGAAGAACTCGACCGGCTATGCACGGTTTTCATCGAAAAGGGCGTCAGGAAACTGCGTCTTACCGGCGGCGAGCCGCTGGTGCGCAAGAACATCATGCATCTTGTGCGTCAGATTTCGCGTCATCTCGAAAGCGGCGCTCTGGAAGAATTGACGCTGACCACCAACGGCTCGCAGCTTTCGCGCTTTGCCGCTGAACTCGCCGATTGCGGGGTCAAGCGCATCAACGTTTCGCTGGACACGCTGGACCCGGAAAAATTCCGTCAGATTACCCGCTGGGGCAATCTCGACAAGGTCATGGATGGCATCGACGCCGCGCAGGCAGCGGGACTGAAGGTGAAGCTCAATGCGGTGGCGCTGAAGGATTTCAATGACGCCGAACTGCCCGAGATGCTGCGCTGGGCGCACGGCCGCGGCATGGAGTTGACTGTCATCGAAACCATGCCGATGGGCGAGATCGACGCCGACCGCACCGACCAGTATCTGCCGCTGTCGCTGCTGCGCGCAGCACTCGAGCGGCAGTTCACGCTGACCGACATCCCCTACAAGACCGGTGGCCCGGCCCGCTACGTCCACGTCGCCGAGACCGGTGGCAGGCTCGGCTTCATCACGCCGATGACGCATAATTTTTGCGAAAGCTGCAACCGCGTCCGGCTGACCTGCACCGGCACGCTCTATATGTGCCTCGGCCAGGAAGATGCCGCCGACCTGCGCGCACCGTTGCGTGCATCCGAAGGCAACGAACTGGTCGCCGACGCCATCGACGAAGCCATTGGCCGCAAGCCGAAGGGCCACGATTTCATCATCGACCGCCGCACCAACCGTCCATCGGTATCGCGGCACATGAGCGTCACCGGCGGCTGATCCTTTTTGGTCGCACCGCCGCAATAGATCCAGCCGCTCTTGCGAGGAGGTTGTAACGAGCCGCCGAAGGCCGTGGACCAGCCCTTTGACGTTGCTGTCTTGCCGCCGGCTGGTAGAGGCTTGAAGCAGGACCACAGTGGTAACGCCTTTGCTTTTTTCCCCAAATCTTCGCGGTGCACTGTTCATGGTGGTGGCGATGAGTGGTTTCACCCTCAACGACGCGATCACCAAAGTCGCGTCGGAATCCATGAACATGGCGCAGGTCATGCTGATCCGCGGCGCCTTCGCTTCGCTTTTCGTAGGCCTGCTTGCCTGGCAACGCGGTGCGCTTGCCGTGCCCGGCTCGATGCTGCAGCCGATGGTGGCGATACGCGTGATCGGCGAAGCCGGCGCTACCGCGTCGTTTCTCATCGCCCTTGCCCATCTGCCGATTGCCAATGTCTCGGCCGTGCTGCAGGCGCTGCCGCTGGCGGTGACGATGGGCGCAGCACTTGTGTTCAAGGAAGGCGTCGGCTGGCGGCGCTGGCTGGCTATCGCCATCGGCTTTGCCGGCGTGCTGATCATCGTGCGGCCCGGCTTCGAGGGGTTCAGCATCTATTCGCTGCTGGCGCTGGCCTGTGTCGCCTGTTGTGCGGTGCGTGACCTCGCCACCAAGCGGATACCGCAAGCCATTCCGACATTGCTGGTGTCGACCACCACGGCAGTCGCCATGACCGTGCTCGGCGCGGCGCTGCTTTTGCCGATGGGCGGGTGGACACCGATGACGGGGGAAAGCACGGCGTTCCTGGCATTGGCGGCAGTGCTCGTGGTCATCGGCTACCAGTTCATCATCATGGCGATGCGGGTGGGCGACATCTCGTTCATCGCGCCGTTCCGCTACACGGCCCTGCTCTGGTCGATCCTGCTTGGCCTGTTCATCTTCGGCGACGTTCCCGACCTGCCGATGATCCTCGGCGCCAGCATCATCGTCTGCTCCGGCCTCTACGCACTTTACCGCGAACGGATCGTCGGCCGGCGCAAGACAGCCGCCGAAAGCGCTGGACCTGATATGGCGCCGGACGGCATATAGGCGCTTGCCGTTCGCCACGAGTAACCTTGTCCGTGTCGAGGGTCAGTTGCAGAGCATGAAGCCATGATGAGACGCGTCTTCGGTATCACCGGCTGGAAGAATTCCGGCAAGACGACACTGACCGAAAAGCTGGTCGCCGAACTCGTCCGGCGTGGCTGGAAAGTCTCGACGGTAAAACACGCCCATCATGCCTTCGACATTGACAAACCGGGGGCGGACAGTTTTCGCCATAGGCAGGCCGGGGCCACTGAAGTCGCCATCGTGTCGGACAGGCGCTGGGCACTGATGCACGAATTGCGCGGCGAGGACGAGCCGACGCTGGATGCGATCCTGTCGCGGCTCGGCACCGCCGACATCGTGCTGGTCGAAGGCTACAAGCGCGAGGCGCACAGCAAGATCGAGACGCGGCGGATGGAGGCCAAGGACTGGGCACCGCTTTCGGCAAATGATCCGCACACCGTCGCTATCGCCGCCGACTTCGCCATAGCCGACGAAAGCCTGCCTGTCTTCGATCTCGACGACACCAGATCGATAGCCGACTTCATCGAGCGCGCGACAGGTTTGACGCGCTGAGGGTACTGCCGAAGAAGCATCGGCCGCCCCCTGTTTCCTCGTTGCCCCCCTGTTTTCCTCGGTTGTTTGCCTGCCGCAACGTCAGCATTGTCCGGCAATGCGAAACCCGCAAGCAACGGTTTTACAGTTGCTTTTTCTTGGGAAAGAATGGGAGTATCGCGCCAGCGGGCGGTCAACAGAACCGCCTACAGAGCCGTTTGGAACGACGGCCGGGAACATACAGAGAGGACTATCATGCGTATTGCACTGCGTATAGCGCTCGCCGCATCGGCGGCGCTGCTGACCTTGGGCGTTGCCCAGGCTCAGGAAAAAACCTTGAGGATCGGCACGGAGGGAGCCTATCCGCCGTTCAACAACCTGACCGCTGATGGCCAGCTCGAGGGCTTCGACATCGATATCGCCAAGGCGCTTTGCGACGAGATGAAGGTGACGTGCACTTTCGTCGCGCAGGATTGGGATGGCATCATCCCGGCGCTTCAGGCCGGCAAGTTCGACGCCATCGTTGCCTCGATGTCGATTACGCCGGAGCGTGCCGAGAAGGTCGACTTCACCAACAAATACTACAACACGCCGCCGGCGATCGCCGCGCCCAAGGACAGCGATATCAAAGGCGTGACCAAAGAGGACCTGGCCGGCAAGACGATCGGCGTGCAGGCGTCCACCACCCACTTCAATTATTCAACCAAAACTTATGCCGACAGCACAATCAAGCCGTACCCGACCGCGCAGGAATACCAGCTCGATCTCGCCAATGGCCGCGTTGATGCGGTCAACGACGACATCACCGTCATCGAAGGCTGGCTTGCCACGCCGGACGGCGCCTGCTGCAAGCTGATCGGCGCGATCACACCCGACATCGAGATCCATGGTCCGGGCGCCGGCATCGCGGTACGCAAGGGCGATACCGCGTTGGTCAATCAGTTCAATAAGGCGATCGACGCCATCCGCGCCAACGGAAAGTACAAGGAAATCAACGACAAGTACTTCAAGTACGACGTCTACGGCGGCGAGTCCTGATCCTTCCGGGTTGACGGCGAACGGCGGGACATCCCCGCCGTTTGCACAAGGCGCGGCGCGCCAGGGCTGACGCCGCGCTCTCAAAAAAAGCATAGAGGAGAACAGGCAGGCGGATGCAAAGCGTTTGGACGCTGCTCAGTTGGGGACCCGAAGGCTGGCTCGACGACATCGCCTATGGTGTTTTCATCACCGTTTCGCTTGCAGCCGCGACCCTGCCTCTCGGTCTGGTGATCGGCTTTCTGGTTGCGCTGGCCAAGCAATCCAACGAGCCGTCACTGCGGCTGGCCGGCAATATCTACACCACGATCTTTCGTGGATTGCCTGAGTTGCTGACCCTGTTCATCATCTTTTACGGCGCGCAAATCGGCATTCAGCAATTGATGCGCCTGTATGACCCGACCGCCGCGGTCGAAGTGAATGCTTTTGTTTCCGGCATGATCGCGCTCGGCGTCGTCTTCTCGTCCTACGCCAGCGAGGTCTTCCTCTCGGCATTCCGCGCCATCCCGAAGGGACAGTATGAGGGCGGCTATTCGGTTGGCCTGTCTGGCTGGCACACGATGCGCCTTGTGGTGCTGCCGCAGCTTATCCGTATCGCACTGCCGGGTCTTGCCAATCTGTGGCTCATCCTTCTCAAGGATACCGCCTTGGTTTCCGCCATCGGTCTTACCGACATATTGCGGCAAGCGGGCGTCGCCGCCCGCGTCACCAAGCACGCCTTCCTGTTTTTCGGTGTTGCCGCGCTTATTTATCTGCTCCTCGCCATCATATCGTCCTTCGGCATCAATGCGATCGAACGTGCGGTCGGCCGCCAGCAGGTGCAGCGATGAGTGCGGCAGCAGCCGACGTGGCGAGGAAGGTCGAAAAACCGCCAGCAATCCCGCACGGCTGGCCGCGCCAACGTATTCTCGGCTACGCGCTGGTCTGTATGTGGATAGCTTTTCTCGCCGGGATTGCTGCCTACCTCATTGTCGCCTGGAACGGCGAGCTTTTCGCGAAATATGCGCCATCCTATGTGACAGGGCTAGGTGTGACGCTTTTGCTGGTCGCCATCTCGATCGTGCTTGGCGCCGTCCTGTCGGTGCCGATCGCCTATGCCCGCATGTCGAAAAACCGGTTTCTTTCAGGTCTTGCCTACGCCTATGTCTATTTCTTCCGCGGCACGCCGCTGCTGGCCCAGACCTTCCTTGTCTATTACGGCGTAGGCTCGTTCCGGCCGCAGCTCGATATGATTGGCCTCTGGGGTTTTTTCCGCGAGGCGTTCAACTGCGCAATCTTCGCTTTCTCGCTCAATACTGCCGCCTATCAGGCTGAAATCCTGCGCGGCGCGATCGAGAGCGTGCCCAGAGGCCAGTGGGAGGGCGCCGCCTCGCTCGGCCTGCACAAATTGCAGACGATGTGGAAGATCATCCTGCCGCAGGCACTGATCGTGGCGCTGCGTCCCTACGGCAACGAGATCATCCTGATGATCAAGGGCTCGGCGATCGTAGCCATCATCACCGTCTATGATCTGATGGGCATCACGAAGCTCACCTATTCGCGCACTTTCGACTTCCAGTCCTATGTCTGGGCGGCGATCATCTATCTGATCATTGTCGAGATACTCCGCCACGCGGTCGAGTGGATAGAACGGCACATTACCATACATCTGCACCGCTGACTCCCATAGCTTTGCCTGATCCGCTAAGAAGGCCGGAAACAGGATTGAAGGGATTCGAAAACATGGCATCGGTGGCATTTCTCGGTCTTGGCGTCATGGGCTATCCAATGGCCGGACATCTCCGGAACAAGGGCGGCCACGACGTCACCGTCTACAACCGCACCAAGGCAAAGGCCGAGCAATGGGTTGCCCAGCATGGCGGCAGTGTTGCCGACACGCCCGCTGAGGCCGCCGACGGCAAGGATTTTGTCTTTTGCTGCGTTGGCAATGACGACGATTTGCGCGCGGTGACGATCGGAGCCGAGGGTGCGTTCCAGTCGATGAAGAAGGGAGCCATCTTCATCGACAACACCACGGCCTCGGCTGAAGTCGCGCGCGAACTGGCGGAGAAGGCGCAAGTTCGCGGTTTTTCGTTCCTCGACGCACCGGTCTCCGGCGGTCAGGCCGGCGCCGAAAACGGCATCCTGACCGTCATGGTCGGCGGCGAGCAGAAAGCCTTCGAGCAGGCGAAGCCTGTCATCGATGCCTATGCCCGCATGGTCGGGCTGATGGGCCCGGCCGGCTCCGGCCAACTCACCAAGATGATCAACCAGATCTGCATCGCCGGCCTTGTCCAAGGGCTGGCCGAAGGCATTCATTTCGGCAAGAAGGCCGGGCTCGACATCGAAAAGGTCATCGAGGTGATCTCCAAGGGCGCGGCCGGCTCATGGCAGATGGAGAACCGCCACAAGACGATGAATGCCGGCAAATATGATTTCGGCTTCGCCGTCGACTGGATGCGCAAGGATCTCGGCATCTGCCTGGCGGAGGCCGACCGCAACGGCGCCAAGCTGCCGGTGACGGCACTTGTCGACCAGTTCTACAAGGATGTGCAGGGGATGGGCGGCAAACGCTGGGACACGTCTTCGCTGCTGGCGCGATTGGAGAAGTAGGTTTTGTCGTGGCCGAGCTTTCGCCTCACTCCAGCGCCGAGGAGATTGTCGCCCATCTGCGCTCGATCGGCTCGCAGGAGAACCGCCTTGGCATGCTGCGCTACGGCATCAAGATCGAACGTGCGCTCGGAATCTCGCATGGCGTGCAGAGGCAGATTGCCAAGAAAATCAAGTGCAACCATGAGCGTGCATTCGAACTATGGGAGTCGGGCATCATGGAAGCGCAGTTCATCGCTTCCGTCACAGCCGATCCGAAGCGGTTTTCTGCTGCGGATGCAAGACGATGGGCGGCGACTTTCGACTCGTGGGATATCGTCGACGGCGTCTCCGACCTCTTTGTCGATTCGGATTGCTGGAAGGAGCTGATAGAAGAGTTTGCGGCCGACGAACACGAGTTCGTTCGACGCACGGCTTTTGCCATGATGGCCTGGTCGGTCGTCCACCGGAAGAAGGAGCCAGAGGCGACCTTCCTCGACTTCCTGCCGATCATCGAAGCGCACGCCGCCGATGGCCGTAATTTTGTGAAGAAGGCGGTGAACTGGGCGCTTCGCTCTATCGGCAAGCGATCGGTGAATTTGCACGGCGCTGCCCTTGCCTTGGCACAGAAGCTTGCCGGTTCGACCGACAAGACGGCGCGCTGGATCGGCAAGGACGCTGTACGGGAGCTTTCCGATGCCAAGACGCTCGAGCGGCTCGCCAGGAAAGGCTGACCGGAGCCAGATCCGTTTTACCGAGGTGACGCGATTGACGCGCGCCGATTTCGAGAACCTGTTCGAGCAGCCTGGCGGCCCGAAATATTGCTGGTGCATGGCCTGGCGCCACCTCGAAAACCGCGAGCACGCGTCCAACGATGAGAGGAGACGGGCCATGATGGCGCTCATCGAAGCCGGCACGCCGGTCGGTATCGTCGCCCATGCCGAAGGCAAGACCGTCGGCTGGTGCTCCGTGGCGCCACGCGAGACCTATCGCAAGCTGTCGCAGGAGCAGGACGACAGCGAGGCGGGCGTCTGGTCGATCGTTTGCTTCTATGTGCCGAGGGCGTCGCGCGGCCGTGGACTGGCAAGCGCCCTGCTTGACGCGGCCATCGATCACGCCTTCGCCAAAGGCGCCAGGACCATCGAGGCCTATCCGGTCGACCAGGCATCGCCGAGCTACCGTTTCATGGGCTTTCGAGAGATGTTCGTGGCCCGCGGATTCCACGAGATCGGCATGGCCGGCTCGCGCCGGCATGTGATGCGCCTGGAGCGCGTTGAGGACGCCAGACGCTATCGGCGCAGGTCGCGAACGCCGAGTTCCGTCCACATCCAATCAAAACTGTAAACGGCCATAGGATGGGAGCGGTCAGGCTGCTTGGCGGTCTGGTTTTCCAGATGTTTGAGCCATTCGGCCACCTTTTGCCGGCCTGTTTGGGTCTTGACGGCCTGACGCGGTGTCTTGCCATCAAGAACTTGGACCGGCTGATCGAGGGTATCCCGATAGTGTTGATCCAAGTATTCGTGAATGACCTGTTCAGTGACTTCCGGAGGAATCTTCGATGAGGGCGTCCTGCCCTCCTTGGCTGGCCGTTCAGCCATCATCTGCTTTACGGTACGGATTTCGGTAAGAGGTGTTCGGACCAGATCGCCGAGGGCTCGCTGGATCAGGGCCGTCCCTTTTTCCGCCCGCTCGGCGGAATTGGCGGATAGACACAGGAAACCGCCTTTCAACTCGACATTGCCCAACACGCGCCGACCGTTGTCCATTGTGGTGTCCAGGGAAAGCGTGCCCGCCTGCTTGGGTCTGTCCTCGCCTTGCGGCGAGTATTCCAGCCAGTTCCAGAACTGCGCATTTTCCTGCGACATGCCCGCTATGCCGTTCAGCCGGGCGGTGATGTCCTCCTGCGACGCGCCGGCGGCCAAGGGAAAGCGGACATCATGAAACATGAATTCGTCGCCTTCGGCATTTTGGACCCTCGGCATGTTCATCACCTTGTCGAGGGCGTCGAACACCCATACGAGCGTGAACATGGACGCCACCGCCCGCAGGTCTTCATCCCTCATGGCCGGCAGCTTTCTTGCGTTCTTTTTGCCGAACGTGTCCAACAGGCCATCGAACAAGGATTGGGTGGCCTCTCGGGTGAAGGGAAGAACACCGCCGGCAAGGATATTCTTTCCGAGGACGGGCACGATTCTCGCCGCGATCTTGTCCCACTGCTTCAATGTCTTGGTGGCGGTGCCCTCTTTGACGAGGATCGGCTCGCCACCGCGGAGAAGATCGCGCGCCATGAACGATTGTCCCGGAACGACGTCGCTCACCTCATACAAGGTCATGATGGAGGTGCGTAGCGCGCCGATATACGCTCTCGTTTGCGCATTTTCCTTCCAGCCTCTGCGCTTGAGATACTCATCGACGATGTTGCTGGGTTCGCCCTCGAAGTCCTGGGTCAGGAAATCCTCGAAGGCGCAGCCCCAAAGGTTCATAACTCTGTCTTCACCCAGGATCTCGGCGAGTTCTTCGAATTCCATGTCCGCGTCGCCGAGGATCGGGCCGAAATGATCGTCGAACACTTCCGCGAAACATTCGCTCCATTCGTCACGGCTGAGGAATTTCATCAGCCCGCTGAGATCATGGCTGGTCGGCATTTAATTTCTCCAGGTTCAGGCGATATTCGAAGATAGGGTCTCTGTCGTCTTGCGTCGTTTGGTCGGGTTATTCTGCGCCGCTGAGCCGACTGGGCAAGACGCTTTCGGCGATTTCCTTGCCTTTCTTCGGATCGAACTCCCCGCGCCGGCGCCGCTCTGCCTTTCGGTGTGGGCGGCAGCCCCAACGACGGTTTGCCCCGGTTAGCCCCACGGGCATGGCACTCGATGTTGCATTCTGCGATAACAAGTGGATCACCCCGTTGCCGATACTTCACGACGGGTTTACCCGATCCAGCCACGGACTGGCGAAGCATGAAGCCAATGAACAATTGTCTCAAATCAGGCGCGGCCTTGGCTGTCGCACTCGGCCTCTCCAGTGCCACCACTTCCGCCGAAACGGTGCGCATATTCTGGAGGGACCTGCGCCCGGCGACCCAGCCCGCTGCCGAAAGTGTCGGATTGCCGATGGTCGCGGCAAAAATGCCTGACCGTGGCGAGACGCTGTCTCTCAATTTGCGAGACAAGGCCATCCAACTGGCGGGCTACGCGCTGCCGCTCGATCGGGACGGCGATCTCGTCTATCAGTTCCTGCTGGTGCCGTGGACAGGGGCGTGCAGCCACATGCCGACGCCGCCGCCCAATCAGATCGTCCTCGTCACGCCCGCCCGCCCCTACAGAATGTCGCAAGCCTATCAGCCGATTGCCGTGACCGGCGCGCTGGAGCCGGGCATGGAGAAAAGTCAGCTCTTCATCCTCGACGGTGTCAGCGTGATCCAGTCGGGTTACACCGTACGCAAGGCGGAGGTGACGGATGTCGATCTCGTGCCGGACACGATCACGCTACCGGCAAACTCGCCGTGGAGTTTCCTCAACAAAAAGAAGAACTAAGCGAAAACTCCTTAGGCCGCGTTGGCGCCCGATTCCTTGTCCAGAACCATGTAGTCGAGCGGCATTTCTGTCGTGTATTTGATCTGTTCCATGGCAAACGACGACGAGACGTCGCGGATCTCGATCTTGGCGATCAGTCGCTTGTAGAAGGCGTCGTAAGCGGCGATGTCGGGCACCACCACGCGCAGGAGATAGTCGACGTCGCCGCTCATCCGGTAGAACTCGACCACTTCCGGAAATTCCTGGATGACCTCCGAAAAGCGCCGCAGCCACTCATGGCTGTGCGAATTGGTGCGGATCGACACGAACACGGTGACACGCACATTGACCTTTTCATGATCGAGGATGGCGACGCGCCGCTTGATGACGCCTTCCTCCTCGAGCTTCTGGATGCGCCGCCAGCAGGGCGTGGTCGACAGTCCGACTTTCTTGGCGACATCGGCGACCGCGAGCGTCGCGTCCTCCTGCAAGAGGCGGAGGATTTTTCTGTCAAGGCGGTCCATTTGGGCGCTCCCACGGGATAGATCAGGAATAGATTGGCTATAGTCCTTCTTATTTGGGCTATTCACAAGAAAGAAATTCTGTCAGATGGCGCAAAAGCGAGTGATTTCTTGCTTACGCGTCAGCCGAGGCGATAGCGGATTTCCGATCTCAGAAACGGCAGCAAATCCATTTCAAACCACGGATTGCGCTTCAGCCAGCCGGTGTTGCGCCACGACGGATGCGGTAGCGGCAGCACTTTCGGGATGGTGGGCGCATCCCAGATGGTGCGCCAATCCATCACCGTCTCGGTCAGCGAGGGCCGGCGCGCAGCGCCCATGTGCCAGGATTGCGCATAGAGGCCGATCGTCAGCACCAGGTCGATATGCGGCATCAGCGCCATCAGCGGCGCACGCCAGGCCGCTGCACATTCGCGGCGCGGCGGCAGGTCGCCGCCCTTGGCATCCTGGCCGGGAAAGCAAAAGCCCATCGGCACGATGGCGAATTTTGTCGTGTCGTAGAATTCTTCGCTGCTGACGCCCAGCCAGTCCCGCAACCGATCGCCGGAGGCGTCGGTGAACGGCATGCCTGACATATGCACCTTGGTGCCCGGTGCCTGGCTGGCAATCAGGATGCGGGCGCTCGACGACGGCCTGAGCACAGGGCGCGGCTCATGCGGCAGCGGCCGGCCGACCGGGTTTTCGACGCAGATTCGGCAGGCGCGTACCCTCGCCGCGAAGTTTTCCAGCTCTTCACTCATGCCTGTGGCCATTCTCAGGCGGCGGCGCTCGGCCGGCTGGAGATCGCCTGATGCCAGCGCAGCACGTTGGCACAGTCTTCCGGCACCTTGATACGCGCCGGCTTCATGAAGTCGATGGCGATCAGCCCGGTGATGTCGGCGATCGAATAGGCGTCGCCGGCAACGAATTCGCGGTTCGCCAGTTCGTCGTCGAGCAGTTTCAGGAATGCAACGGCTTTCGGCTTGTTGGCCTCGCCCCATTCGGGAATTTGCGGGATCTCCCATTCCTTCATCGCCGGATGGACGTGTCGGAACGCGGCGCTGACGCAATTGAGCAAGTTGAGCTCCATCCGTCTCTGCCACATCTCGACCAGCGCCTTGCCGAGCGCGCCGCGGCCGAACAACGCCGGTTCCGGGTGCAGTTCCTCGAAATAGCGGCAGATGGCGACGGATTCGGTGATGACGGTGCCGTCGTCGAGTTCGAGCACCGGCAGGCGCTGCAGCGGGTTGCGCAAACTGACCGGCTGCTCTTTGTGCTCCAGCGCTCCCATGTCGACGGGCACCAGCGGAACCTCAAGCCCCTTTTCAGCGAGGAAGACGCGAACCCGCCGTGGATTGGGCGCCCTGCCGCCGTCGAAGAGTTTCATCCATCCTCCTTTCGCACCGGCCCGACCGGAATCGATTGCCGGAAAGCACGACGCGAAGATTAAAAAAATCTCAGCGCATGGCTTGTATCGTCCGACTGGACGCACCTCGCTCTGTTGCAACACTATAGGGTTGACCATCACCAGAAGCGAAAAATTTCTCGCAAGCCATCGCCGATCGAAGCCAAGCGACCGTGCTTTCTTTCGACCACTTCGTGATCGCGGCTCTCGCGCCAGTCGTGCGGCTCGTCGAAAGTGCCGGCCCAGATGCCGGCCTTGCCTGATCGGGCAGCGGCCTCCTCGGTTTCAAAATCGCCATAGGCAACTGCCCAGCCGGCCTCGACCTGGGCGCGGTTGAGATCCCTGCCGCCGGCGTTGCAATCGCCGAGCAGCCGGCGGTATCGGTCGCGCTGCCAGCCGGTGCAGGAGACGGGTTTGCCTGCTATCAGACGTACCAGCGACTGCCGCGCCAGCTTGCCGCAGGGATAGCCGGCGCCGTCCTTGCGGCAGATCTGCGAATATTCTGGCGCATCAATGCCGCGCATGCGGATACGCTCGGTACCGAGCGTGATCGTATCGCCGTCATTGACGACGGCGGCACCCTCAGCCTTGCGCGTCTCGATCCGATCAAGGCGCGCCGCCAGAAGGATCAGCAGACCGAGGACAAGCATGGCCAGTGCGTAGTCCACCAGCCGGCGCCAAAGGCTTCGCGGCCGCGGCGGGACGTATCGCAGTCCCGGCCGCCGCGACCACGAACGGCTCATATGGCAAACCGTTGGTTAATCATTCGAACGTAGCTTAACAATTTGAAACCGCTGCCCGCATAAATTGAAGTCTCCATGCCCTCGCAACGTTCGACCACAGCGGACAAGTTTATTGTGGACCGCCGGAAACCCCATCGCAACAGCGATGTGGCGCGCGCGGTGCGCAAGACGCGCGACCGTCTTTCGCAGCAGGCCGGAAATCCTGATTTCGACCGGGAGCTTTTGAAACTCCACGCCCGTGCGATGATAGGCGGCGCGATCATAGTTCCGCTTCTCGTCCTGGCGACCGCCGCGACCGGTCTGTTTGCTGGCGTCGGAAAGGCAATTGGCGTCTGGGCGCTTCTTATACTCATCTGCTACGCCATCGTCGTGTTCATGGCGAGGCGCGTCGACCGAACGGAAGCTGCCGAACTCAACCCGCTGCAAACGCACCGTGATTTCCTGATAGGCCATTTCCTTTGCGGCCTGGGTTGGGCCTGGCTTGCCTTGCTCGGTTGCGACACCTGCCAGGTCGACCAGTTCCAGTTGATCGAGGGTGTGGTGCTGCTGCTTGCCATGGCGGCGACGGCGATCACAGCGTCATCGTTGCGCGGTGCGTTGCTGGCGACTTTCGCCGTTCCGGTGGCCGCCTATGCCTATGCCGGCGCCAGGCAGTGGATGCCGGTCGAGTTGATCATGGCCGGGTTGCTGATTGTCGCGCTGCCCTTCTTCGCCTATGTGGCGCGCCGCCTCAATCGCTCGTCCTTGATGCTGCTCTCGTTCCGCTCCGAAAAGGACGCGCTGATTGCCGAATTGGATACGGCGAAATCGATGTCGGACGAAGCGCGCCGACGGGCGGAGGACGCCAACCTGGCAAAGTCGCGGTTTTTGGCCTCGATGAGTCATGAGTTGCGGACGCCGCTCAACGCCATTCTCGGTTTCTCCGAGGTGATGGCGAACGAGGTGCTCGGACCGATGAGCAATCCGACCTATCGCGACTATGCTCGCGACGTCCATGACTCTGGTCAGCACCTGCTCGACCTGATCAACGAAATCCTCGACCTGTCGCGCATCGAAGCGGGCCGCTACCAACTCAACGAAGAGCCGATGATGCTGCTTTCCGTCGTCGAGGATTGCTGTCACATGATGGAGCTGAAGGCGCGCAACAAGGACATCCGCATCGTCCAGGATTTCGAAAACGCCTTGCCGCGCCTGTTCGCTGACGAACGCGCGGTGCGCCAGATCGCGCTCAATCTTTTGTCGAACGCCATTAAGTTCACCGGAACTGGCGGCGAGATCCGCGTGCGCGTCGGCTGGACAGCGGGCGGCGGCCAATACCTCTCCGTCAAAGACAATGGGCCCGGCATTCCGGAAGACGAGATTCCGGTCGTGCTGTCCGCCTTCGGCCAGGGCTCCATCGCCATCAAGAGCGCCGAGCAAGGCACCGGGCTTGGCCTGCCGATCGTCCAAAGCCTGCTCGCCATGCATGGCGGAGAGTTCGAACTCCATTCCAAACTGCGCGAAGGCACCGAGGCGATCGCCATCTTTCCGTTGAGCCGGGTGATGGAGGAATTGCCGGCGCTGCCGACCAGGGCCGTTGCTGCGCGCCGGCGATAGACGCTTAATGCATGTCGCCGCAAAACAACAACCTGAAGCGTGTCGCATGAGGCGGGTCGAACGCGACGCGCTTTAATGCAGCGCCGCTGCCATGCCCGAGGCGGTGAGCGCAGCGGCTTTGACCAGGCCGGCCGCAAGTGCCGCCCCTGCCCCCTCGCCGTGGCTGACGCCGAGATCAAGCAGCGGGCGCAAGCCGAGCCGCTCGGCGGCCCGAGCGTGCGCAGGCTCTGGCGACAGGCTGGCAAGCAGGCAATGATCGAGCGCAGTGGCGTCGGCGGCATGCAGCGCCGCCGCAGCGGCTGTCGCCACCAACCCATCGAGCAGGACGGGGATCTTCTGCGTCCGGGCGGCGAGGATGGCGCCGGCAATCGCTGCGAACTCACGGCCGCCAACCCGGCGCAACGCTTCCAGCGGGTCCCTGAGACCTGTGCCGTGGAAGGCTAGCACGGCATCGACCACTTCCGCCTTGCGCACCCGCATCGATGCATCGGCGCCCGATCCGGAGCCGACCCAATCTGCGCCACTGCCGCCGAACAGTGCGGCAAGCAAGGCCGCGGCGACGGTGGAATTGCCGACGCCGAGGTCGCCAAGGCAAAGCAGATCGGCGCCGCCGGCGATCGCCTCCATGCCGAAGGCCATGGTGGCGGCACAGCCGCGTTCGTCAAGTGCCGCCTCCTCGGTGATGTCGGCGGTTGGAATGTGCAGCGCAAGATCGAACACTTTCAGCCCGAGATTATTGGCGATGCAGATCTGGTTGATCGCCGCACCGCCGGCCGCGCAAAGCTCGACGGCGTTCGCCGTGGCAGCGACAGGCCGTGGCGAAATGCCGTGGCGAGCGACGCCGTGATTGCCGGCGAAGATCGCCACCAGGGGCCGGTTCACTGCCGGCGGCGCGCGGCCGCTCCAGGCGGCCAGCCAAGCCGCGATGTCCTCGATGAGGCCGAGCGAACCTTTGGGTTTGTCGGCCTTGGCAAACAGCGCACGGACGCGGGCTTCGGCTGCCGTGTCGGCCCGTGGCAGGGTCGCCAGAAGATTGCGAAAATCGTCGAAGGGCAGCGCGCTGGTCATGTCGTTGATGATCGTTCCCGGAGTTGGTGAGCGGCATAGCCGCCTTGCTCGGCCGGCACAACTGCCTGCATTGACGCGAAAGCGGCTGCCGGCGGCGCATTCCGGAGGGCTTGCATTGGCGTTGCCGTTATACCATGTGGAGGCGAGACGAGGGATTCCTTGGGAATCCTGAGAGAATAAACATGACGGCCATCGAATCCCCATGCGTCCTGGTCTGTTCGATCGATATGAAAACCGGCTTCTGCTTCGGTTGCGGCCGCACGCGCGAGGAAATCGGCGCCTGGATCGAGATGACCCCTGAAATCCGCCGCAGCGTCATGGCCGAGCTGCCGGCCCGGCTGGAAACGGTTGAGCGCAGACCGCGCCGCGAAACCCGCCGCACCCGCCTCGCACGCGAACGCGACGCTCTCTCGTGAACCACATATGAGCCGGGTTTTCTGGGTTTTGATGATCCTGATCGGGGTAGGCGTTGTCCTGCTCATGCTTAACGATTCCGCGGGCAGCACATTCGGCGTCGAGAATGACGATTTCAGCCGGCTGATCTGGCTTGCCGCACTGGTCGCGCTCATCGGCGCCGGCCTGCTCAGATCAGGCAGGCCCTTGGGCACGATGGCCCGCAGCCTGGGCACCTGGGCCGTCATCGTGCTCGCACTGATCGCCGGCTACCAGTACCGTTATGAATTGCAGGATTTCGCCAGCCGGGTGACGGCCGGCCTTGTTTCCGGCAGTCCACTGGCGTTGGGCCTCGACGACGGCCATGCCACGGTGACCCTGGACAAGGCCGGCAATGGCCATTTCGAAGCGCGCATCCTGGTCAACGGCACGCCGGTCCGGGCTGTGGTCGATACCGGCGCAACCAGCACCGTCTTGACCGCGCAGGACGCGCAAGCGGCCGGCTTCAACCCAGCCGCTCTCAATTTCACCATACCGGTTTCCACCGCCAACGGCATGGCGCGCGCCGCAGTCGTGAGAACCGACGAATTGGCGATCGGCGGGATCGTGCGCAAGGACATGCCGGTCATGATCGCCGCGCCCGGCATGCTCGGCCAGAGCCTGCTCGGCATGAATTTCATCGGCTCACTGTCCGGTTTCGACGTGCGCGGCGACCGAATGATCTTGCGCGATTGAACAGTCAGGCGGCTTCCGCGTCTGTCCCGCTAAAATCGACTGCGGCGAAGGCTGCCTTCAGCACATCGGGCCCGGCGCCCGGCCTTGTCGCATCGGTCGAAAGGATCTGCCGGTAACGGCGCGCACCGGGCAGACCGTGGAACAGGCCGACCATGTGACGGGTGACATGGCCAAGCCGCCCGCCCCGCTCGATGTGGCGTGCCGCATAATCCGCCATCGCATCGATCAGCGCGGCAAAATCGAATGTTTTGGGCTTCTCGCCGTAAAACGCCGCGTCGACGCCTGCCAGAATGCCCGGCGTATGATAGGCGGCGCGGCCGAGCATGGCGCCGTCGACATGATCAATGTGGTCAAGCGCCTCTTCAAGAGATTTAATTCCGCCGTTGATGCCGATGAATTTGTTCGGCTTTTTTGCCTTCAGTCGATACACTCTGTTGTAGTCGAGCGGCGGGATGTCGCGGTTTTCCTTCGGGCTCAGCCCTTCGAGCCACGCCTTGCGGGCATGCACCCACAGCGCGTCGGCGCCGGCCGCGAAAACCCCGTCCGCCAACGTATCGAGCGCCGGCTCAGGATCCTGCTCGTCGACGCCGATGCGGCATTTGACGGTGACCGGAATGCCGACAGAGGCCTTCATCGCCGCGACGCAATCGGCGACCAGGTCCGGTGCTTTCATCAGGCAGGCGCCGAACGTACCCGACTGGACGCGGTCGGACGGGCAGCCGACATTGAGGTTGATCTCGTCATAGCCGAACGCTTCGCCGATGCGCGCCGCCTCGGCAAGCTTCTGCGGATCGGAGCCGCCGACCTGCAACGCGACCGGATGTTCCGTATCATCGAAGCCAAGCAAGCGCTCGCGCTCGCCGTGGATGACCGCGTCGGCCACCACCATCTCGGTGTAGAGCAAGGCCCGGCGTGTCAACTGGCGATGGAGGAACCGGCAATGCCGGTCCGTCCAGTCCATCATGGGAGCTATGGCGAATTTTCTATATTTTTCAATCATTTATACACAGATTTTAAACCACGAGATTGGACGGACTGACACTGCCGGCGCATATGATATGTGACTCATTTCATTCTTTTTTTCAAAGCGTAACCATCAATGTCACTTCACACCGCTTTTCTGCTCATGGCACAATATAATGGTAGGGTCACCATTCCGCTCGATGAGGTCCGTCGCGATTGCCGAGCCAAGACTAACTGTGCGTCGCGAGCAGACGTGCAGCTGACTTCAGATCAGCAGTATCCAAACCCTCAACGAAGCGCTCGAACCGCGGCTGGAGATGCGCCCGGGCGGTTTCGTGTTGTCTGCGATCGATCAGAAGGGTAGCCAGGTCGACCGCGGCGCGCAGCTCCCACCCCCACGCGCCCCAACCCTGGCTCATTTCGAGTGACCGCCTGAAGTAGGTTTCAGCCTCGTCGCCAGACTGCACTGACGCCAAAACAAGGCAGCCCTTCACGCGCAGCAACTCCGGCATATAGCAGAGATCTCCGTTCGCCTCGACCGACAGGATCGTGTCGTCGAGCAGTGCGAGGGCCTCCGCGAGCCGGCCCGTGGCGGCAAGGCCTTGAACGAGCGCGACGTTGAGCGGAGTGGTGAGCAGTTCGTAGGGTGCTGCGTGGAGCTCCGCGAGACTGCCTTGCAGGCTCTCGATTCCCTTTTCCGCATCGCCTCGACGAATGGCCAGTTCTCCCTTGAAGCCTCGTCCTAGCGCCAGATACGGCCCGAGCGAGTGGGGTTCCGCACGCAAGCAGAGACGGTCTATATGCTCGTCCGCGCGGTCGAGATCGCCGACCCAAAGGAACACGGAAACGGCCCAGACAAGAGCGATCGAAAGCGTCAGCGGATGGTTCAGGATCTCGGCGTCCTTGATCGTCAGCAGCGCGCGTTCCACCGCCCGATCCGGATGGCCTTGCAGCCAAAGCGTTCTTGCTAGGATCGCGCCGGCCAGGATTCTCCCGTCGAAGCCGAGATAGTTGGTCGTGGTCCGACCGGAACGCGGCCCGTATCGCAATGCTGCCGCAAGCGAGGTCTGGGCGCGCCCTAGTTCGCCATTGAGGTGAAGCGAGATTCCCATCAACGAATGTGCCAATGTCGTGGAGACGGAGTCCTCCAGCGCGTCGGCAACGGCGGAACAGCGTTTCGCATAGGTGAGAGCCGCCCTGAAATCTCCCGTTCGCAAATGGAACATCTGCAGCGGCCCGAGAACCTGAATCTGGTCGAGCGCATCGCCGCACTGCTCGGCAATGGAGAAGCTTCTGTTCAGCGCCACGCGCGCTGCGTCCCTTCCCCCGTGCGTGAACATCAGGGAAACTCCAAGGGCCGCCTGAAGGTGCATCTCCTCGCGTCCGCGGCGCATGGAGTCGTCGAGAGCGAAAATTGCCCGGGAGGTCCAGCGATGGCACTCAGTGAGCAAGGACATCGACAGGAAAAGCGGAGCAGCGGCGGCGGCAAGACGAATGCCGAGCCTGGCATCCCCGTTGGATCCGAAACACCAATCCAGAGCCCCACGCACATTGGCAAGGCCCGCGAGGTGCAGTGATCGTTGCGACGCGCTCGACAACGTAGGCCACTCATTCCCCGTATCCTCCAGCCATCGCAGACAGTAGGTCGCGTGCCGGGCGGCCAGTTCCGTGAGTTCCGAATCCTGGACCTCGAACTGAAGGGCATAAGCCCGCGTCGTATCGAGCAGTCGATAGCGCATCGTTGCACCGGCTGGCCTCGCCGCGACCATCGACTTCGCCACGAGGCTATCGATGGCGCTGAATACGAGCGCATCGTCCACGGTCGGGCTCGTTACTATTGTCAGCGCGGCATCGATCGAAAAATGACCGACGAAAACGGCAAGCCGGCGAAGCACCAGGCGCTCGAATTCGGACAGAAGCCCGAAGCTCCAGTCCAGAGTAGCCTGAAGTGTCTTCTGGCGCGGCGGTGCGCTGCGCTGCCCCGGCCACATGAGGGCCAGGCGTTCGTCGAGAAGCATCGCGGTCTTCTGCAGGCCGTAGCTCGCAACCCGTCCTGCTGCCAGTTCGATGGCAAGTGGTACGCCATCAAGCTTCCGGCAGATGTGCGCCACGACCCCCGCATCCGAATCGTCGAGGTCAAGACGAGCACCGCTCGCTGCTGCGCGCTCCAAGAACAGCTCGGTCGCAGGGAACGCCTGCGCGACTGCCGCGGTGGGTTCCAGATCGTCCGGCGGGTAAGCAAGCGCGAGCTTATAGACGTGCTCGCCTTCGACCTGGAGAGCCTCCCGGCTCGTCGCCAGGATGTGGGCCTGCGGCGCGGAAGCGAAGATACGGCGGCCAGGTCTGCCGCCGCGTCTATTACATGCTCGCAGGTATCCAGGATCAGGAGGATTCTCTTGTCAGCCAGGTATGTGATGAGAGCGGACGTGGCGTCGTCAGACTGAAGCGACAGGCCCAGCATCGAGGCTACAGTCGGCCCAACCAGGTTGGGATCATTCAGCGCGCCAAGATCGACGAAATGCACAGCGCCGGCAAACGCATCGACGACGTGATGCCCGGCCGCCACTGCAACGGTGGTCTTGCCGACCCCACCCGTGCCGACGATCGTGACGAAGCGCGCGGCCGCCAGCTCCGCGGAAAGCGCGGCCGTGTCGTCGGTTCGCCCAACCATGCGAGCTAGTCGGCTCGGGAGGTTGGCCTGCGGGTAGCTGGCGGCAGCCTCGCTTCGCGCATCGTTGCGACCACCCGATCGCGAGACCGGCGCCACGAAGCAATAGCCCCGGCCCTTCAAGGTAGCGATGTAGCGCGCGCCGTCCTTGCCGTCGCCCAACGCCTTTCTGAGATTGGCCATGTGAAACCGCAGACTACCCTCCTCGACGGTGACGTCGGGCCAGACGTTCGCCAACAAATCCTTCTTGCTGATCACCTCGTTGGAGCGGGCAGCCAAAGTAGCCAGGATATCGAAAGCCCGCCCGCCCAGATCGACGGTGGTGCCTTGCCGCAAGAGCAGCCGTTCGCGGACGGCAAGCGTAAAGGGACCAAATGATATCGTGTCGCTTGCAGGCCCTGCCATGACACTCCCTTCGCGGCCTGCTCCATGCAGGCGACCACTCAGCTATGAGAAGAACAAAAGTGGGGGCTTCGCTGCAAGCCTGCATTCGCCGACGAGCGCTAACGTTGCATCATAATGCATAACGGGCGCTTCGGGCGATCTCCTTCTATGTGTCGAAAGCAGCAAGAACCTCTCTGCCGACGGACCCAAGGAGAACGACCATGCCCGCATCATCGCCATCGCTCACGCGGCGAAGCCTGCTCGCCGCATCAGTGGCGGCAGGCGCCTTGAGCCTGCTTCCCGCGAGGGCGCGCGCGAGCGTCGACATCGAAGCCGTCCATCCCTTTCGCGTCGACATTACGGAAGAGGCAATCGTCGATCTTCGTCGACGTCTGGCAACGACGCGCTGGCCCCTGCGGGAAACAGTTACGGATCAGTCCCAAGGCGTGCAGCTCGCAAAGCTCCAGGATCTCCTTCGATACTGGATGACCGATTACAACTGGCGGAAGGTCGAGGCGAAGCTCAACGCTCTGCCTATGTTCGTCACCGAAATCGACGGCCTCGCTATCCACTTCATCCACGTCCGGTCCCGCCATGAGAATGCTATGCCGATGATCATGACGCATGGTTGGCCCGGCTCGATCCTAGAATTCATGAAGGTCGTCGGTCCGCTGACGGATCCCACGGCCCATGGCGGCGCGGAGGAAGACGCATTCCATCTCGTCGTGCCGTCGATACCTGGCTTCGGCTTTTCCGGGAAACCGACGGAGGCTGGCTGGGGCTCAGACCATATCGGTCGCGCCTGGGCGGTTCTCATGCACCGGTTGGGGTACGACCGCTACGTCTCGCAGGGTGGCGACTGCGGCTCGGTCATCTCTCAGCGCATGGCGCTGCAGAAGGTGCCTGGGCTCATTGGCATACACGTCAACATGCCCGGAACCGTTCCGACGGAGATCGCGGCAATCCTCACTGCCGGTGGACCAGCCCCAAGTGATCTGACCGAGAAGGAAAGTGCGGCATTCGACGCGCTCGACACCTTCTACAAGGACAGTTCCGGCTATGCTGCCATGATGGTGACGCGGCCGCAGACCATCGGCTACTCCCTGGTGGATTCGCCGGTCGGCCTGGCGGCGTGGATCTACGAGAAGTTCGCGCACTGGACCTATAGCGGTGGCGACCCCGAGCGGGTTCTGACCAAGGACGAGATGCTCGACGACATCTCGCTCTACTGGCTCACTGAATCCGGAACCTCCGCGGCGCAGATCTACTGGGAAGACCATTCCAACAATTTCAATGCCGTGGACATTGCCGATCTTCCGGTCGCCGTGACGGTATTCCCCGGCGAAATCTACTGCGCGCCGCGAAGCTGGGCCGAGCGCTGCTACCACAACCTCATCTATTTCCATGAGGCCAAGACCGGCGGGCATTTCGCGGCCTGGGAACAGCCGGAAATCTTCACCCAGGAGGTCCGTGCAGCTTTCAGATCGCTGCGCTGATCGAAGATCCGATTTCATCAGGATGCATGCCATGACTACCCAAGCAAAACGACTCTACACAGCGAAGGTGCACACAACAGGCGGCCGGGAGGGTGGCTCACGCAGTTCCGACGGCAGGCTGGACATCAGGCTCTCGACGCCCGGCGGCGCGGGCAGCGGCACCAATCCCGAACAGCTTTTTGCTGCCGGTTGGTCGGCATGTTTCGAGGGCGCGATGGCGATCGCCGCGCGCAAGATGAACGTCGTGCTGCCACCGGACCTTGCGATCGATGCGGAGGTTGATCTCAACAGCGGCGACGGCGCCTTCTTTCTCAGCGCCCGACTCAATGTGAGCCTGCCAGGGATGGATCGCAACGACGCCCGGGCCGTTGTCGATGCCGCTCATCAGACCTGTCCCTACTCGAAGGCCACGCGCGGCAACATCGAAGTCGAAATCAACCTGATCTAGTCCCTCGGTTTCGGCAATCGCGCCTGCCGCGACTGCCCTGGAAACATGAACAAAGGTAGTACTCCCATGAACGCAATCAAAATTCCGGAAGTCGTCGACCATCATCGCCGACGCCTGTTCGGCATCGCGGCCGCGACCGTGGCGTTGGCTCAGTTAGGAGCGGTCCGAACCTCCACTGCTCAGGGCGGGACGCAGACGACAGTAGCCGGCGGGACAGGATCGCGAAACTCATTCGCATCGCTCAAGCAGATCGAGGCGGGGCTGCTTACCGTCGGATATGCCGAGGATGGCCCAGCAGATGGACCTCCCGTCATACTGCTGCACGGCTGGCCCTACGACATCTACAGCTATGTCGATGTCGCGCCGCTGCTTGCAGGAGCCGGCTATCGGGTCATCATCCCTTATCTGCGCGGCTACGGCACGACGCGGTTCCTGTCGGATGCCACTCTTCGCAACGGCCAGCAGGCCGCGCTGGCGGTCGATATCATCGATCTGATGGATGCCCTGGGCGTCGAAAAGGCGATCGTCGCCGGCTATGACTGGGGCGCGAGGACGGCAAATATCCTTGCCGCGCTCTGGCCGGAGCGCTGCCAGGCCATGGTGTCGGTCAGCGGCTATCTGATCGGAAGCCAGGCGGCCAACAAGGCGCCGCTGCCACCACAGGCCGAACTTCTATGGTGGTATCAGTTCTATTTCGCGACCGATCGTGGCCGTGCCGGCTACGCGCAATACACGGACGACTTCGCCAAACTGATATGGAAACTGGCCTCGCCGCACTGGAACTTCGACGACGCGACCTTCGCCAGAAGCGCCGCTGCGTTCAAAAACCCCGACCACGTCGACATCGTCCTCCACAACTACCGTTGGCGGCTCGGCCTTGCTGAAGGCGAGCGCCGCTATGACGAACTGGAGGAAAAGCTTGCCAAGCGCCCGGAGATCGACGTGCCAACGATCACGCTGGAGGGCGACGCGAATGGTGCGCCACATCCCGATCCCGACGCCTATGCGAAGAAATTCTCCGGCAAGTACGAGCATCGGCTGATCACCGGCGGCATCGGGCATGACCTGCCGCAGGAGGCGCCTGATGCCTTCGCCACGGCCATCATCGATGTCGACAAGTTCTGAGCGCGGACGGAGCGAGCGCATGAGACGCAAGCTTGCAATTGCAGCCGTCATCGCCGTGTCGATCGCTCTCGCTATCGGCTGCGTTGAGATCGACAGCGTTCGAGCTCAGAACGCGGAAGCCTCGCCGATCTATGGCGTGACGATCCCGGTCGGTTACCGCAGCTGGGAGCTCATCGGACCGGCCTTGGAAGGCGATCCGCTGAACGAGCTTCGCGCAGTGGTCGGAAATACAGTTGCGATGGATGCCTATCGAAAAAGCACGCTGCCGTTCCCGGACGGCACCGTCCTCGTCAAGCTTGCATGGAAGCAAACGCAGTCGACCGAGTTCGGACCCGCCTCGGTTCCCGGCGCGGCCACGACGGTGCAGGTCATGGTCAAGGATTCGAAGAAATACGCGTCGAGCGGCGGCTGGGGTTTTGGCCGGTTCATTAATGGCAAGCCGGCCGACGTAGCGCAGCACGAAACATGTTTCGCGTGCCACGAGGCGCGTGTCCAGCAACACGACTTCGTCTTCACTCGCTACGCGCCGTAACTCGGTCCACGCAGGAAACGCCGGGCGGACACAGGTCGGGTCTGCGGCACTCCGCTCCTCCTCACCCTGCGCTCGGCACAGTGAAGACCGCACCCCACAACGAAAGGATGTTCAGATGAAAATCTTGCTCGCAGGCCTAGCCATTATCGCGGCCTCGTTGGGCAACGCCCACGCGCAGTCCGGCAAACCTACCGTCGTCTTGGTTCATGGCGCCTTCGCCGACTCTTCGAGTTGGAACGGTGTCGTTGAGATTCTTGAGAAAGATGGCTTCCCCGTAGTGGCGGCAGCCAATCCGCTGCGAGGCGTCAGAAGTGACGGAGACTATGTCGCCGATGTGCTTTCCTCGATAGAAACGCCGGTCGTTCTAGTCGGCCATTCCTATGGCGGGTCGGTGATCAGCGATGCCGCCGATGGTCATTCTAACGTGAAGGCTCTGGTCTATGTCGCCGCATTTGCGCCGGAGGTGGGTGAAACCGCGGCGCAACTTGCAGGAAAGTTTCCAGGCAGCACGCTTGGTCCGACACTCGCTCCTCCTGTCGCGCTGTCAGGCGGCGGAAAGGACCTCTACATCCAGCAGGACAAGTTCCACGATCAGTTCGCGGCAGACGTCTCCGATGCCGAGGGGAGGCTGATGGCCGCAACGCAGCGGCCGATCACGGAAGCGGCCCTCAACGAAGCCCAGACCAAGACTGGCTGGAAGAATATCCCAAGCTGGTTCATCTACGGCGACGCGGACAAGAACATCCCGCCGCGAGCATCCGCCTACATGGCTGAACGGGCTCACGCCCGCGAAACGATTGCGATCAAGGGCGCTTCGCACGTAGTGATGGTGTCGAACCCTGAACCGGTAGCGCGGTTGATCGAGAATGCTGCCAGGGAGATATCGCGATGAAAGCCGTCGTCATGAACCGCACCGGGGGACCGGATGCGCTCGAATTCGTCGAGCGCTCCGAAACTGCTCCCGCGAGCGGCCAAGTTCTGGTCGAGGTCACCGCGGCGGGCGTGAACTTCATGGACATCGGCGTCCGAAAGGGCATGGCCTGGACGGAGATGCCTGATCCCAAGATTCTGGGCGTAGAGGGTGTCGGACGGGTGCTCGCCGTGGGCGATGGAGTAGAGCATTTCCGGCCAGGGCAACGGGTTGCCTGGGTATACGCGCCGGGAAGCTATGCCGAGCGTATCACCATTTCTGCGGACGCGCTCGTGCCGCTTCCGGACGGGATCGATGATCGTACGGCCGCTTCCGTGATGATGCAGGGGCTGACCGCCAGCCACTTCGCCACCGACTTCTATCCCGTCCAGCCCGGCGACGTGGCGCTGGTCCATGCGGCGGCGGGCGGCGTCGGATTGCTGCTCACCCAGATCATAAAGCTGAGAGGGGGGCACGTGATCGGCCGCGTCTCGTCCGCAGACAAGATCGCCGTCGCAAGAGAGGCCGGAGCAGACCATGTGATCGTGGACACCGAGGGGCGATTCGCCGAGGAAGTCGTTCGCCTGTCCGGCGGTGAAGGCGTCCATGTCGTCTATGACGGTTCCGGCCCGAAGACCTTTCAGGCTTCGCTCGACTCCCTGCGCCGCTCCGGCACCTTCTGCTGGTACGGCCCGGTGCTGGGCGGTCCCGGACCGCTCGACATCATGAGCCTGCCGAAAAGCATCAAGATCGGCTACGCTAGGTTCTTCGATCATATTTACACCCCGGCACTGCTTCGCGCCCACACCAGCCAACTCTTCGACTGGATCGTGAAGGGGAACCTGAAGATCCGGATCGGCGGCGTTTACCCGCTCGCCGAAGCAGCACGCGCCCATGCCGACATGGAAAGCCGCGCCACGACGGGCAAGCTTCTGCTCATTCCCTGAGCCATCCGGCCTGCCTCGCGATACGGTGCTCGCGAGGCCCAAGAGCCGAAGTTTCCGAGATCACTCCGCCGGTTGGCGCGCCGACAATCGCAAGGAAGGTCTCGTCGTGGCTGACCAGCAATCAGCGCGTCATAGCCCGTCAGGCCCGCCTCTATGGTCTCGACTGGGTCGATGTTGGGATGATTGGTGAGCTCGAAGACGGCGATCAACCCGTCCCCCAGGTTCTCCGCGCACGTAGGCAAGGAAGACCCTGTGGGCGTAAGCGGAAACGGGAGATACTTAGGCGCCACTGCACCAGCATTCCGGCTCGAAAACTCAAACCTGAAGTTCACAGGTTCAAATCCTGCACTAGTCACGCAACGGCAAAACGCGGCCCATTTTGTGCCCAAGCACTCTGGACGAGTACAACAACAGTACAACTCAGAGAAACGGAACCACCTAAGTTATTGGATATGCGTTGCTTTTCGCGATGTCCGTCCAATCCATCATCGGCGCGATGGCGAATCTCATATGTCTTTCAATCATTTATACACATTTTTTAAACGGCACTGAGATTGGGCAGACTGACATTGCCGACCACTATGATATGTGACCCATTTCATTCTATTTTCAAAGCGTAACCATCAATGTCACTCAACACCGCTTTTCTGCTTGAGGGGATTTTTCCTGTTGCCCGATAGCACGGCTGCTGAGGTTTTCGGAGGGACGGCCGGTCCCGGCGCCCACCAGCAGGTACAGGAGGCAATCACTCAAGGCAAACGCGCACTAGGGAAACTGCTCTCCGCGGGCTGCTCGGATTTCCTCCTTGACCGCCACAAGAGCGGCGGTCAGCTTCTCGAAAGCCGAATTCATGGGTGAGCTACGACGCCAATGAAGGGCGATCTCATGTCGCGCTTCTGGATGATCAAGACGGCGAAGGATGAATTCCGGGTCCCGGATCGCCTCTCCCAAAGCATAAAGCGATGGCAACACCGCGACACCAGCGCCCATGACAGCCATTTGGCGAACGGCGTCAAGGCTCGCGCCCTGATAGTCCCGGCTAACCTGCGTTCCCGCCAGTGCGGCAAGTCGCTCGACGATCTCGGTGAGCCGGTATCCCGGGCTCAGGGACAGAAGCGGCTTCGCGGCAAGATCCGCAAGCGTAACGGGGCCGTCTGACGATGAGAGGGGATCATCGGCCGCGGCGCAGATCCACAGAGTTTCAGTGAACAACGGGCGGGTGCGAAACTCGGGGTTTTCCGTCGGGGAACCGATAACCGCATCCAACCGCCCCTCACGCAAATGGTTCAGCAAATCGCGCGTTGCACCCTCCTGAACGGCTAGCCTGAGATCGGGGAAAGAGGCGTGCAGTCGGCGGGTCGCCAATGGCATGTAGTAGGCTCCGACCGATGGCAGCACGCCGATGTTGAGGCGCAGGTTCAGCTTGCCATCGGCGTGTCTGGCCAAGCCCCGGAACTCTTCCAGATCCCGCAAGATCGCGCGCGCTCTGGGCAAAAGGATTTCACCCAGTGGCGTGAGCTGCACACGCCGGGAGGTGCGCTCGAACAGGGCGATGCCAAGTTCCGCCTCCATGGTCGCGAGCTGTTTGGACAAGCTGGGCTGGCTGACGGCCAGCTCCTGAGCGGCTGCGCCAAATGCGGACTGATCGGCGACCGCCACAAAATACTGAAGCTGGCGGAACGTGGGGCGCATGATGAATGTTCCTTTGATTGATAGCTGGAAGCTATCGATTCAACAGAAAATTACCATTGGTTTCATCGATCTCCGGTCACCAATTGATCCCCGTGGGCGGCGACGCCCGTGTAGCAAACGGAGAAAACAGAATGCTCAACAAGATAGCGATGTCAGCCAGCGTAATTGCCCTGATGGCCGTGGGATCCGCGCAAGCCAAGGGAATGACCCCGGTTACGGCGGACGAAGTCGTCGCGCTTCAGAAAGCCTGGGGCGAGGGTATTGTCGACATCGGGCAGGTCTTCACTGATGGCGGCGACTACAGAGCTGCTGCCGAGGAGCATCTCAAGAAATTCTATGCCTACGGAAAGGAAGAAGTTCTGTTCAAGCCCACCCTTGCAAACGAAGACCAGTTCCGCGGCACTTTCGAGGAAGCCTTGTCATATTTCGTCACGGGAGTTGTGAGCGAAGACAAGGGATTCGCGACTGCGCCCTACACCGAGGTGCGCTGGGAAAACGAAGGCACGATCGTCGACAGCGATAGTGCCATGTCGATGGGCAACTACTATTTCACGAAGACGGACGGCTCCGAGACCAAGGTCGAATACTCTTTTGGAATTGAGCGAATGGGTGACGGTCAGCTGAAGATCGTCCTGCATCACTCGTCGCTGCCTTATTCGCCAAACTGATCTGGGTGTAAGACGAGAACCTCTTCAGGTTGCGGCAGTAGACGAGCGGGGCCGGATCGACCGGCCCCGTTTCGCTTTTAGGGTGCCCGCACCTTGCCCGGCGCGGCCTGGGCCGACCGTTAGTTCCGCCAGGATCCTCACCCAACTGCGTATCCCCTTGCGGAGTCGTTCGACATCGTACCGCTCGTTAGGGGCATGAATGGCGTCGTCAGGCAGGATAAAGCCCGTCACTATGCTATCGACGCTATTCAGGACATGGCGCGCAGCTCTCGACGCTGATCGGAAATGTCCTGGCGGACATTGCAATGGGCCGCACGGATACCAATCCAATCGGCGGCATGGACTGGAATGCCGTCCCGCTGCATACCGGCAAGCCGTGATTCCTGCCAATGGTGGGCACCTATTATCGGCTGAAGGATATGCTTGCCTGATCCAGCCGACAGGCCCCAAAGCGGCCGACCCGACACCGCCAATCTCGGCATGCATTGACCAGGACCTGGGAACCAGGACCTGGCCACCTGCGCGCGGGCATGCGGTCTAGCCTGCGACCTTGATGAGCGCCCGCTCGATGGCTGCAAGGAAGAGGTCGACATGCTCGGCCTGGCAAACGAGCGGCGGGCGCACTTTGAGCGAATCCTCGTTGGCCCCTGTCGTGCTGACAAGGACGCCGTCGTCGCGCAGTGCGTTCACCACATCCAGCGCCATTGCCCGCCGGCTTGCGGCCGGGGCACCCTCACGCCCGATGTCGATGCCAAAGAACAGACCGGCGTTTCGGATAGCGCGAACTCCATATGGCTGCTGTGCGATTTTCTCCAGCCCGGCCCGGAGGCGCTGGCTCATGGCAAGCGCTTTCTGGGGGATCTGGTCGCGCTGCAGGATCGCCAGCACGGCGTCGGCGGTCGCTATGCCAACCGTATTTCCGGCGAACGTGTTGGAGTAGCGAGCGGTTGCGCCAAATTGCTCCATCGGTGCTTTGCGACCGACGACCGCGCCAATTGGAAATCCGTTGCCCATCGGCTTGCCGAGGGTAGCGAGATCGGGAACGATCCGGTGCCGTTCAAAGCCCCACATATGAGCGCCGGTTCGCCCAAAACCCGGCTGAACTTCGTCGGCGATGACGAGACCACCTGCCTCTCGCACTGCCGCAACTCCACCGGCGATGAAGCCGGGGGGATCGACCCATACGCCATCGCTGGAAAAAATACTGTCGATGAGCAGGGCCGCAACGCCGATGCCACGACGGTTCAGATCTACGATGGCCGCACGTACTTGCGCCTCGAAAAAGTCCGCAGCCTGGGCTTCCGGCACACCCTCCGGCCCCGGCAGGGAGACCATGCGCACGAATGGGCTGAGCTTGACGGCGTCGCCCAGGTTCGGGGAAACCGCGGCGACAGCCGCGCTGGTGCCGTGATAGGCGTAGGTCGAGACGATCACGCCTTCATTGCCGCTCGCAAATCGCGCGATACGCAGGGCCAGATCGTTGGATTCACTCCCCGTGCAGGTAAAAACCACCCGGTCGAGCTCGCTTGGGAAAGTGTCGACCAGTCGCTCGGCATAGTCGATAAGTTTTGGCTCGAGATAGCGCGTGTTGGCGCTTATCCGGCCCGCCTGTTCAGCCATTGCGGCGTTTACTTCTGGGTGGCAATGGCCGAGCGACGGCACGTTGTTGTAGAAATCAAGATAGGCACGCCCGTCAGGGTCGTAGAGCCACATGCCTTCGCCGCGAACGAAGTGGACGGGCCGGCGGTACTGAAGCCGATAGGAGGCCCCAAGTACTTCGTCACGGCGAGCAATGAGCTCGGACTCGCGCCTCGGAAGATCGGATTCGCCGGGCCTGTAGCGATTAGGCATGAGATCTGTGGACATGTGCTGCTGCCTATCTGAAAGAGTGCTTTGATCAATTCGCGGTTCGTCTTTTGGCTACCGTGCCGGTCGAGCGAACCGAGATGCGTTACGGCTGAAACGACGACATTGCCGCCAGGACGGCTGCCTCGCCCGATGCGACACCAAGAGGCGCCAGGATGGACAGTCCGTGCTCGGCACGCGCGACATTCTTTTTGATGTACTGGGCATCGGCCGGAAAAAGGTGGGACCGCCAGTAGTTGACCAGGATCAACGCGCTTTGTCGCGCCCGCATCAGTCCGACGAGCAGTTTTGCTTCCAGCGCCGAAAGTGCAATGACGGAGGCGTAGCCGGCAATAAGATGCTCGGCTCCACCCAAAGGAAGTGTCGAATCCGCTACGACGTGACTTGCTGCGATCGCCAGGTCCTGGATCCTGGGGCTCCAGCAGCCATCGCCGAAATCGATGAAACCCATTCCCTGGTCTGTCACCATCATGTTGAACGGGCTGGGATCATTATGCGTTACCTGCCACGCCACATCAGCGATTTGTGGCTCAACGAGCTCCGCATACTCCGACATCGCGACGCGTACGCTCTCGGCAATGCTCAGGGATGGCAGGTATTGCTCCAGTTCCATCAACCTCGGCCAGCAACCGATGTGCCAAAGAACGGGACGGTGAGCCGCGGGCACACTGACCAGCTCAAGAGCCAGGTCCAGCCGGGCGAGAGCACTGCCGGTTCGAAAAAGCAGGTCGGGAGTTCGCGTCGCCTGGTGCAGCGGAATGCCCTCGATCCGGGTCTGCAGGTACCCGCATGTCCCCTCTTGCTCGAACATCCCCTCTTGCTCGAACATCAACGCGCCGCTGGTCGTGCGGAGCACTTCGGGTGCGACGAAGCCGGTGAACCCTTGCAATCCGGCCATAGCGGCGGCTTGAAAACGAAAGCTGTCGACCGCCTCCGCTGTTGCCGACGTCTTCAGGATCAACCGGCGGCCGTCCAGCAGGTTGACGTCAACGGTGCGCTCAACCTCGGAGGACAATGTCGCGATCGATCCGGTCAATCCGTAGTGGCGCTTCAGCAGTGCCGCCGACATGTCCGGTTCGGAAGCGCCCGGCCGCATCGCCAGGCTTGCGGCGGCAGCGCGAAAATAAGCTTCGGTTGAAGCTGCCGCGTAAGCCAGATGGTCGCGTCCTGCCGTCATGGAGCCATTGAGCTGACCAGCTTCTTCATCGGGGACCAGATCACCATAAGCACCCAATTCGAAAGATCCTCGCCTGTTGGGGAACCGTTGTCCTTCATGCTTCGACAGAGGGAGCGCTCCAGCGATGACGCCCTGCAGTTCCATTTCTCGCGGTGTTTGAGACGGCGCCGCTGGCCGCCCTCGAAAATTGGCGCAGTGCTCTGCGGGGCTCCGGCCTCCTCGCCCCTCAGAGTCCGAAAACGCCGGGCAGCTGCGTCACATCGCGGATTTCGGTGTATTCGTAAAAGGGATTGGCCGGCTCGTGGCCGCGATTGACCCAGACCTTGCTCTTGATCCCCAGATCATAGGCGGACATCAGGTCGTGGCGGAAAGACGAGGACACATGCGTGATATCCTCCGGGCCGCAGCCCAGCATGTCGAACATGTATTCGAACGCCTTGAAGTGCGGCTTGTAGGCACCCGCCTCTTCAGCGGTCAAGACGGCATGAAAGGGCGCACCGAGCTTTGCCACGTTCGACGGAATCTGGGCCACCATGGAGTTCGTCAGGGTGACCAACGGAATTTCCTTGGCCAGCTTGGCCAATCCCTCGGGGACGTCGGGATGCGGCCCCCAGGTCGGGATGCGGTTGTAGATCGTTTCGGCGTCTTCGGCACGGAATGCGACGCTGTTGCGGCGGCAGGTGCGTTCCAGTGCGTTGTGAACGACATCCGCATAAGGCTTCCAGTCCTGCATCACCTCGTCGAGGCGATAGCCCTGGAAGTTTCTGATGAATTCGTCCATGCCCGGCCCATCCAGAAGATGACCGAACAGGTCCCTGGCGGCTTCCGCCATCTGGAAATTGATGAGCGTGCCGTGGCAATCAAAAGTCACGTATTTCGGCCGGAAGCGATCCATGTCCTTGGTTCCTGTCAATCTGCCCTATCAGCAGAGCATAATCGCAGGCGTTTGGCAGAATGTGCCGCAATGCGAGGTCATCCGGCAGAAGGCTCTCCGGTCGACCGAAAAACCAGCACGCCCTTTCGCAGTGCTGTCTCTTTCCCTGTCTGAGCCGATACGGGCGCAAAGGCGACCTTATTTCTTGGTTTAGCTGTTCTCAAGCACCTGCCGCTTGAACGATACTCTCGGACTCTGCGGTCAGCCAATCGCGCAATGCGGAGAGGCCGCTTGAAACAGTGATCGACTTCGGATGGATCAGGCCGTAGTCCGTCCCGTCGCGATCAAAGCCGAGTGGTGCTTCCAATCGCCCATTCGCGACGTCATCCGCTGCAATCGCCTGGGGGGCAAGAGCAACGCCAAGACCACCCAGGGCCGCTTCTGTCATCAGGAAATGATGATCCAGCAATCGGGTCGCTCGAGGACGCGGCGCAGCCATGTGCGCGTCGAGCCACGCTTCCCAGGCATCCGGTCGCGTCCGTGATCCGAGCGCCACATAGTCGCCACTCTCGAACCGCTTGCGCAGGGATGGCAGCATGACCGGACCGACGCGCTCGGGCATCAGCCTGATGATGGTCCATTCCGGGTCCACCGGAAAATCGAGACGGCGGATCGCAAGCGTCACCCGGTCACGCGCGAAGTCGAGCCCTCCGCCGCCGGTCGACAGATGCACCTCGACATCCGGGTATCGATCCTGAAACCCGGACAGGCGCGGGATCAGCCAGCGCATCGCCAGCGAGCGCTCGCAGGACAAGATGATCGGAATGGGCGTCGAGCTGGATCTGATCTCTGCCAAGGCATCAGTGATTAAATGGAACGCCTTGCCGGTCGCCTCCGCCAGCTTCGCGCCATCGGAGGTCAGACGCACCCCGCGCCCGTCCGCTTCGAGCAAGCGCAAGCCAAGATCGGTGGAGAGTTTGGAGACGCGACGGCTGACTGCACCATGCGTCAGAGCGAGTTCGGCCGCCGCAGCACGCACAGACCCCAGACGCGCCACTGTTTGGAAGGCACGCAGATCGTCGAGTGAAGGTAGGTCAGATCGTTTCATTGGTGATTTCATATCACCATAAATCGTCAGATCATATCGATATTCGGTTCTCACCGTTCTGCTATTCTCACCAACATGAAGCAGACCACATCTCTCCTCGTCGGGATAGTCGCCGACGATCTGACCAGTGCTACCGACGGCGCGGCGGCCTTTCTCGCGAGAGGCTATGCACCTGTGATCAAGCGACAGGTCGACGGCGCGGAGAATGGAGCTATCACTTCTATCGATACCAACAGCCGCGCCTCCGACATCTGGCAGGCGACAAGGGCTATCGCCGACGCCGTGTCGGCCCTCTCGCATGCCCGCCTTCTGTTCAAAACGATCGATTCGACCCTGCGCGGCCATATCCGCGTGGAAGTCGCCGCCGCCTTTCGCGCCAGCGGCCGGAGCAGGCTTGTCATCGCTCCAGCCTTTCCCGAAGCGGGGCGGCTCACCGTCGGCGGGATCCAGACGGTGAATGGCATTCCCGTGAGTCAAAGCGTCTACGGCCGCGATCCAGTCCATCCCGCAGGCACATCGGACATTGCCGATCTGGTCGACCCATCCCTGGGGAAACCAATCATTATCGCCCCAGACAGTTCCGGCGATGCGGCGACGAAAGGGTCCATTCTGATCCTCGACGCCGACAGCCAGGACCTACTGAACCGGCAGGTCGCCGGCATCCCCGATCCTGAGACTGTTCTTTGGGTGGGCTCTCCTGGTCTCGCCATCGCGCTGGCATCGCTGGTCCCTGCAGTGCCGGATGAACGCCGGGTAACGGGTAAAGCCGCCGGGCGGGTGGTGATCGTCGCAGGAAGCGCCAATCCGGTGACGCGCGCCCAATGCGAGACCTTGCAGGTACAAGGCGTTCCCGTCGTCAGCGACCTGGCCGACCCTCCCGGCGACGCCCGTGTGATTTGTCTTCGGGCGCCGCTGCAACGGCAGGAGAATGCCAGCGCGGTGATGACGAACCTCGCCGGACAAGCAGCCGCGGCGGTCACCGGGCGCGACTATGACGCGGTGATCGCCACCGGCGGCGAGACGATGGCCGCGATCCTCGATCGCCTCGGCATCAACGGGTTCCTTCTCACCCGCGAGTTGGAGCCCGGCTTTCCGGTTGGCCGCGCCGAACGGGCGGACGGAACGTCGCTCACCATCGCCATGAAGGCGGGAGGCTTCGGCTCAACCTCGGCACTCCTTGATGCCGCCCGCGACCTGCTGGCCAAACCGCTTTCAAGAAAGGCTCTTCTCCATGACCGCCCATGACGCTCCACTAGCCGTGACCATGGGTGATCCCTCCGGCATCGGCCCCGAGATCATCGCAAAAATGTATCTCCGTCGACCGGACAAGCGACACTGGATCGTCGTCGGTGATCCGCTGGTGATGACCCACGCCCTTTGCGCGCTTAACTCTAATGTGCGGGTTCGGCCGATCGCCTCCGTCGATGAGACCGTGCTCGATGACGGAACCCTCAACGTGCTTTGCTCCTCGCAGCTTTCCGCCCTGCCACCGGTCAGCCAGGTTTCGGCCGTCAGTGGACGCGCGGCGTTCGACGCCATCGTTGTCGCGATCGGACTGGCGCGGGACGGTTGGGTGGGCGGCATCGTAACGGCGCCGATTCACAAGGAAGCACTCGCAGCAGCCGGTTTGCACTATCCCGGCCACACCGAAATCCTGGCCGATCATGGCGGGGCTCCCAAGGTCGCCATGATGCTGGCGAACGAGGACATTCGCACGGTCCTCGTCACCATCCATTGTTCGCTGTCCGAGGCGATCCGCAAAGGCGATTTCGCGGCGCAGATGGATGCCATCCGGTTGGCCGATGCCGGTGCGAAGGCGCTCGGCATCTCCCATCCGCGCGTCGCCGTCGCCGGCCTCAATCCGCATGCCGGCGAAGGCGGTCTCTTCGGAGACGAGGAAATCCGCATCATCCGGCCGGCGATCGAGGCGGCCCGTGCCGAAGGTATCGACGCCTCCGGCCCATGGCCAGGCGACACCGTGTTCATGCAGGCCCGTAAGGGCCGGTTCGACATCGTGGTCGCCCAGTATCACGACCAGGGTCTCATCCCGGTCAAATATATGGGCCTCGACCATGGCGTGAACGTCACGCTGGGCCTGCCATTCGTGCGCACCAGCCCCGATCACGGCACCGCCTTCGACATCGCGGGGTCCGGCGTTGCCGACCCCTTCAGCCTGGAGACCGCCTTCGACTACGCCCTTAGGCTGAAGGCCTCCCTCCCCTAACCAGAAAGCCGTCACCCCATGACCCAATTCGACTTCATCTTCATGCTGACACGCAACGACCGCACGGTGACCGACGCCGCCGTCCACGCCGAAACGGCGCTCGGAGCCGGAATCCGCCACATCGGCTTCAAGGACATCGGCCTGCCGCTCGACGCGCTTGCCGCCCTCGCCCGCCAGATCCGCGAGGGCGGAGCCAACACTTATCTCGAAGTTGTATCGCTCGACCGCGACAGCGAGATCCGCTCGGTCAAGGCGGCGATCGACCTCGGCGTCGACTTTCTTCTCGGTGGCACCCATGCCGAAGAGGTGCTGCCGCTGCTGGAAGGGACGCCCATCCGCTACTATCCGTTTCCGGGTCGCATCGTCGGGCACCCGAGCATTTTGGAAGGATCGCAGGCCGAGATCGTCAAAAGCGCCGTCGCGCTCGCCAGCCATCCCGGTGTCGCCGGTCTCGACCTTCTCGCCTACCGTTCGGCAGGCAATGTGCCATCGCTGATCGACGCTGTGTGCCGGGCCGTGCCCAAGCCCGTTATCGTCGCGGGATCGGTGGACCGGCCCGATCAGATCAACACCATTCGCAACAGTGGCGCAGCGGGATTTACCGTCGGCACCTCCGCGCTGGACGGCCGGTTCCCGGCAGAGGGCCCCGCACTGGAATTCCAGCTGCGGGCGATCTCGGCGTGCCTCGAAGGACATCACGTGGGAGGTTAGTCCTGGTCAAAATAATCTAATCACAAATTGAACTCAGCACGGCGGCGCTTCAAACGATCGAGGAAGCTCCAGGCCAGAGTTCTCTGCCACTCCATTCGATCGCATAGACAAACGCCCTGTCGACGCACCTGCCCGCACGCCGCCGTAACATCGAGGTCCTTGATGCCACGCCCGCTCGTCGAACGGGCCAGACCGGTGATCTCAGACACCCCCGCAAGCCCACAACCCGCAGCACGAGCCTCAGTCGCAGCGAATACCCGGCGGCCACGCTCGTCCGCTTCGAGCGGTCCGCCTCCACCGCTGCTCGATTCCGCGTCGGTCGATCATGCCCGACAGGTAATCCACAAAGCGACCGAATAGAATCGCAACCTGATGAGTCAAACCGACGCAGACGTCACCAAATCCGATTCAGTCATCAATCGACATGTTCTAACTGATTAGCGATCCGCTCAGCCTACAGGCGTAGACGGCGCCAGCTGCGCCCTCTGCGCCTGGCGAAGATGTCGCCTAGAAATAGCCGACGATGGATTTGACCTCGAGATACTCCAACATGCCTTCGATGCCATATTCGCGTCCGTTTCCGGACTGCTTGAAACCGCCAAACGGGGCGTGCGGATCCCAGGCCGGGTAGTTGAGATGAACCTGACCGGCGCGGATCCGCGAGGCGACGTCCCTGACGACGCCCATATCCGTGCCCTGCACATGGGCCCCCAGCCCGTAGACCGTATCGTTGGCGATAGTGACAGCCTCCTCGACTGTGTCGTAGGGGATGATGCAGAGAACTGGCCCGAAGACCTCTTCCTGGGCAATGCGCATGCCTGTGCGCACGTCGGAAAAGATGGTCGGCTTGACATAGAACCCGACGCTCAGATCGTCCGCGCGACCCGACCCGCCGGTGAGGAGCCTGGCGCCCTCTGAAATGCCGACGCCGATCATGGTTTGGATGCGGTCGAACTGGGAACGGTTGGCGATTGCACCGTGAGTGGTGGCTTCCGAAAGCGGATCGCCGACGATGATCTGGGCTGCGGCCCTCTTGGCGACCGCCTCGATCTCGGACAGCCGCTCGCGCGGCACGACCATACGCGTCGGCGCGCTGCATGATTGGCCGAGATTGCGGAAGGCGGCGGCGACGCCCAGCGAAACGGCACGATCGAGATCGGCGTCGGGCAAAATCACGTTCGGCGACTTGCCGCCGAGCTCCTGTCCGACGCGCTTGACCGTCGGCGCGGCGGCCTGGGCCACCGCGATGCCGGCACGGGTCGAGCCGGTAATGGAGATCATGTCGACATCCCTATGGGAGGCGAGACCCATCCCCACGCCTGGGCCGTCACCATTGACGAGGTTGAAGACGCCGGCAGGGAAGCCGGCTTCCTCAATCGCCTCGGCAAACAGCAGCGCGTCCAAAGGAGAGAGTTCGCTTGGCTTGAGCACGACCGTGCAGCCTGCGGCAAGCGCCGGCGCAACCTTGGCGGTGATCTGGTAGAGTGGCCAGTTCCAGGGCGTGATCAGGGCGCAAACACCGATCGGTTCGTGGGTGACGGCGGTGTGGCCGCGCTGCACGACGAAGGGGAAGGTTTTCAGGACATCGCGAGCGACTTGCACATGGGCGATCGCGAGCGGCACCTGCGCGGTGCGCGCATATCCGATCGCCGCGCCCATTTCGAGGCTCAAGCATTGCGCAAGCAGTTCATTGCGCGCTTCGAGCAGCGCCTGCAGGCGATCAAGCAGACCCGCGCGGTATTCCGGCCTGGTACGGCTCCAGGTGGCGAACGCCCGGCGGGCCGCTGCAACGGCCGCGTCCACATCCCAGCTGTTTCCGAGCGGAAACCGGGCCACGACCTCTTCGGTGGCGGGGTTCACCACGACGCCTTCGGCGGTGCCCTTCGGCTCGACCCATTGACCGTCGATGAAGAACTTGTCCAGGCGTCCGTTGCGGGACAGGTGTTCGAGGGGCGAAATCATGTGACAAGGTCCTTCATGCGGTAATAGGCGCCGAGGATCGGCAGGAACCAGGGACGCCCAAAGTATCCAGGGATCGCCGGCCAGTCGAAATCCTTCCAGGGGTTCAGGTCGGGACGCCCGTCCATGACATCGGCCATGATGCTGCCCATCAGCGTCGACATATGGGTGCCGTGGCCGCTATAGCCCATGGAGTAGTAGATTCCGTTGCGCTCCCCGGCGCGCGGCAGGCGGTCGCGGGTCATGTCGACCATGCCGCCCCAGCAGTAATCGATGCGGATGTCGGCCAGTTCCGGATAGACCTCGACCATCGCCGCTTTCAGGATCCGGCCGCTCTTCTCGTCGGACTGCGGGTTGGATACTGCAAACCGGGCCCGCCCGCCGAACAGCATGCGATTGTCCGGCGTCAGCCGCCAGTAGACGACGAGATTGCGCGTGTCGACGACATTGCGTCGGGTCGGCATGAGGCGCTCGAGTTGCGAAGGCGACAGCGGTTCCGTCACGACCAGGAAGGCGCCGACCGGCACGATGCGGCGGCGGATCCATCCGAGCGGACCGACCTGGGAAATGCCGCTCGCCAGCAGGACCTGGCGCGCGACGATCTTGCCGCGCGGGGTCTCGACCTCATGCTCGTCGGCGACCTTGCGCAGAGCCATGACGGGGGCGTTTTCATAGACCTCTGCGCCCCGCCGCGCCGCCGCGGTTGCCAGACCCCGGACGAAACGGCCGACATGCATGCTGGCGCTCTTGGGAAACAGCAGCCCGCCATGGTAGCGGCTGGTGCCGACTTCAGTTCGCAGGTCGGCGCGCGCGATCATCCTCGTCCCGGGATCGACATTTGCCGCCAAGAGTTCCTGGCTGCGCGCCAGCACGTCGTAGTGCTCAGGCTTGGCGGCAAGCTTGAGCTTGCCGACGCGGGAGAAGCTGCAGTCGATCTTTTCTTCCTGCACCAACCGCTCGACCATATCGACGCCGGCGTCGAAAGCCTTGTAGAGGGCGTTTGCGGCCGGCTTGCCGTGCTTGCCGGCCATGATTGCATAGTTCTGGGCAAAACCGTTGTTGCACATCCCGCCATTGCGGCCGGAAGCGGCGTTGCCGATCGTTTCGGCCTCCAACAGTGCAACCCGGGCGCCCTTTTTGGCGAGGGCCAGCGCGGCGGAGGATCCGGTCAGGCCGCCGCCCACAACCGCCACATCGTAGTCGCCTTCGAGTGGTTTGGACGCGCCCTCATTGAACGGCTGAGAGGTATCCAGCCAATAAGATGTAAACTTCATGATTGCACTACCAGTGCGTCAGTTTGCATGGGCGCCATGCAAAGCGTTGCGATTGCGGCCCCTACCATCCGCGGATCCGCTCCCAACGCGCTTCGATCCGGGGACTGTCCTCGTTGACGACGCTGTAGAAATGATGCTGGGCGGCCATCGCGCAGGCATGGTTGGGCAGAATCCGAACCCGAGCCCCGAGCGGCAAATCGGGCATGGACTTTCCAGAACCGGCACGAATGGCGAGGATACCGTGTTCCTGGCTGGCCTGCGCCACGATCACATCTTCGAAAACCCGCCCCTTTTCGTCGCAGACCACGCCGTAGCCCTGGTCGATCTTCTGGTTTGCGGTTCCGCGGTCGCGCGAAAGCGCCATCCATCCCGCGTCGACTAGCACCCATCCCTTTTCCGGCTTGGCGCCGATCACCGTGGCCAACACGGAAATCGCGATGTCGTCGATGGCACAGACCCCTACTCCGTGCTGGACGAGGTCGAAGAACATGTAGACCCCGGCGCGCAGCTCCGTGACGCCTTCGAGGTTCTCCGCAAAGTGCGCCGTCGGCGTCGAGCCGAGGCTGACGATCGGGCAGGCATGGCCGTGGGCGCGCAAAGTTTCGGCGGCGCGCACGGTGGCCGAACGCTCGTCCTCGGCTGCCTTGACCAGTGCATAGGGCGTGCTCAAGCCATAGGACTCGCCGGCATGGGCGAGGACGCCGACCAGGTTGGCGCCGGCTGCGACGATCCTGTCGGCCACATCGAGCAGCTTGGGATCGTCCGGCTTCAATCCGCCGCGATGGTCGTCGCAGTCCAGTTCGATGAAGACGGACGGCGTCACACCGGTGGCTTCGCGTACACCGGCCAGGGCGTCGGCCTGCTCCACGCAATCGAGCAGCAGCTTCACATCAGCGCCGGTGCGGCGACAAAGCTCCATGGCGCGGACGGCCGACGCCGGCGACATGCCGACTGCATAGGTGATGTCGCGAAAGCCGTGGCCGGCGAAATACTCCGCCTCGGCGATGGTCGAGACCGTGATCGGGCCGGGTTCGCCGGGGAACACATGTCGGGCGACGTCGATGCTTTTGGCCGTCTTCATATGCGGGCGCAGCACGACACCAAGCTCTCTGGCATGCTCGGCCAGACGCTGGATGTTGCGCTCGATCCGGCCCCGGTCCAGAAGCAGCGACGGGGTGATGAGGGCATCGATCGTTTGTGCCGCCTCACGGATATTTACATTCGTATCCATCGCTACCCTACCTCATTCCTTAACCGAACGACTGATTTGCCAAGGCATACATGCGGGCCGTCCCGTCGCAGACGGGCCGTCGCCCCTTGACCATCGCGATCACATCACCGACACGCGCGAGGCTCAGGCTCTCCAGCCAGTCGCCCAATCCGTGTTCGGCATAGACGTCGATGCGCACGAATTGACCGTGAAGCGTCGCAAGCTGGGCCAGGATCAGAAGCCGCGCGTCCTGGGCGCTTTCTGCTGCAACAGGGCCGACGACATAGCCGCGGCCGAACCGCCTGGCGATGGCGTAGCCTGCAATCCGCCCCGCGCGTTCGATGACCGAAACATTGCCCGCATCAGCGAGGCCAGCCACCATCGACGGCCGGGGCATGCCTGTGGCCCGTTCGTCGAAGGCCTGGATTGCCGCGAGGTCGGAGACCGTCACCTGACGGATGTCGTCGCGGGTACCCTGCGTCACGGCAACGGTCAGCGGGCCCTGGTGCTGAACCACCGTACCCCAGGCAGTGAACCCGCGTCGCTTGTAGAGTGCGAGCCCCTCTTCCGTCGAATTGAGCAGCACGCTGCGCCCGTCCGTGGCCTGAAGCAACCCGTCAAAAAGCCGGGAGCCGTTGCCGCCGCCTTGCGCGGAGCCGGTTACTATGATCATCCCGGCAGTGGCATAGGCCTGTCCGTAATTCCAGGACATGGCAGTGCCGATCACCTGTCCTGCCCGCTCGAGGACCAGGCCATTGCCGACCTTCACGGCAAATTCCCAGTCCTCCTGGAGATAAGGCCAGCCCATCTCCTGCGACAGCTTCAGCGCGCCCGGCACATGGCGGGTCTCGATTTTCATCAGCTCGGTCGGGACGCTGACGCTATCTCTGTCATGCTCAACGGTCATGAGTGCAACGCTGTCGCTTGATCCAAAGTCACATTTGTAGTCGGACCTTAGAGTGGCGTCCGGCGGGTAGATTTCGCTGCTGTTATGCCCCTTCAATTCAGCGGGATCATTCGTTTTGAGCCGTCCGTCGGCATGCCATATGGCGCAAATCGGGCGAGGAACGCGGCAAGACCACTCGGGCGTCGTCAGGCGAGGTGCAACGCAGACCTCAGCGGCATCTTTCGGTCGCAGCCTGCCACTCGCCTGACCAACCTCAATGCAATTTGAGACGCGGACGGACAACCCGGTTGACATGGCCGACCAGGATAAGAGCCAGGCCCTTGATCCAGCCATGTATGGCCACCAGGTGCATGCGGTACAAAGACACGTAGATCATCCTGGCGAGCCGCCCTTCGATCGCCATCCGCCCTCCGACGAGATTTCCCATCAAGCTGCCGACGGTGGAAAACCGGCTCAACGACACGAGCGAGCCCTTGTCCCGATAGACAAATGCTTCCGGCGTTTCCCCGGCAATCAAGTGAAGAATGTTGCGATAAGCGGTCGATGCCATCTGATGGGCGGCCTGAGCGCGTGGCGGCACCGGGCCGCCTGCCCCTTCCGGCTTGAAAAAGCAGCAATCGCCGATAGCGAAGATGCGCTCGTCCCGGCTCGTTTGGAGGGTGGGAAGGACGACAAGTTGCCTGCTGCGCGCCACCTCAAGTCCGTCGAGCTCTCCCAGAATATTTGCCCCCTGCACTCCTGCAGCCCAGACGCAAATATTGGCGTGTATCTGCTCCCCGGTAGCACACCGCAGTCCCTGTTCCGTTGCTTCGGATACAGCCGTGTTTGCGAGCACCCGGACGCCGAGGGCCTCAAGTTCCTGATGCGCGGCCTTTGCCAAAGCTTCTGGGAGAGCCGGAAGAATCCGCGGCCCGGCCTCTATCAAAGTGACCCTCAGCCGGGTCTCGTCGAAGACTTCCAGGCCATAATGTCTGAGCGATGATGCAGCATTGTAGAGTTCAGCGAGTTCGACGCCTGTCGCGCCGCCACCGACGATAGCTATATCAACAAAGGCGTCGTCGGTTGAATCAGCTGACATTGTCCTGGAAACTCGAAGACAATGATTCAACAACTTCAATCGAAAGCGATCCGCTTGGTGACGGTCTTCGAGGAAAAGGCAATGATCCTTGACTCCGGGAGTGCCGAAGTCGTTTGAAACCGACCCGATTGCGATAACGAGGTAGTCGTATCGGAGCCGATGTCGACCGACCAGTTCCGACCCGTCATCGTCGAATATCGGCGCCACTGTGACCTGCCGCGCGGTGCGATCGATGGCCTCCAGCGACCCGTAGAAGAAGCGGTAGCCCCAACGGTGCCCGTGGCCGCGGTAGCCCACTTCGTCAAGATTTGCGTCGAGTGATCCGGCCGCAACCTCATGGAGCAGCGGCTTCCAGACATGGGTGTGGTTCCGCTCGACAAGAATGATATCGAAATCCTTGCGGCCGAGACGTGCTCCGAGCCGGCGCACGAGTCCAAGACCTCCAGCCCCACCGCCAACGACGACAATTTGGGTCTTCATTCGTGCTTGCCCGGTCCGTAGCGGAATGCTTCTCGACATGACCAACCGCCTGTCAACGGCTGGTGCGCCGGATGGCAATCAAGTCCTGGATTCGATAGCCCTGAATGATAAAGAAGCGTCATCATCGCCCTCACGAACTCAAAAATCGCGCTATTCCCGGGCGTTCACGCCGCGAATGGCGAGCCCTGTAGTCCAGCCCCAAGGCCGCCCTCACCAATCCATGACAACCTTGCCGGAATTGCCGCTCTTCATCGCATCGAACCCGGTCTGGAAGTCGTCCACGCCGATGCGGTGGGTGATCAGCCCACTGACATCGAGCGGACCCTGCACCAGCGCGATCATCTTGTACCAGGTCTCGAATATCTCGCGGCCATAGATGCCCTTGAGATGCAGCATCTTGAAGATGACCTTGTTCCAGTCGATCTCGAAGCCGGTCGGCGCAATGCCCAGAATGGCGATCTTGCCGCCATTGTTCATGGCGTCGATCATGTCGCGGAAGGCGGGTGCCGCACCCGACATTTCGAGGCCGACGTCAAAACCTTCGGTCATGCCGAGCGCCGGCATGACATCGTGCAGCTTTTCCTTCGACGCGTCGACGACATGCTGGACGCCGAGTTTTTTCGCCAGCGCCAGCCGCAGCGGGTTGATGTCGGTGATGACCACCTTTCGCGCGCCGACGCACTGCGCCACCAGCGCAGCCATGATGCCGATCGGCCCGGCGCCGGTGACCAGCACGTCCTCGCCGACCAGATCAAAGGACAGTGCGGTGTGGACCGCATTGCCCAGCGGATCGAAGATTGCGGCGATCTCGTCGGGCACGTCGTCGGGGATCGGCACGACGTTGTGCTGCGGGATCGCCAGATATTCACCGAAGGCGCCCGGCCGGTTGACGCCGACGCCGAGCGTGTTGCGGCACAGATGCCCCCTGCCCGCCCGGCAATTGCGGCAATGGCCGCAGACGATGTGGCCTTCGCCCGAAACACGCTGGCCGATCTTGTATTCGGTGACCGCCGCGCCGAAGTCGGCGACGGTGCCGACGAATTCGTGGCCGGTCACCATCGGCACCGGCACGGTCTTCTGCGCCCACTGGTCCCAATTGTAGATGTGGACGTCGGTACCGCAGATCGCGGTCTTCTTGATCTTGATCAGAACGTCGTTCGGGCCAATCTCCGGCACCGGCACTTCTTCCATCCAGATGCCCGGCTCGGCGCAAGATTTAACGAGTGCGCGCATCATGTTGGACATCAGCCAATCACTCCAAGTTCGCGGCCTACCTCACCGAACGCAGCCACAGCCCGGTCGATATCGGCGGTCGAATGGGCGGCCGACATCTGCGTCCTGATGCGGGCCTGGCCCTTGGGCACGACGGGGAAGGAAAAGCCGATCACGTAGATGCCGCGCTCAAGCAGCATGTCGGCCATTTGCGAAGCCAGCGCGGCATCGCCGATCATCACCGGAATGATCGGGTGGTCGGCTCCCGCCAGCGTGAAGCCCGCTTTTTCCATGTTGGCGCGGAAGCGCGAGGCGTTGTCGTAGAGCCGGCGGCGCAAGCCGCCGCCCTGCTCGATCATATCCAGCACCTTCAGCGAGGCCCCGGCGATAGCAGGCATCAGCGTGTTGGAAAACAGATAGGGACGCGAGCGCTGGCGCAGCCATTCGACCACCGGCCTGCTCGCCGCCGTGTAGCCGCCCGAGGCGCCGCCCAATGCCTTGCCGAGCGTGCCGGTGATGATATCCACCCTGCCCTCGACGCCGCAATGCTCGGCCGAGCCGCGCCCGTTCTTGCCGACGAAGCCGACGGCATGGCTGTCGTCGACCATCACCATGGCATTGTACTTGTCGGCGAGATCGCAGACGCCCTTCAGATTGGCGATGATGCCGTCCATGGAAAATACACCATCGGTGGCGATCAGCTTGAAGCGGCTGCCTTCGGACTTCTTCAATTCCTCCTCGAGCGCCGCCATGTCGTTGTTGGCATAGCGAAAGCGTTTTGCTTTGGAGAGCCTGACGCCGTCGATGATCGAGGCGTGGTTCAGCGCGTCGGAAATGACCGCGTCCTCCTCGGAAAGCAGCGTCTCGAACAGACCGCCATTGGCGTCGAAGCAGGAACCGTAGAGGATTGTGTCCTCCATACCGAGGAAGCTCGATATCTTTGCCTCGAGCTGCTTGTGTTCCTCTTGTGTGCCGCAAATGAAGCGCACCGAGGCCATACCGTAGCCATAGCGGTCGAGTGCCTGCTTGGCCGCATCGCGCAGCTCTTCGCTGTCGGCGAGGCCGAGATAGTTGTTGGCGCAGAAATTGAGCAGCTTGCGACCGCCAACCTCGATTTCGGACGACTGGGGCGAGGTGATGACTCGCTCGCGCTTGTACAGGCCCTCCGACTCGATCTGCGAAAGCAGCTCGCCAACGTGGTCTTTGAGAGTCGGTGCCATCGTGCTTCCATTTCCATTGGTGATCTTCGCGGTCTTGCTCATGCGACTTCTCCCCGGAGCACGCGCAACATGCGCTCGAAGTGGCTTGGATCGTGTGCTTTGAGGAGCGCAGCTTCCCGGGGCTGGTACAGATCCCAGAGACGCGATAACCAAAAACGAAATGCTCCAGCGCGCTGCATCGCAGGAAGCAATAGGCGTTCGGGTCCAGTGAGCGCGCGAACTGACTCATACGCGCCGAGAAAGGCGGCAACTTGCTTAGTGTCTTGGCGGCCGGTGCCACTATCGACGCACCAGTCATTGAGGCACACGGCTATATCGAAAAGAAAGGTGTCGCATCCGGCGAAGTAGAAATCGAAGACGCCGGTCAGGTGACCACCTTCAAACAACACGTTGTCGCGAAAGAGATCAGCGTGCACCGGCCCGCTTGGGAGTTCCTCGTAGGTGGAGGACACGGCGATCTGGTTCTGAAAGGCCAGTTCGCTCGTGAGCAGCGAGCGCTGTCCCTCAGATACGCAGCGGCCGACCACCGGCACCACCTCGTTCCACCATTCGAGGCCGCGCGGATTGGCCTGCCGCCGTGGGTAATCGCTCCCGGTCACGTGCATTCGCGCCAGAATCTCCCCGACAGCGCGACAATGCGACTCTGTCGACGCCGTCACGCTCTCGCCAGGAAGCCTGTTGACGATCACGGCAGGCCGGCCTTTTAGTGTGTGAAGGATTTCGCCTCTGACGTTGGCAACCGGATCCGGGACCGGCATTCGCCGCGCCGCAAGGTGCTTCATCAGGTGAAGGTAGAAGGGCAATTGCTCGAATGTGAGCCGCTCGAACAGGGTCAGCACATATTCGCCTGCCTCGGTGTCGACAAAGTAGTTCGTGTTCTCAATTCCGCTCGCGCTGCCGCGAACGGAGTTCGGCTGTCCCAGGCCCAGAGCCTGAAAGAAAGTTGCGACTTCGTTAGGTGACAACTCGGTATATACGGCCATGGCGAAAGAGGTCCCGGTCGTGGAAGCAGCCTTTCAGCAAGCCTGCAGCGTTTCAGCGATGTAGGTCTTCACGGTCTGTGCATCGGCGGAAAGCAGTTTGAACCGTCTCGGCAAATCCTCTATGCCATCGAACCTTTGTGGACGATCCGGCTCGCGGCCCAAAGCCTCCCTGATGGTCCCCGCAAACTTGACCGGCAGGGCCGTCTCGAGCACGATCATCGGCACATCCGAAACCGAATGCTCGCGCGCGACCTTCACGCCGTCTGCAGTGTGTGGATCGATCACCGCGTTGAAGCGGTGCCACGTGTCACGGATCGTCTGCAACCGGTCGGCGTGGGTGCTCTTCCCGCTGCGGAAACCAAAATGGTCCGCCGCCTTCCCGAAGGCCGGATCCCCGCTGAGATCGAACGACCCGCTTTCGCGCAGTTGATCGTCGAACAGCGATCTCGTCCGGCTGGCGTCGCGACCGAGCAGGTCGAACACGAAACGCTCGAGATTGGAGGCCTTGGAAATGTCCATGGATGGGCTCGAGGTTTCATACGTATCCGCCCGGCCCCGCACGCGATACACACCGGTGCGGAAGAACTCATCGAGCACGTCGTTCTCATTGGTCGCAATGACGAGACGGGAGATGGGAAGTCCCATCATGCGCGCAACATGACCGGCGCAGACGTTGCCGAAATTGCCCGAGGGAACGGCGAAGTCGACCTCTGACGAATTCTCTTCCGTCACCTGAAAATAGGCAGAGAAGTAATACACCACCTGAGCGACCAGCCGGGCCCAGTTGATCGAATTGACGGCGCCGATCCGGTGGCGCCTCTTGAAGTCAGCATCGCCGGACACGGCTTTCACGATGTCCTGGCAATCGTCGAACACCCCTTCGATGGCAATGTTATGAATGTTGTCGTCCTGCAGGCTGAACATCTGGGCTTGCTGGAAGGCGCTCATGCGTCCGTGGGGCGACATCATGAAGACGCGGATGCCCTTCTTGCCGCGCATGGCATATTCCGCCGCGCTGCCCGTGTCGCCACTGGTTGCCCCGAGGATATTCAGCTCCACACCCCGCCGCGCCAGTTCATACTCGAGCAAATTGCCGAGCAACTGCATCGCCATGTCCTTGAACGCCAGGGTGGGACCGTTCGACAGTTCCGCCACATGGAGACCGCTTTCAAGCGTTCGCACGGGCGCGATCCTGGCGGTCCCAAAAACCTCGGGCCTGTAGATCTTTGCACAGATGGCCTTCAGGTCAGCGGGCGGAATATCGTCGATGTAGAGCGACAGGATTTCAAAGGCGAGCACCGGGTAGGACAAGCCCCGCCACCGATCCAGCGTGGCATCATCCAGCCGAGGGTAGACCTCAGGCACATAGAGGCCGCCATCCGGGGCAAGGCCTTCAAGCAGAATCTCGCAAAACTTCCTGCGTTCGGGATGGCCGCGCGTGGAGATGTAGTGCATGTGATGCTGTTCCTTGTTGCCGCTATCGTTCGGCAAGGGTCGAGTGACCGCCAACCGTTCGGCCTTCAGCGGCTGGCGCGCCACCAGGCGATACGGTCCTGCAGGGCGTAGCCCTTGATAACGGCCGGGATGAACCACGGATTGCCGCGATAGAACGGGACGGCCGCGGGCGGCCGAAAGTCGAACGCGGTGCGCGCCTGCTCGCCGTGTCCCATCAGCTTGTGAGCCGCACGTGTGCCGACCCATGGCGCCCAGACCACGCCCGAACCGCAGAATCCGGTGGCATAGACCACGCCGTCCTTCTCGAAGATCCTGGGCAGCATGTCACGGTGCATCGCCACATTGCCGAACCAGCTATGCGAAAGACGAACGTTCTCCAGTTCTGGGAAAATTTCGCCGAGCCCGTTGCGCAAACGCAGCGTCGGGGCTGCCGGATCGCCTGCACGCGAGCTGTCGCGCCCGCCGAGCAGAATGCGTCTGCCGTCCGGCGAAGGGCGATAATAGAAGCCAAGCTCGCGGCCCTCACCCATCATCATCCGCTTCGGCATCAGGCGCGCCATCAGCTCAGGCGCGAGTTCCTCGGTGGCAATGATCCGGCTGCGAACCGGCACCAGCCGGCGGCGCAGGAAGGGATTGGCGCCGTCGGTATAGCCATTTGTGCAGACCAGCACCTGCCGCGCCTGCACCGTTCCGGCCGAAGTGGCGACGCGGAACCCCGAGCTATCCCTTTCAATCGAGGTCACGGGCGTGTTCGAATGCACCGCCAGTCCCGAAGCGAGCGCCACCCGCAGGAGCTCCGCGTGGAACTTGGCCGGGTGCAGCCCGCCGATGTCCATCCTGACCATGCCGCCGCGATAGAAGTCGGTGCCGACATAGTCGCGCTGCTTTGCATATGGAACAGCGTAGGATTCGATCCCCAGTTTCCTTGCCAACGCCTCGGCGCCGCGGGCCATCTTCTCGTACTGTTCATATCCGATGGCGCCCTTGAACAGGCCAACCAGTTGAAAGTCGCAGTCGAGCTTTTCCGACTTGATGAAATCGTAAAGGAATTCGCGCGCGACCTTGCCCTCGGCCTCGATCGCCATGGCTTTTTCTTCGCCGAAGCGCCGGGTGATCGTGGCGTAGTCCAGCCGGATGCTCCCGCTGGTAATTCCGCCATTGCGCGACGAGGCCCCCTCGCCCGGATTCATCGCATCAAAAGCTGCAACCGAGCGCCCCTCGCGCGCCAGCGCAAGCCCGGCCGAAAGCCCGGCATAACCGGCGCCGACGATCGCCACATCGACTGTCCTCGCCAGGGGCTGCGGCGGCAGCGGCATGACGGGCGCCGCCTCCCACCAGTAGGGTGTGCTCTTGTTGGCGACTTTGGGCTCGTGCACGTGAGGGACTTCTCGTTGCGGTTTCAGGAGGCTGGGTCGGTCCATGCCGGCGAGGTCAGACACGGTCGTCCCGCACGTCGAGCGCATCGCGCAACCCGTCGCCGATGAAATTGAAGCTTGTCACGGCAATGGTGATGGCGGCGCCGGGAATGATCGCCAGCCAGGGCGCACTGTCCAGATACTGCTGGGCGCCCTCGAGCATGTTGCCCCAGCTCGGCAGCGGCGGCTGAATGCCATACCCCAGGAAGCTGATATAGGCTTCCAGGAGGATCGCGTGGGCAACCGTCAAAGTAGCGGCCACGATGATCGGGCCCATGGCGTTGGGCAGGATCTCGCGAAACATGATATGCGCGCCGCTAAGCCCCAGCATGCGCCCGGCCAGCACAAACTCGCGCTCGCGCAATGACCGCACCTCGGCCTCGACAATTCGAGCGACCTCCATCCAGCTGGTGACAGCGACGATCACGGTGACCATGGCCGGGCTCGGCTTCAGTGCCGCGGCCAAGGCAAGCAGCAGGAATATGGAGGGGAATGACAGGAAGCCATCGACCGTGCGCATCAGCGCTGCGCCGATCCAGCCGCCGCGGTAGCCCGCGATCACGCCGACGAGCGTTCCGATCATCGTCGACAGCAGCATGGCAAAGAAAGCCACCAGCAGTGAGGTCCTCCCCGCCATGAACAGTCGCGCCGCCACGTCCCGCCCCAAAGGATCGGTCCCAAGATAGTGGTCGCCCGTCAGCGGCGGTGCAAAGCGGGCGCGCAAATCGATGTATAGGGAATCATAGGGCAGGAGATGCGGGCCGAAGACGCATGCCAGCGTGAGAAGGGTGATCATCGTGACTCCCAGCAACGCCAGATGATGGCTGGTGAAACGGCGCACGGTGCGGCTGCGCCACCAGCGGCTTGGTCCTGCATTTGCGGCGAGAGCGGTCATTTCGGGTGCCTCCTGTTGGGTGTGAGGTTACGCGCTCAACCCAGACGAATACGCGGGTCGACGATCGCCACGGCAATATCTGCGATCAGGTTGCCCAGAATGACGAGAATGGCCGAGAACATCAGCAGTCCCATCACGACCGGGTAGTCGCTGTAGCCGAGGCTGTCCAGGAACAGTCGACCCATCCCCGGCCAGGTAAACACTGTCTCCGTCACCAGCGCGCCGGTCAGGATGCTGGGAAGCTGCACCCCGGCCAGTGTGATCATCGGCAAAAGCGCATTGCCGACGACGTGCTTCATGATGACTCGGCGCTCGCTCAGGCCCTTGGCGCGGGCGGTCTTGACAAAATCCTGGCCGATGGCGTCGAGCGTCGCCGATCGCATGTAGCGGCTCCAGATCGCGACATGCACCAGCGACAGCACGATGCTTGGCATGATCAGGTGATGCAGGTAGTTCAGGACCGAACCGTCGCCGATCGTGTACATGTTGCCTGCAGGCAGCCAGCCCAGCTGCAAGGAGAAGATGTAGATGCCGACGAGCCCGAACCAGAAGGTCGGGATCGACAGCGCGACCATGGCTCCGACCGTCGCCATATGGTCGAACAGCGAATAGCGGTGCGTGGCGCCACGAATGCCGATCCAGGTGCCGATGGCGATCGCAATCGCGGTGGACGTCCCCATCAGCAGCAGCGTCGCAGGGACGTGCCGGCCAATCACTGCCAGCACAGGCGCGCCGTCGCGGAAGGAGTGGCCCCAATCGCCCTGGAGAAGCCGCCAGGCCCAGTCGAAATATTGGATCAAAAGCGGACGGTTCAGGCCCAACTGCTCTTTCAGGCGCTCGAGATCGTCCTGCGTCATGCTGGGATCGAGCCCGAATTGCGCCAGCGGCCCGCCAGGCAGCAGGTTCAGGACGAGGAACCCGATGACCGAGACGATCAGGAGCAGGATGAGGCTCTGTGAGAGCCGGTTGAGCAGGAAGCCGCGCATTCATCTCTCCTCTTTCAAGACAGCGCCCATCTTTAAGACGGGGCCATGACTGGCCGCCGCCCCCCCCCCGGCGGGGGGGGGGGGTTGGGGGCCCCCGCGGCCGGGGGGGGGGGCGGGGGGGGGGGGGGGGCGGCCCCCCCGGGGGGGGGGGGGGGCGCGGGGGCGCGGGGGGGGGGGGGGGGGCGCGCCG